>JASEFB010000033.1 GCA_030019325.1 archaeon | reverse complement strand
CAATATTGGCAGAAGCGACGATATTTTGCACTACAAAATCCGGATGCTCTCCCACTTTTATACCTATGCTCCTGAGCTCTGCAGCAAGCTTATCTATCACCCTCCGAACACCTTCTTCGGTCTTCGATCCAGTGCATACCACTTTCCCCGAACGAAAGATAAGAAAAGCGGATTTTGGATCTTTTGTTCTATACACCAGACCAGGGAATTTCTTTTTCGTGAACATCGCATTTTCTAACTTCGATTCGATATATTCCAGATCTAAGCTATCAGCAATCCGTGCATTCGCTACAACATTTTCTATTTTTATATCTATCTTTACCATCTCCCCAAATCCTCCAATTTATAATACAAAGTAAACTATACTATTGTCAAGGTATAAAAAGAAAGGTATATAAGATATGCCTTTAAATTGCTGGTAGGTTATGATGAGAGGTCTGCGTACAGTATGAAGAAGAGGATAAAAAGGATACGGGGAACAAGAACCTGCGGTGGGGGCTCGCATAAGAAGAGGAGAGGTAAAGGAAGCAGAGGTGGCGTTGGTAATGCCGGTGCATACGATGTCCACGTTGTGCGGTCTTTGAAAATGGGTATTGTCAAAGGGAAACGCAGCTCTGTCTCGCAACAGCAAGGTCGCAGTGACGATAAGGCGGTGAATGTAGGTGAGTTGGAAGAACTGCTCGAAGAACTGCTCGCGCAAGGAAAGGCTAAAGAAGAAGGCGATGCCATTTATCTCGATGTACATGAACTCGGCATACAGAAATTATTGGGTAAGGGGAAAGTAACGAAGAAGCTGATGCTCAAAGCGGATAAGGTATCAAAAACGGCGAAGGAAAAAATAGAACGGGTGGGTGGAGTGGTAGAAGTGGAAAGCGGAGCGTGAATGGTGCTTAGATGACCGAGATACGCCTAAGAGATGCATTAACACCGATCTTAAGTAAATTCCCGATGGTTGAACGCCCGGGTTGGCACGTTCACTTTAAAGCGAAGTTAGGCTGGACTGTTGCGATACTCATACTCTTTTTTGCACTGGGGAACGTCCCCCTTTTCGGGCTCTCGCCAGAATCGCTGGACCTTTTTGGCAGATGGCGTGCGATATTCGCGGGAGAACGATTCTCGCTGACTGCTCTTGGAATCATGCCAATTGTTGATGCCTCGATTGTCTTACAGCTTCTGGTTGGTGCGGGTATCATAAAATTAAATTTGAGCGATGCCAGAGACCAGGCTTTTTATCAAAATATACAGAAATTGCTCGTCGTTGCCTTTTCCGCTTTCATTAGCCTGACGTATGTTGTAGGCTTTTATCTGCCCAGCCAAGCGATAGCGGACCAACTCGGTATATCTCTGGAAGGCATCCGATTCTTGCTCTTCATCCAGATCTTCATCGGCGCAATGCTTATCTACTTCATGGACGAGGTGGTATCGAAATGGGGGATAGGCTCAGGCGTTTCCTTGTTCATCATCGCAGGTGTCTCACAACAAGTAATTACCGGGCTTATAAGTTGGGTCTCCGCAGAAGGTGGAGGGGGATTGGCAGTTGGTGTGATCCCGCGGTGGATACAGCTATTATGGCCAGAGTCACCCTTTCATGTGGAAGGGTATGTGATATTAGAGGGAGGAATAACGTTCCTTATCCAGCACAACTTAATCGCGCTTTTCTCAACGATAGGGATCTTTTTCCTCGTTGTGTACCTCGAGAGTACGCGGTTGGAGATACCACTGGCGCATTCTATGGCACGAGGTGCCCGTGGTAAGTTCCCCATCAAGCTTTTATACGCGAGTGTGCTGCCGATGATTCTGGTTAGGGCATTACAGGCGAGCATACAGGGTTTTGGACGAATGTTTTATTCTCGTGGCATTACCATCTTTGGCACATTTGAAGGAAACACTGCGGTTTCAGGTTTGATGTATTATCTCGACCCTATTTATAGTCCCTGGGACTGGTTCCCTGGTTTAGTACCACCAGACATTGCGGGTTGGCAAATTGGCCTGAGATTGGCTGTTGACCTCGCTTTCATGATTATAGGTGGGATGATATTTGCTCTCTTCTGGATAAATACAACGGGAATGGGGGCTAAGGATGTGGCAGCGCAGATTTACCGGTCAGGACTCCAAATCCCTGGACATCGGAGAAATCCCGCAATGATCGAACAAATTATGGGGGGATACATACCAAAGATAGCGATCATGGGTGGCGCTATCCTGGGAGTGTTAGCGGTGCTTGCAAATATGTTCGGCACACTTGGGCAGGCATCCGGGACAGGCTTACTCCTGGCGGTGAGCATCGCTTACCGGCTTTATGAGGATGTGGCATCAGAGCAGATGATGGAGATGTATCCGATGATGAGACGCTTCTTTGGCGGAGAATAAGTAACTTAACAAGGCGAGATGAAAGTGATACAACTAAGGGATAGTTTAACACCCTTTTTAAGTAAAATCCCGATGGTTGAACGCCCAAAAGGACGTATTACTTTGGAGACAAGACTCATTGTTACCCTCACTATACTTATTCTTTATCTCGCCTTGAGTAATATCCCTCTCTTCGGGCTCTCTCCGGAATCGCTGGACCTTTTTGGAAGGTTCAGAGCGATATTCGCAGGGGAAGCGTATTCATTAACTGCTATTGGAATTCAGCCAATTATAAGTGCTTCCATTATTTTACAGATATTAGCAGGTCCAAAAATACTGAAATTTGACTTAACCAATCCCAGGGACCAGATGTTTTATGTGAACATACAGAAACTGCTCGTTCTATGCTTTGCGGTTCTCATAAGCTACACGTATACGATTGGTTTTTATATGCCCAGCCAGGATATAGCATCACAGCTTGGTGTATCTTTGCGCTTCATCTCCTTCTTACTCTTCATCCAGATATTCATCGTCGGTATGCTCGTCTATTATATGGAGGAAGTGGTGTCACGGTGGGGGATAGGTTCAGGTGTTGGTCTTTTTATTCTTGCTGGAGTCTCGCAACAACTGATAATGGGGCTTGTAAGTTGGATGCCTGACGAGAGTGGATTAGCAATTGGTGTGGTTCCGAGATGGATAGAAATAGCGCTCCAAGTATCGAGGTACGAGATATTGAGTTGAGGATTAACGTTCCTTTTCCAGCATCACTTAATAGCGCTTATCACAACTATCACACTGTTTCTCCTTGTTATTTACCTGGCGAGTGCATATATAGAAATAAAAATACCAGACCGTTTAAAAAGGAGGCGTGGTAGAATCAGATTTCCAATTAAGTTTGTGCAGTTCACCCACGCAATTGCGGTTCCTCTGGTGTTTTTGAACTTAGGAATGATACTGCCAGCAAACATACATGGTTTTGGAAGGCTACTTTATTCTCGTGGGATTACTATCTTCGGGACGTATGATGAAATAACGGGAGCAGCAGCATCAGGCTTAGTGTATTATCTCGAACCTATTTACAGTCCATGGGATTGGTTTCCTCCACTTGTGGACCCGAACATTTTGGGTTGGCAAATTGCGGTAAGAATCGCAATTAACCTATTAATAGTGGTTGTCGGTTCAATGATGTCTGCTTGGTTATGGGCGAAATTATCACCGGGCATGGAAACAAGGGATATACGAAGATTGATTCGTGATTCAGGCATTCCCATTCACGATTATAGGAGTGGTATAAAAGCGATAAGAAGAGAGTTGGATAGATACACGCTGAAGATTGCGATGATGGGATGTGGTATCCTGGGTGCTTTGCTTGTGATTGCGAATATGTTCGGCACTCTGGGTTCAGTAGGTGTGGGATATCTTATTCTGGCTGTGAGTATCGCTTACGGAATGTACGAAGAGCGCCATGCGTACAATTGATATGTGATTTCACCTTCTTAATTCTTCTGCAATCATCTTTGCGACGCTTATCTCACTGAAGACTGATTCTATTGTATCTGTTGCGATTATCTCTTTGACGCCTGCGTTGCGTATTCGCAGGGGTGCATTTTGCACAAAAAGTCCATGGATGCAGGCGACATAAATTTCGTTTGCCTCTCGTGCTTTAATCATGGAAGCCGCTTCTGCTATGGTACCACCCGTGGAGATGATATCGTCCACGATAATAACGTTCTTTCCGTCCACGCTCAGCTCTTTCGGCTTTATTACCACCTCATCACCACTTATCCGTTTCTTCTCCAGCACATCGTAAGCATAGCCATGAGGGGCAGCAACTGCTTTCGCTAATTCTCTCGCACCCTCGTCGGGCCCGATTATCACCGGCTTCGCTATCCCCTTTTTCGCGATGTAATCACCAATTAGAGGAGCCGCATCCAAATTCTTTGCCTCGACATCAAAATACTCCAAAACTGCTCTATTATGCACGTTAACCACATAAATTTTATCAACGATGCCGGCAAAGCTTATGCCTCTTGCGATTGCCCGTGAACTGATCGCTTCACCGGGTTTAAACCTCTTGTCCTGTCTTGCGTACCCCAGGTAAGGGATAACCACGCTTGTTTTATGTGCTTCTTCAACGGCATCGATCAATTGTAACAGGGATATCAGACCAGTATCAGCCATGAGGCTTTGCACGATGATTACCTCTTCGTCTTTTATCCCGTCAACCACGCGCGTATACAACTCGCCATCAGGAAATTTCTTGAACTCGCATAAACAAGCTTCACCGCCCAGTTCCGCCGCGATTCTTGTAGCCAAGATCTGTGAGGAAATGCCTGGTATTATCTTCATATCTTCTTACACCCTACTCTACTTTTGTTTATTTACGCTTTTATACTTTAGCGGAGTTATTGAATAGAATGAAGAACAGATACATCACCTTCTCCAAGAACATTTTCATACCGGTGACGAACGTATGCAGGAATGCATGCGACTACTGTGGGTTTAGAGCTCGCAGCTTTGAAGATGCGCATGTCATCGGCGTGAAGGAATTTCTGAATCTTGCCCATACCAAAGGGGCGGCAACCGAAGCCCTTTTTACAACGGGCGAGAGCCCAGAACTCTCGTATCTCTCTTCATTCTTCAAAAACCGTCTCATCGAAGCAGGGTGTACCTCGCTCGTTGAATATACGAAGAAACTCTGCAGGCTTGCGATAAAGCATGGTTTACTCCCGCACTGCAATTTAGGCGTGTTAAGTACGGAGGAGCTCAAGGCGTTACGAGACGTGAATGCCTCAATGGGCTTAATGCTTGAGACGACCGCAGAGCTTGAAGCACATAGGAGATCGCCGGGCAAAGATCCAGAGGTGCGATTGAAGATGATAAAAGAGGCAGGAAGACTGAAAATTCCGTTCACTTCGGGCATATTAGTGGGCATAGGAGAAGAAAAAGAAGATCGTATTCACTCTTTGGAGGCTCTAAAATCGCTACACGAGAACTACGGGCATATACAAGAAGTTATCATTCAGCCTTTTTTGCCTAAGCCATTCACGCCGATGTGGAACAGAAACCCGCCGAGTTTTGAGGAGATGAAAGATGTTGTCCGTGCAGCGAGAGAATTATTGCCTGACGAAATAGCGATACAGGTCCCTCCAAATTTAACATCACCGAAAGAATTAATAGAACTGGGTGCGTCAGACCTCGGTGGGATATCGGAAAGAACCATAGACTACATAAATCCTGAATCACCGTGGCCACGTGAGGCAGAACTCAGGAGAATAATTGCGCCCTTCGAATTAAGGGAAAGGCTGCCCATCTATCCCCGATTTATTAAAAAGGGGTGGTATAGCGATGAATTAAGTCCGTTGATAGAGAGATATGCAGATGAAGACGGGCTGAGACAGAAGGAAGGAATTTAGCGCTTTGGTTTTTCCACTTTTAGACTCACCACGAGCTCATCATTCAGATCTCACCATCTATTTTCCGCGTGAGCATCGCACGAACTTCTTTTGGATCTGCGGTTCCGCGTGTATGCTTCATTACCTGTCCGACGAGGAAATTCAAGGCTTCCTTTTTACCTGCTTTGTAATCCTTAACTGCAGCTTCATTCTCCTTTATCACTGCATGTATCGCTTTTTCAATCTCATCCGAACCTATACTTGCCAATCCTTTGCTCCTTAGTATCTCCTCAGGCTTACCACCAGAGTCAAGCATCTCCCGTATTATTTCCGTTGCTCCTCGCTCTGTAATCACACCCTTCTTCAGATACCTCAGCATAGCGACGAAATCATCGGGCGAGATTCTTTTTGACGCCTCTCGCATTGAGATAGAGCGATAATTCAACTCCCCTTTCAGCACATCCGCAATCCAAGTAGCACTCAGCTTTGGATCTATTTTTGACGCTACTACTTCATAAAAATCCGCGATATGTCTATCGAAGGTGAGCGCATTCGCATGCTCCATCGTGAGCGAATACTGTGCGATGAATCGAAGCTTCTTTTCGTCCGGGAGTTCTGGTATCTCCCGCCTTATCTCTTCTATACGGTTAGAAATGCGAATGGGCACGAGGTCTGGCTCCGGAAAGTAGCGATAGTCATGCTCAAACTCTTTCGTCCGCAAGGAAAGCGTTACACCACGCGTTTCATCGTAGTGTCTCGTCTCCTGCTGAACGGTAAGACCTCTCCGCAACAAATTCTTCTGTCGTGTTATCTCAAACGACAACGCCTTCTCCACACCTTTATAAGAAGAGATATTCTTTACTTCTGCCCGTTCTCCTCCTTTCAATGATATATTCGCATCAACGCGCATCGCGCCTTCCAAATCACCCTCAAACACGCCTAAATACTCCAATATACTCCTTAACTTCCCTAAAAATATGCGTGCCTCCTTCGGCGACTTGAGGTCGGGCTCGGTCACTATCTCCACCAACGGTATTCCTGACCGGTTATAATCAACAAGCGAATATGTTGCGGTGTCTATTGTACCTCTATACACCAGCCTACCGGGGTCTTCCTCCATGTGCACCCGCTTTATTCTTATTTCCCTCTCTTTCCCACCATCACTTTCAATTCGTACTAATCCATTAAACGCAATGGGGAATTCATATTGTGTAATCTGGAAACCCCGTGGGAGGTCAGGATAATAATAATTCTTCCGGTAGAAGATTACTTTGGGCTGGATGGTACAGCCGAGCGCGAGCGCCACTTTTATGCCATATCTTATTGCACGCTCATTTACCACTGGCAAAGCTCCGGGTAAGCCCAAACAGGTTGCACACACGTGCGTATTTGGTTCAGCATTATGATAGTCCGTGGAGCAGGAGCAAAATAATTTTGATTGAGTAAGAAGCTGAGCATGACATTCTAATCCAATTTTTACATCCATTTATGCTTTCTCCTTCCACGAAGCAGCAATTACTTTTACCACTTAAGTTTTTATGTTTTGAGGGAATATAAATGGATAAAATAAAATGACCACAGTATACGATGTCCCACCGGATAAACTAGTGCGGGTGGTGGGTGAGAAATTAAAGAAGAACAAAGCGATTTCTCTGCCAAAATGGGGCATAAATGTTAAAGGGATGGCAAATAAGGAATTACCCCCACAGGATAAAGACTGGTGGTGGGTGAGATGTGCATCGGTGCTCCGGCAGATATATATTCACGGACCAGTGGGGGTGGCAAGGCTGCGCACCCGTTACGGAGGAAGAGTGGGGAGGGGTGTGAAGAGAGAACGGTTCAGAGAAGCTTCCGGGAAGATAATACGAGAGGTGCTTTCGCAGTTAGAACGAGCAGGGTATGTAACGAAAACGAAAAAGGGACGGAAGATATCGCCCGAGGGGCAAAAATTTCTCGATACTACTGCTCGTGAGCTAGAGATTATGGATGAATCAACGAAGGAGGAGTAGAAGGAGAGGCAGGTGTTAAAAGATGGCAGATGACGAGGAATTAGAGGAGATACGAAAGAGAAAGTATGAACAGATGATGCAGGCACAGGCGGGGGCGGCTGCGGAAGAAGAGAGGAGGAAAGAGATAGAAGAGGCAAAAAAGAACATTATCAAGCAGATTCTCACGTCAGAGGCGAGAGAGCGGTTAAATACCATACGAATGGCGAAGCCTGAATTTGCAGAACAGTTGGAGAATCAGCTCATCGCATTGGCGCAGACCGGAAGGATAAAGAGTATGATAACCGATGCGCAATTTAAAGAGCTCTTGCGGCAGATAATGCCAAAGAAGCGCGAGATTACGATAAAAAGAAAATAATAAATAAATCCTTTCTTTTGTAAAAATTTCTTTTAAGGGTTATGTTTAGAGTTCCAGAGACGCATCCTCGATATAAGTCTTTAATGAAACGTGAAAAGCTTGTTGCAGGCATAGAGGCCGGGATAACAAGCAAACAGGGCTTAATCGCACATGGCAGGGGTGAAGCTTTTGATTATCTGATTGGTGAACGGACGCTATCGGCTGCGATGAAAGCGACAGAAGCTGCCGCTGCTTTGTTGCTCACCGCGAAGAAGCCGGTGATTTCAGTGAACGGCAATGTCGCCGCATTAGTCCCCGAAAAGGTGATAGAGCTGAGCGAACTACTGGACGCACCGTTAGAGGTGAACATCTTTTATTGGACAGAAGAGCGGGTGAGGAAGATAAAGGAGCATTTGGAGCGGCACGGCGCTGCTCACGTGCTTGGTGATAAAGCAGATGCGAGAATACCGGGAATAGAGCATGCACGTGCACGGGTTGATAGAGAAGGAATATACAGTGCTGATGTTGTTCTTGTGCCTTTAGAAGATGGTGATAGATGCGAAGCACTTATCAAGATGGGGAAGAAGGTGATAGCCATTGATTTGAATCCTTTATCGCGTACTTCGAAGTACGCGACTGTGAGCATCGTGGATGATCTAGAAAGGGCAATGGCGAACCTTATTTCGGTTATTAAAGAAAAGAAAAAGGGTAATGGAAAAGGGCTGTTAGTGGAGGATTTTGATAATAAAGAAAATTTGGAAGCGGTTATTAAAGAGATGGTGAAGCGATTAGAGGAGGAGGAATTGGGGGAGTTGTGAAGGCTGTTTTGTTTGAAGTTCCCCGCTGGGAAGGTATGTCAAACGAAGCTGCGTGTTATCCGTATTCTTTATCTTGAAAGAGGAACGATATAATTCATCTTTTAAAATTTTTCCATCTCTCTTTTTCTTAACTCATACTGCCAGGTCGAAGGTGTGTGGGCTTTCCGGCATATTTCCTGGTTTAAGATCAGGTTAGGGGTGAAAAATAAAAAATGGGCGCAGAAAATGAGGAGGAAAGGAAAAACGAAGTGGAAGAGCCGCAAGAGGCAGTGGAAGCGAGAATGGCAAAGGTAAAGCACAAGGTAATGGTGATGAGTGGAAAGGGAGGTGTAGGGAAAACAACGGTGGCAGCGAATCTCGCTTTTGCTCTCGGTATGAATGGTTTAGATGTGGGGTTGATGGATGCTGATATACATGGGCCGAATGTGCCGAAGATATTGGGGATCGAGGACAAGCGGCCAGCGGTAATAGAAGGAAAAATCTACCCGGTTGAGGTTATACCGCGGCTGAAAGCGATTTCGATAGGATTTTTACTTCCGAGCAAGGACGCTTCGGTTATCTGGCGGGGGCCATTGAAGATGAATGCGATACGACAATTTCTCACCGGTGTGGAGTGGGGTGAGCTGGATTATATGGTTATTGATCTCCCGCCAGGGACGGGTGACGAGCCGCTCAGTGTTGTGCAACTGATGAAAAAGGTAGATGGCGCGATCATTGTCACAACGCCGCAGGATTTAGCGTTATTGAGTGCGAGAAAGGCGGTAAACTTCTCGCGGGTGCTGCAAGTGCCGGTCATAGGCATAATAGAGAACATGAGTGGATTTGTGTGTCCGCACTGTGGAACCGAGATAAACATTTTCAAGTATGGTGGAGGGGAGCGAGCGGCGATAGAATTAGGCGTGCCGTTCCTCGGCAGGGTGCCGTTTGACCCGCAGATGGTAGAAGCCGCGGATAGCGGGACGCCCTTTGTCCTGCAGAAGGGCTCGAGAGTAACTGAGGCATTTGAGCAGATCATCGAGAATGTGCGGGCATTTGTGGAAGGTAAGGAAGTGAAAGAGTAACTCTTACATATTTAATATACCGTGCCTGAACAAGCAGTCAGCAGACCTGCCCCAAAGAAAAATGGAGTTGAAAGAAGCTGGGATAGGAGAGGGCATATCAGAAGTAATCGTCACCACGAAGTCGGCTTCCGGAATGCCGAATGCAGCTCCTATCGGGATAATAACCGTAATTAATGAGGGTACAGGCGAACCTCTACACTTTGTGAAGCTCTATAAGGGTTCGCAAACGCTTGCTAACGTGCTGGAAACAAACATGTTAGCGGCGAATGTGACTGATGATGCGGTCATATTTGTGAAAGCAGCCTTTGAGCATCTGAGCGAAGCGCATTTCGCTGATTTTGCAGGCGTGCCCGTCTTAGCGAAAGCAAACGCATGGATCGCATTCACGAGTGTTTTAATAGAAGAACGCAGCGACTATCTCCATTTTCAGGTGCT
This sequence comes from archaeon, assembly GCA_030019325.1. Classification (GTDB taxonomy): domain Archaea; phylum Halobacteriota; class Syntropharchaeia; order Alkanophagales; family Methanospirareceae; genus ANME-1-THS. The sequence goes on along the minus strand of JASEFB010000033.1, from coordinate 7,715 downwards.
ACCTCGTGCAGTCAAGATAAACCGAAAAGAGATAAAAGCGATAAACCGAGGGCTGAATGCGGCAATCGAAGCTGCTATTCTCGCAACGAGATTTGATATAACCAAAGATGAGCGAGAAAAGAAGGAGATGAGGAAGCTGATGGAACGATATGCCGAAATCGTCAAGAAATGCGGGAGTCGGAGGGAGAAGGAGGCGATGGGGATTCTAAAGGAGAAGTTTTTCAAAGGCTCAGGTTTTTAGTTTTTATAGCTATTTCATCCATAAAAGAAATAAAGAGAGATAAATGGATAAGAAAGCGAAAGAGAAACTTAGAAAAGCGCTCAAGAGATATTTTGAGGAAATTTATGAGATTTACGTAGGTGGGAACTTCAGTGAAGGCAGTTTTTACGATTGCTTGAAACACTTTATCCAGGAAAGTGGGAAGATTTTTGGCTATTCAACATTCCCGTTTGTTTTGCCGAAGAGAACTGAAGTGGGTATACCGGATTTTTTCGTCAGAAGAGACGGAGAGATTATTGGTCATATCGAAGCGAAAGGTGTGGATAAGAATCTGAAAGACTTTGAGGATTCCGAACAATTAAAGAGATACCGTGAATACCTTCCCAATCTTATTTTGACAAATTTCTTGGAGTTCTGGTTGTATAAAGATGGGGCGCTTCGAGCTCGGGTAGAAGTGGGTAGGCAGTTGGATTTACAGAATTTGAAAGTCCCATCGCCTCAGAACCTGGAAGAATTTTATGGACTACTTGAAATGTTCTTCGAGTTCTCAACGCCAGAGATAAGGAACTCGAATGACCTATCGATAGCGCTTGCGAAGAGGACGAGGCTGCTTGAAGGAGTTTTGAACGAGGAGCTTTCTGCAGGGCAAGAAGCGGTGATGAATTTCTATCACGCGTTTCAGGAGAATCTCATAGAGACGCTGACGAAAGAGAAATTTGCAGATTTGTACGCACAAACAATTGCATACGGGCTGTTTGCGGCGTGGATGCGAATGTATAAGCTGGAGGAGACGAATTTGAAGGTAGGCGCATGGAGGTATATCCCGGAGAGTGTACCTTTGTTGAGAGAGATTTTTTATACCTTCGTCGGACCGGATTTTCCAGCATCACTAACCTGGATTATTGATGACATAGCAGAGATGCTTGAGAAAGCAGATGTCGCTTCGATTCACGAGGAGTTCAAGATAACGAAATGGGAAGAGGACCCGGTAATTCAGTTTTACGAAACGTTTCTCGCTACCTATGATCCAGAAGAAAGACAGAGGTTGGGTGTGTATTACACGCCACTCCCGGTGGTTTCCTACATCGTGCGAAGCATTCACAAGCTATTGAAGGCTGATTTTGGTAAGGATGAGGGCTTTGCATCGCGCGATGTAACGCTCTTAGACCCTGCGGCTGGAACGTTAACCTTTGTTATTCAAGCGATAAAACAGGTAAAGGAGGAGTTAGAAGAGAGAAGAAGAGCTGGCCTCATTTGGTCTTATTTGGAGGAGCACATACTGCGGGATTTCCATGCGTTTGAAATCCTCGTTGCACCTTACGTGATCGGGCATTTTCGAGTCGCAATGCTTCTGGAGGAGCTTGGCTACGATTTCAGGAATAATGGCAATAAGCGGTTCAAATTTTTCCTGACGAATACGCTGGAGATGAAGGAGCCGGAACAGCGGGCGCTTCCGCTGACAAATCTTATTAAGGAAGCGGAGGAAGCGAAAGAGGTGAAAGAGAAGATTCCTATTCTGGTTGTGCTCGGCAATCCGCCGTATTCGGTGAGTTCGGAGAACAAATCAGCGTTTATTGAGAAACTGATGGACGATTACAAGGAGGATGTGAAACAAGAGCGGAATATTCAGCCGCTCTCTGATGATTACATAAAGTTCATCAGATTTGCACATTGGAAGTTAGATCGCGCAGGTGAGGGAATTTTAGGGTTTATCACGAACAATTCGTATCTTTCGGGCGTAATCCATCGCGGTATGCGGAGAAAGTTGCTTGAGACGTTTGATAAGATTTACATCTTAAATTTGCACGGCTCTTCGCGGATAGGAGAGAAAACGCCAGAGGGAGGGAAGGATGAGAATGTATTTGATATTCAGCAAGGCGTTGCGATTGCGATTTATGTAAAGTTGGATAAGCCTTTAGAGGAGAAGAAGGTTTATTATGCAGATGTATGGGGGCTGCGAAAAGAGGTAAAATATCCTTATCTCTTTGAGAATGATGTGGAAAGCATGGATTGGCAGGAGCTTGAGCCAAAAGAGCCTTATTATTTCTTCGTACCGAAAGATTTCGCTCTGCGGGAGGAATATGAGAAGTTTTGGAAGGTGACTGATATATTTAAAGAGTGGTCGAGTGGAATCAACACCCATAGAGATCACCTTGTTGTAGGATTTGCTAGAGAAGAAATTGTTCAAAGACTGAAGATATTTACAGGAAGTTTATCCGATGAGTTGGTTAAAGAGAAATTGAAGCTTAGAGATACAGGGACATGGGAATTAAAGGACGCAAGAGAAAAAGTAAAGCAGGAAGTGCTGGAGAAGGAAATTTATCCCTATGCTTACCGTCCTTTTGATAATAGATGGATTTGTTATGAACCCCTCTTAGTAGAAAGGGATAGAATGGATTTAATGAAGCATGTTTTGAATAAATATAATTTTGCCTTAGCTACAATAAGAAAAATTCCAAAGACAGAATCTTTTAGTGTTTTTAATTGCCATTTCATCGGAGACCGACACTTTATATCTGATGGCTCTTACTTCTTCCCACTCTACCTCTACCCTGAGGGTCCTAAAGCAAAGCTGCTAGATGATAAAACCCCCAAACAAGAACGCACCTGCAATTTCACTGACGAGTTTTTACAAGCCATAAAGGAATCGGTAGGTGCAGAACCAACACCAGAGGAGATTTTCCATTACATTTATGCCGTGCTTTATTCACCTTCTTACCGAAAGAGATACGAGGAATTCTTGAAGATTGATTTCCCCAGAATACCGTTACCTTTGGATTATGAGAGGTTCAAGGCTTTGAGCGAGCTTGGCAAGGAATTGGTAGAGCTTCATTTGTTGAAAGATTCTGCACTTCAAAAACGTGGTAGAGAAATAGGATTTCCAGAGAGCGGCACGAATAAAGTGGAAAAAGTAATATACGACGAGGAGAATGAACAAATTTACTTCAATAAGGAGCAGTATTTCGAGGGCATTGCAAAAGAGGTATGGGAATATAAAATAGGTGCGTATCAGGTGCTGGATAAGTATCTGAAGGATAGAAGAGGGCGTGAATTATCGTTAGAGGAAATAGAGCATTATATGAAGGTAGCGAAGGCGATTGAGAGGACGAGGGAGGTGCAAAGGAGGATTGACGATATTTTTTAAAGAAGAAGTAATCTGAACTCCGAACTGTGCTGGAGCTTGCAAGGGCGAGATTTCTGAAAAATCGAGGCATAATCGCAAGAATATTCAGTGGAACTTTAAGGAACGTGCATAGACAAAAATAAGATGTAATCACTCAAACTGATTTCAACTCATATTCGACATCTACGTTTTCAATAAACGCCGACCTATGCAGGAGGTTCTGAATTTCTGAAAAGTAGTCTTTCACTCGCATTGACTCAGCATTCGCTCGATAATGCTGCGCTCATTTTCCAATACTTTCAACGCCTCATACTCAGCAGCCCACAGCATAGTATCCTGGTCATCGCCCGCAAGTCCTTTATCGAATTTTTCATAAAATTCTTCGCTTCGCATTCCTTTCTTCTCTTCAAAATCCGTCAGCCTCTTCTTTGTCTTAAAGATGCTCTTATCAAGCAAAAACAACTCTCTTTTGAGTGATGACTCTAATACACCAAGAGCCGTCGGAACGTCTGGAACCTTAAGCTTTATCACTTCCATCTCAATCACCATCATTTATAGTTCGTTGCTCATTATAATATAATTAATAGATGCAAATAAAAGCAGAGATAAAGGGGGATATTGCAGTGCAGAAGATTATCTTTATGAGTTCATTAATGCGAATAGGGGTCTAACCATCTACGACATCTCGGAAAGGTTGGGATGGAACGCTGAGGAGGTATATAACTTAGTTAAAAGGCTTGAAGAGGTCGGCTTAATCCGAATAAATGAGTCAGAAGAAGGGGGAAGACTGAAAAGGGAAGTATATTCCGTGGGATGGAAGGACTTGTTGCCCGAAGATGTGAAAAAGAGTTTTTTCGGAAAGCGGTTATGACATCGTTGAGAATGTCTATCTTGACCGAATAGGGGCATATCAAGTGATGGGGAAGTATTTAAGGATAGGAAAGGGCGTAAATTATCCTTAGAGGAATTAGAGCATTATATGAAGGTGACGAAAGCGATTGAACGGACGATTGAGGTGCAAAGGGGGATTGACGAGGTTTTATGGAACGTTGAAGAAGATTTATAAGAGGGAGGAGGTATATAAAGAGTGGAAATGGACGAGATAATATTTCTTGTGGAGGAATCAGTAGAAGGTGGATATGAAGCAAGGGCTTTAGGATACTCTATTTATACTGAAGAAGAGAGCTTGGACGGATTAAAGAAAGCTTTATTAGTACGCGATCCTTATAAAAATGACCATGCAATTGACGGGCTTACTCAAAAAGGCGGGGGATTATTACGTGGCGTTGTGCCTTGAACTCAACGTAGCCAGTCAGGGCGAAAGCATCGAAGAGGCACGGAAGATGCTGCAAGAGGCCTGTGAAGAATATCTCTCGTACATGAAAGAGAACAAGCTTGAGGCGGAAATACGACCCGCTCCTCCTGATGTTCTTCGCGAATTTCTCATCGAAGATGTCGAGCAGGTGCGACCATCGCAAGACTGGGCTTATTCGGAAACCATAGCCTTTGAGGTTAGTGCAGGTGTCTAAGAAAGTTCCGCCTATGTCGAGTAAGAAGTTTGTCAAGCTTCTTGCACGAGGAGGTGCCAGATTCGTCAGACAGCGAGGTACCAGCCATGCGATATTCGAACGTGAAAAAGACGGACGGATGTACCGAGCACCGGTGGTGATGGGTAGGCGAGAACTCGCACCGAAATACATGAAACTTGTACTGCGTCAGTTGGGCTTCACCGATGAGGAAATTGAGGCACTGTTATTAAAAGGCTTGAAGAGGTCGGCTTAACCCGAATAAATGAGTCAGAAGAAGGGGGAAGACTGAAAAGGAAAGTATATCCTGTGGGATGGAAGGACTTGTTGCCTGAAGATGTGAAAAAGAGTTTTTCTGGAAATCGGCTCTGATAATCGTTGATAAGGGTGGTGAAGGCGATTAAGAGGGCGATTGAGGTGCAAAGGGAGCTTGACGAAGTAGTTGATAGAGGTATTTTTTAGGATGAGAAAACTTCCAATTGGAGGCTGACTTAATCTTTTTGCACTGATGCAAAAGGTCACAAAAGAATAATTAATACATTCTTGCCTACCAGACCTTTCATCGCAGACTGACTGAAATCGGCTCCCGTTCTTTCAGTGCACTCACCTTGAGAATGGAAGAATGAAAAAATTAAAGACAAATAACATACAACAGTTGCTTAAGCGAAATGTGGGACTTTTACGTTTACCTCTTGCTGGGCTTGCTTGTCTTTTTTGGTTTTACCGTGCGGGTTATTACCGGCTTTGGTTCTGCGATGCTATTAACACCCTTAATTTCGCTCTTTTTGGGGCCGAAGCATGCGGTTGTTTATATTATACTCCTGGAATGTGCTGTGGCGGTCGTATTTATACTTAAAGAGAAGCTCAATTTTGAGGTTAAGCACATCTTTGTCGGCGGAGTTCCCGGTATAGTTGCGGGAATAGTTTTGTTTGGTCTATTAGCACAGAGAATAGTGGGGTTGATCATAGGGGTGAGTGTGTTGACCTTTTCCATCCTCTTTCTCTTCGATATACACTTCAGAACCGAGAATGAGGGACTACTTTTTACTACGCTCGGTTTTTTGAGCGGTTCTATGGGGGTCCTGACCGGAATAAATGGGCCTCAAATTGTTTTGGGATTGGTGAATCAGGGTTACGATAGCACATTTATACGCGGGTGCATGATTACCTATCTAATACTGATCGATTTTATCACGTTAGCGTCATTTTCGATTTCAGGTTATGTGACAGCGAATTTATTGATGCTCCCCATCTATTCCATCCCATTCCTCTTTCTCGCTTATATCGTTGGAACATATCTCTTAAAGTTCATAAATCCGGAGAAGTTGAAACGAATCATGCTCCTTATAACTCTTTTCGCTGGAACGCTTGCGATTTGGAATTTCTTACCGTGGTGGTAGGAGATTTTTTAGGAGGGGACATTACATCGAGCGGAGGATACTGAAGATAAAAGAGTTGAAGGGGTGAGTGCCTGAAGAAGCGAGTAGAAAGAAGGACGTTGGTTTCATTTATTTCTAAATTTAACCTCTCATTCCTATCGCTTTATTGATCACTTCCAATAAACTCCTCCCTTTCCAAATCGCTTCTTATTGCTTCCTTCTTTCCAAGGCGAAGCGGGAATGCTATACAAATATCCCCTTCAATCGCTTATTTTTTGTCTGATATGAACAATTCTGATACAAATTTTCGGTCGACATAAGAGCCATCTCGTTCCTTTCCTTCTTCAATATCATAGCGGGGATACAAAAGAATTTATGATGGAATAAGATTAACATAACGTTATATCATGCCATCTCAAATAGCACAAATCTTAGGGGAGTATGAAGATGCTTTAAATATCTCCAAAGATAGATATGAAAAGATGTATAAAGAGCGATTTAAAAATGCTGGAGAATTTTATGATGTCTTCTTTAAGAATTTAATCAAAGATTATGGCATTTTAATAAACAATCTATCTGAAATAAGACGTATTATAAGATCGATCGAACAGCTTTTTGGGACAAGAGATATTAAATTTGCTGCTATTGATGGCACTTGCTTCAAAGAGGTGCTTGAGAATTATATGATATTCTTTGGCGCATCATATTGCGTTAAAGGAAATATTGCACTCACTGGAAAGCCACCAAGCATAAAGTATGAGAGATACTCTACAGAGTGGGATACGAGCATGGTTGCGTATATTCCTATTCCTTTTGCTGAACTAAGCGATATAACAGAAAACCAATTCATCAGCTCGGATGATGATAAAATCATTTATCTTTTATCCATACACAGTTGATGCTCTTAGCTGAGGTATTTTTAGCATATGACATGATTAGATCTCCAAGTTTCGCATCCGATCTTCTGCTTTGGGATCAATCAATGAGTAGCATAATGGCAAGAACTGATGTTGGCATAAGTAATATCAATATGATTGGATATAGGTACGGAAGGAATAAGCTAACAAAACAGGGTGCATTACCTGATTCTTACAATTAAGAATAAGTCTATAAAAAGATTATAGGCTCGATAGTTTGGAGTGGAAAATAAGTATATTAAAAGATTTGTATATTCATCCCATGTGGTGAAAAAGGATGATAAGTGCAAGTATCCATGCTCCATGGGATGATTTCACCGGGTTGAAGATAAATGAAGGAGTGCGGGAGAGGCTTCACGAGCAGTTTGATATCTGGCTAAACATGCTGGAGGAGGAGATGGAAGGGAAAGAAGGGAAACTGGACGAGATAGTAGGAGCGATTTTCGAGATGCGTCACGAGTTGACAGGGATGGTGGCAGAATCTCTGATGGAGATGCTGCATTCTAAAGAGCTGGAGCAAACAGAAATGGTGTGTCCGAAGTGTGGAAG
>JASEFB010000032.1 GCA_030019325.1 archaeon | reverse complement strand
TACTATCTATCCATCGTCATGAACTTGGCACACTTATTCTGTGACGCCCCCTAAGAACACCTTCTTCCCCGTATTATGGATAAAATCCTCCAGTGTTCTCCATGAAAGTGTTGGTTTTAAAAAATCCCCGGGATGGAAGCGAGGCGGCACTCTACCCTGCGCTAATTCGTTGAAGTGGTTCTCTATTCTTTCTCGTTCACTATTCTCCAGGACTGTTGTGAATTCTATAAAAATTAGTTCCACCTTTGGCAAGAACTGCTCTATCTCAGGTACCCACTCTCTCCATATCTCCTCTTGGTGCGGGATAGCTATGTGATAGACTGTTACCTGTGCCTGATCTGCCTCTTCTACCTGAGTTTTCTTGGTTTGCTTTTTCATTCGTAAGTCAAGAATCATGCACCCGTGATTTTTTATATTCTTTAGAATCTAAACGATATTTAAACTCTCAATCTGCAGAGACTTTGAGTAAAAACTTCATGGAGAATGGAAGAAAAAGACTTGTCTCATCAAATCGCAGAGATCAAAACTGAGTGGGAAGCGGCATTTAAAACGATGCAGAAATACTATGAGAACGAGCTCTTCAAGCGGTTCACAATCGAATACGATGCTTCTACCTGGCATCAGTTTAAAAATCCCGCGCTTATCTATCCCATCGATCGAGAAATGAGGTTTTCAACGCCAAACGCGGACATAAATTTCGATTATTATCCTTCTCGTTTAGCAAAACTGGGTATCGTGGGGCATAACTTTGCTTACCTGGCTGATATCGAGGAATATTATCCTTATAATTTCTCGCTCTTCATGTGGGAACAAAAAGAATTTATCACACCCCTCCAAAGGGCGAATTTGAGAGCTGCACATTTCATTCCTGACACTCTTGTCGAGGTTACGCGAGAAGGACTCAGGAGTTTTTTGAAATCGAGAGGCGAAGAGGATGGGTTGGATTCCTATGAGGACCCGCTTGTGATGATCGAAACGCTGGGGTTGATGGGAATGCCCAGAAGAGATAATATACTCAAGTTCTTTAAGGAAATGAGCGAAGCTAAAGAATCAACTTTCCATCTCCTGTTAGAAACTCCTTATCTCTTCTCATTCGCCGGTTTAGTGACTCCACCTGCATTGAATGATGATAAGAAATATGGAATCAGGAGGAGAGAAGAATTAACCCATATAAAAATGCTTATGAGCCGCTATGTGAGAGCAGAAATGAGATATGAAGAAATGTGCGCGGAACTGAAACAGGTAGGATATACCACAACGATTGCGGATAGTAAGTACAAACCAGAGGATTCCGTCGATCTCAGGTGGGTGAAACTCGATTATGCAGTTGAAAGGATCAAGATGATTATTTCTGAGTATGAACACAAAGCCGCTCATTCCAGCTATTATTGCTATGCCGATATGGCAGATGCACTGAGGAGGATATATGAGAAAGAGAGAACAGCTCTTAGGTCATATATTTAGGTATGGGGATGCGGCACAGTGAGGGATATCTCTCTCTTTCATTCTGGCCTCGAGCATAATTTATATATTACTTCAGGTTTTCTTTTTCAAGAAGAGAAGGATCCTCGTGAGAACAAGAGATGGTAAGGAAGCAGAAGAGAAAGAAGGGGAAGAAAACAAAATCCGCAGGTAGGTTTGGCGTGAGATATGGGCGAAAGATAAGGAAAGCGGTTGCTGAACTCGAGGAGCAGACAAAAGCCGTGCATAAGTGCCCAAAATGCGAAAGGAAGTCAGTGAGCAGATTGGGGACGGGGATATGGAAATGTTCAAAATGCGGCTACACATTCACCGGTGGGACATACATCCCTCAAACTTCTTTGGGGATTACCGTAGAGAGGGCAATTAAGAGGCTGGGAGAACGAGAAGCTGGTATGGGAGGCGAGGAAGAGACGGAAGCGGAAGGTATGGTAGAGGAGGGAAGGTGAATAAGCGCCTATGGGATACTATTGTTTACGGTGCAAAAGGCCGGTGGAAATACACAATGCCGGATACCAGGGAGTGAGATGCCCTTACTGTGGATATAGAGCCTTGAAAAAGGATCGACCAACCGTAGTGGTGAAAAAAGTAAAGGCCGTTTGATAGGTTTGATCAAATGTTTCTATCAGAAACCCCCTTCGGGGTTTCCGATACCTTCCCCGCTCAGTATATAAGAAAATCAAAAAATGCTTACGCAAGATTGAAATGGAATTCAAAACTGAATTTGAGCTCGAAGATGAGGCAGAAATAGTAAAAACGGTATATGAGTCCATAAAAGAGGAGAATAAGGTAGAGGAGAACGCGCTGGAAGAGGATAAAAGGCGCTCTCTTGTTGACATCTCCCTTAACGGGAATAAATTACGTGTGCGGATAGGTGGGGATGACCTCATACGCGTGAGAGCTGCAGCAAATACCTGGCTTCGGTTAGTAAAAGTAGCGGAGGAGATGACACGCGTGGTGAAAGAATGCGATCCTCATGGTTTCTAAACGGAATACCGGCATTGGTGTTACTCTTGCTCAGCATCCTCATTCTTTTGGGCATAGTATGGCTGATCATTAAATTATTGCCCTATCTCATCATAGCGCTGGTAATATTGATTGTGATCCTTGGTTTCGTGTATTTTCTGTGGAAGATTTTTGGTTAAGGCTAAAGGTGTCAAACTTACGATACGTATATTTTTAAGGGAACGACCTACAAATTATGATTATGGTGTTGCCGAGAAAGATAAAAGAAACTGCGGAGTGGAAACGAGACAGTGGTGAGTTCTCGGTTATAACCGTTCCAGCCGTAATAATAAGCCTTAAAACATTTGCAAGGATTCAAAAGGATGCGGAGAAAATTTTAGGTGTGGAAGGCGCTGCAGTGCTACTTTACGAAGCAGGTAAAGCCGCCGGGAAAACATGGATTTCTCGTTTCCATGAAGAGTGGGGGTTAAAAGGAGACGAGTTTGTTAAGGCGATAGAAGAATTCTATGCCGAGCTTGGTTGGGGGAAGTTCAGCATAGATATTGAGCACCTTACTATTAGCATTGAGAACCCATTTATTGCAAGGGGCTATGGAAAAGGTGAAGCAAAAAAACCTGTTTGCCACTTCTTGTGCGGCTATAATGCCAGCTTGATCACCGAGTTAATCAATAAGGAGGTGGATATAGAAGAAAAGAAGTGCATGGCAAAAGGCGACCGCTATTGCGAGTTTATTGTGGTCACTCCGTGAGCACTTTGCTTAAATCATCATAAAACTGTATCAATAACTTTGTCACCTCATTATCCTCGTTCAATGTGAACGTTCTTATTTGTTTGCCTACTTTGCCTTCCTTCACGATATTCATTTCTAAAAGCGGTTCGATTACTCGTGCAACGCTGGAGTGAGAAAGTCCGATCTCCTCTGCAATGCCGGACAGATACGTTGTCGTGCCACGATTTCTTATTAGATACTCCAAGACAACAAGCTGTGCGTTTCTTCCGAATATCTTTTCGACTTTGCTCATCTTAAGCTTAGCGATAAATAACCAAACATGTTAATATCTGGTATAACCTACCTTTATGTTTTTCGGTTTTGCTAAAAATCGAAAAGCTTAAATAGGGACACTTGTCTATTAATAACTAAGTTCGTTGAAAAAAAGGCGAACTATAAAATATAAAAGCAGGAGGTGAAAAGGAAAAGATGAGAAAAGAAGAAGCAAAAACAAAAGCAAGAGCGTTGGTTGTGCTCGAAGCGTTCCTCCTGAGCATATTTTTAGTCGCCGCTGTCGCAGCTCAGGTGTCGCCACCGCCGCCGATGTCTGGCGAGCTCATAGAAGAACCGCAAACTGAGTACAACTACGCGAAGTTGCAAATCTCGCCCGGGTATGAGCATTTGCAGATGGAACCTGGTGATGAGAAGGAGTTCACGGTGAAGGTGAAGAACAAAGAAGAAGTTGCGGTGCTGGTGAATCCTCGGGTAGTGATCCCGCCTTATGGTGAGTATCAACTTGAAGAAGAGTGGGTGGAGATAAGTCCAAGCGATATAGAGATAAAGGCTGGTGGTGAGCAAAAATTCACTGTGAAGGTGAAGATACCGAAGGATGTGGATAGGGGATATTATAGCGCACAAATCGTATTTACAAATGACACGATACCAATGCCTATGCCGTATCCGGAGCCATTCCCGATTTATGTGAATGCACTTCATCTCTCGGTAGATGTGTGGACACCGCCGAAGATTCTGATACAGCCACAGTACATACATGACAGAGTAGAGGCTGGACAGAGCCGTGAATACAAGATACAGCTTGAAAACAAAGGTAACGAAGCAATTGCAATAAATCCTGAGATTGGAGGAGAGCGGTATTATTATCGTCCATACGGTCCAAGCATGCTTCCAGAGGATTGGCTGACAATAGATGCGCCTGCAAAAGTGGAGGCGAACTCGAAGGCAACTGTAAAGATAACGGTGAATGTGCCTGCGGATGCGAAAGGGATGTATGACGGAAGCGTCAGCCTGAACATAGATGATCCTTCGATTGAAGAATGGAACCAGATGGTTCAGATCCACATAGAGGTATGGAAACAGCCAACAACACCATTCAAAGAAGATTTTACGGTGAAACAGGGAGAGAAGTTTACTGTTGAGATTACTGCCAGACAGTATGCATACGACAAATATGGAGGAGCGGAAGAAAAAGAAAAGCCTTCTTTCATTGTTGCAGTGGCAACTCCTGAAGGAAGTAAACTGACACCAGAGCCATCAAAAACGGTCAAAAAAGGAGAAATAAGTCTGGGCACTGGTTATTTACCGCCCTGGGAAGCATCGAGCGAGGGGATGTATCACGTGATGAGCACGGTATACAGCGAAAGATATACACTAACTAACGTAACAGGCGGGGTATGGACGCTGGAGATACTGCCGAGGAACGCAGAGAGCTTTGAATACACAATAGAGATAGGTGAATGAGTAAAAAACTCATTCCTCTTTTATTTTTTCCCAAAAAAGGTGATAAAAAATGACAAGTACAAAGAAAATCGTAGCGGTAATTGTCGTGGTAGTAGCAGTTACTGCTGGTGGTGTTTATTTAGGGCTGAAGACAACCGATACTGGATTTAAGCCTGCACCTGATTTAGATTCGGGCTTGTCCACGATAGCAGAATTTTCTGGCATAGAACTCAATGAAAAAACGGAAAGAAGCATCATAGCGGCAGTTTCGGCTGAAATAATGCCTTATAAAGGCGTGAAATATGATGGGGTGAACATCTCAGCCATGAAGAACGGAGAGAACTATGAACTCAGGGTCATCTGCTTCTCTGCTGAGTGTGAATACCCGGATGTCTACGATTTCACGTATTACGGTGCGGAAAAGGATCTGATTCTAAACGGGTACGTGCTTGAGGCGATGCCGGCGGCTGAGAGAGCAAAGGCGATATCGGTAGCTCTTCAGAATGAAGAAGCTATGAATCTTTTGAAGTCGAACAATTTGCAAAGCGTGATGCCAACAGTTAGAAGGGTGCTTCCGGAGACTGCGGAGAAATTCTATTTGCCAAAGACACTGCTCAGCGTTACGTGGACGAAGTTTGGAGAGAATCCCGTGGTTGTTTCTGTTCTTGTAGACCCTGATGAAGGGAAGGCTGTGAATGTGTGGAGTAATTTGGGAGTTGGAGATGAAGGAGGTGAAATGAAAAAAAATGGATGGTAAAAGTTTGGTGGAATTGCAAATACCGGTAGAAGAGGTAGAAAATATAGATGAACTCGTTAGAGAGGGATATTATGGATGCAGAAGTGATGCAATCCGCGATATAATAAGGCGTGGAGCAGCTCGTGTTAGAGCAAAATATCCGTTACACGCTGGGAATGAAAACCGAAGGGGAGCGGTGGAAGAGAAGGAAACGGCGAAGAACAATTTGGCACCAGCATTAACAACCAGGTGCAAGCATATATATGAAAACCACCCGGTTATAGAATAGGAGAAGAAAAATGTTAGACGTCTTGATAAATCCGGACAAATTTTTTGAAGCGAGAAAGAAGGGAGCAAAGAGTTTGAAAGTACCGCTGCTCATCGTTCTGATAAGCGGGATGATCAGTGGCATAGCCGCTTTTTTAATGGCGGATATAACACTTGAGATGTTGAGCGAAACGCTTCCGCCAGAGGCTCTTGGCATTGCTTTGACAGTTGGACGCATAAGTGCATTCACCGGAGCTTTGGTGGTTTCTTTACTCATCTGGGTTGTCTTTGCAGCAGTATTCTTTGGCATATCGTGGATCTTAAAAGGCGAGGGAACGTTCACGCGAACGCTCGAGTTCGTTGGATATGGCTATATACCGATGATATTGAGCGGAATGATAAGCGCGGTACTCATGTATAACTTCATTTCAACGGCGCAGATTCCGCAAGTCACAGACCCGACAGAGATAGCGGAAATAATGAGACAGTGGATAACGGGAAACCCTATGGTTCAGCTTTCGTCCATAATCGGCATTCTCTTCATGTTGTGGAGTGCGAACATCTGGGTATTCGGGCTGAAACATGCGCGGAATCTCTCGACGAAGAACGCATTGATTACCGCGGGTATTCCTGTAGCACTCTATGTCTTGTATTCGATATGGCAGTTAGGGGTGCTGGGATGATGAAACTGCTCCCCCTTATTTTTTTAATACTGTTCGTAGTGGGAATATCTGGCACACCCGTTGCAGGAGAGCAAAAGGCATCGGTCATGATTACTGGTTATCACGTGAGTCCAGAAGCGCTCATGTACAATGACATCGGGACGATTACGGTGACCGTAAAGAACATGGAAGCGGTACAAAGTGTGAGGATAAAGGAGGTATCCCTGCTCGAACGAGAGATCAAGGTATTAAGCGATCCTTATTTCAGCATTGGGGGATTGGGGCCTGGAGAGAGCCTGAACCTCTCATTTACCATAAGAGCAGGCTACACCGATGGTATATACTATCCAAAAATACTGCTGGAAGCGGAAAATGCCGAGAATATACGATACCAAATTCCGGTGAAGATAGACAGCACTCCCTTAACCATTGGCGTTAAGGGCATGCCCGAGGAGATGGTTAAAGGAGAACGTGCGGAAATCAAGCTCGTTGTCGGAAATCCGAGACCCAACACGGTTACAGGCGTAAAAATCGTTACCAATGATGAAAACATGATACCCTCCGAAGTCTTCATGGGAACGCTCTCATCAGATGAATCAAAGGTCGCCTCTTTCAACTTCACACCGCAGACGAGGGGCGTTCATACCCTTACCTTCACGTTAGAGTTTAAAAATGGTGATAATCCCCATTCAACCGCTTTAAGCATCCCTTTGAACGTGACGGAGAGCAAAAAGAGCGCGGAACTCATCCTCACCGGGATTGAAATAGAATCCACGCTTGGAATGAGCGTGTATAAAATTACCGGTGACATAAACAATGCGGGATTAGAAGAAGCACGAAGCGTGGTTATGAAGGTAGGCGAAGGCGAGGGCATAGAAGCAGTTGATCCTTACAAAGCCTATTTCGTGGGCTTGCTCAGCCCTGATGACTTCAGCAGTTTTGAACTCGATGTAAAAGTGGATGAAAACGTGACAAAGGTACCCCTTCTCATAGAATACAAAGATGATGATGGGAATCTGTTCTCAACGACCGAATACATCTCGATTGAACGCCATCAGACGACAAGCTCAAAAGAGTTGCATGTTTCGATGATTGCTGTGCTCGTTGTGAGTGCGTTACTCATCATTGGCGTGATTGCATACTCGTGGAAGAAGAGATGAACGTAGTGGAGCTTGTAGAGGTAACAAAGGTTTATGACCTTCCTCGAGGGAGCATCAAGGCGCTTGATAACGTGAGTGTGAGCATAGAAGCTGGCGACTTCGTTTCAATCATGGGACCTTCGGGCTCTGGAAAGACCACATTGCTCAACATCATCGGGTGTCTGGATGTGCCGACAAGCGGGAGGGTTGTTATCGGTGGCAAAGATATCAGTGATTTGGGGGATGATGATTTGACGAAGATACGGCGAGATAAAATCGGGTTCGTGTTTCAGCAGTTCAACCTTATACCCACCTTAACCGCACTGGAGAACATAGCGTATCCAATGATACTGAGGGGCGTGAACGGGCACGAGAAAAGGAGTAAGGAACTCCTGGGGTCTGTTGGAATTGACGAGAAATTGGGTGAGAACAAACCAAACGAACTTTCAGGTGGCGAACAGCAGCGAGTTGCCGTCGCTCGGGCACTGGCAAACGAACCGGATATCATTCTCGCCGATGAACCCACGGGCAACTTGGACTCGAAAACGAGTAAAGACCTCATGGTTCTCTTGAAGAAGACAAACGAGCGGGGAAAGACAATTATCGTGGTGACACATGATCCGATAGTTGCAGGATTTACGATGAAGACTTTCACGCTTGTGGATGGGAGAATAGTGTGATATGATCTTTTTCGAGTTTGCGAAAAGGAACCTTGGGAGACATAAATTCAGATCCGTGCTCGCAGTCATCGGAATTATAATAGGGGTGCTCGCAGTAACCGCACTGGGTATTCTTGGAAACAGTGTCCGGCTCGCTGCTTCTGATCAGTTGTATTTGTTTGGAAACGAACTCGTCGTCTTTCCATATGGTGGTGATACGATTTCCGAGGATCATTTTGAGCAGATAGAAAAAGTAGCGGATGCAATCCCGGTAAAGTCAAGCGTGGATAAGGTGATTCTTAACGATGATTCAACGCTTGTGGCAGTATATGGAATGCGGACCGAGGATATTCCGAAGCTTTTGGAGAAAGAGGAGGGTCAGTTTCTTAAACATGGCTCTTTAAACTGTTTGGTCGGCTCACGAGTCGCAGACGATTACGAGCTGAGAGTGGGGGAACGGGCAACACTAAAAGCTCAGAAGCCAAGAATCGTCGGAATTTTAAAGGAACGAGGAGTAGGATTCGATATAAATCCTGATAACGCTATTATTATCTCGGATAAGCTCTTTTCTGCATTGTATAATTCCTCCGGATACAACCTCGTGATTGTGAAGGTAGCGAAGATAGAGGACGTAGAAGAGACAAGGGAGGAGATTGAAGACCGATTGAACAAGAAAGAGCAGGTTGTAGTCGTCATGGAGATGGAGATGATTGTGGAAGGGATAAAAAATTTGTTCAACATGATATCCCTGTTTCTCATGGGAATAGGCTCTACCTCGCTCGTTGTAGCGGGCGTCAGCATCCTCAATGTGATGATGATGTCAACGGTCGAGCGAACGAAGGAGATCGGTGTGATGCGTGCAATAGGCACGTCTAAAAAGGGGATTCTGCACATGTTCCTCTTTGAATCATTGATCCTTGGCGTGATTGGGGGTGTGATAGGCGCGATTTTTGGATTTGGGGTTGGTTACCTCGTGGACGTTTTGATTTTAAAGGAAGCATCGTATCTGTTCGCACCTTCAAGCATCTTGTACATATTCCTTGGTGTAGCCTTTGGGATCGGAACAAGCGTGATAAGCGGGCTTTATCCCGCATGGCGAGCGTCGAAGCTGAAACCAATAGAGGCGTTGCGGTATGTGTGAGGAAAATCGGAGGTGGGAGAATAAAATGAAGGTTTGGATAAAGGCTTTACTGATACTTGCTATAATAATAGTTGCCCTAAAAGTATCAGTATACGCAGCAACAGGAACACCGCATGTAGGATTTGCTATACAGTCAGGAAGCATGAAGCCAAACATGCATGTCGGTGATCTAATTCTGGTGCAATCACCTCAGCGTGCAAATATCATAACCTGCGAAGATGGCAAGATACACGATTACAGATCGTTTAACGACTACGGAGATGTAATTATTTACCAGCCGAACGGCATTTCTTCCGCAACTCCAATAATGCATAGATCGATAACCTGGATAGAAAAGGGAGAAGAGATGCCAGGTGGAAAGCCTGCGCCTCATGGGGGATACATCACCAAAGGTGATAACAATCCATATCCAGATCAGAGCGGACTTGGGATTGAACCAGTAAAACCTGAATGGATTATAGGTGTGGCAAGAGTAAGAATCCCTTACTTAGGGCATCTGTTCAAGGGTGCAGGTGGCACGGTTATTATATACGCCGGGACATATGCAATTATTCTGGCATGTTTAATGAGAAAGAAAAAAAGAGGTGAGAAAAGAAAAAATGAATGGTAAAAACCTTTCACATTGGGAAGTGAAGGAGATGGGTGCAGAGACGAAAACATTAAAAGGAGGTGATAAAAATGGCAAAAGAAAATAAAGAAATAGATAGAGAATACGAGGTTGTCATAATAGGAGCAGGCATTGGCGGACTAACTTGTGGGACCTTGCTTGCAAAGAATGGAATGAAAACTTTGATTGTGGAACAGCATTCTAAACCCGGAGGGTATGTTAGCTCTTACAAAAGAGATGGTTTTACATTCGATGTCCCTCATCTCATACCTGGTTGTGGTAAAGACGGGGATGTTGGAAAAATACTATCGTATCTAAGCATAGATAAGGATATTGAATTTATTGAGACAGACCCTTTTGTAAAGTTTATTTATCCTGAGCATACGGTGAGAGTGCCAAGGGACATTAATGAATACGAAAGAATGCTTAAAAAACTATTCCCAAAGGAATTCAGAATCCATGACTATTTTGAAACACTGATGAAAATATGGTTAGAAACACATAGGATGCCACCAGTTTCCCTTAGTGAATCAACGATCTCAGCTTCTTTCCCCACGATCTTCAAGTATAGAAACAAAACCTTCAAAGATTTGTTGGATGAGTATTTGAATGACCCGAAGTTAAAAGCGATTGTATCAACTCAATGTGGATTTCTCGGTCTTCCCCCATCTAAGATAGCCGCATGCTCAATGGCTATTATGCTTATGGCTTACCATACAGGCGGGGCATGGTATCCAAGAGGAGGGTATCAGGTATTATCTGATATTTTTGCAAATGGATTCAAGCGATATGGTGGCTACCTTTTATTGAATAAGAGGGTTACAAAGGTATTAATTGAAAACGGTAGTGCTACGGGCATCGAACTTGTGGACGGCAGAAAAATTAAAGCGAAATATGTCATTTCAAACGCAGATACGAGGTTGACCTTTCTCCAGTTGGTGGGTGAAGAGCATTTGCAACAGGACTTTGTGGAAAAAATAAAAAGCATGGAACTGTCAATGTCTGGTTTTGTGGTTCACCTGGGAGTGGACATGGAGTTAGAGGAATTGGATTTGAAATATGCCACCATTGGATATAATCCATCTTATGACACAGCAGAGAAAAAATTCATGTTGGCAAAAAACAATGATATTCCTGATGCTGATTCGATGGGATTTGGATTATCAGTTCCCTCCCTTAAGGACCCTGATTCCAACTTAGCTCCAGAAGGAAAACATTGCCTTGATATAATACTCTTCCCTGTACCATATCATTACAAAAATGATTGGATGACAGAAGAAGGGAAAAAACGAGGAGAAGAATATAAGAAACTTAAAGCCCAAGTTGCAAAAGAGCTGATTAAGGCTGCTGAAAAGGTCATTCCCAATTTATCAAAACATATAGAGGTCAAAGAGATAGCTACTCCCATGACATACGAAAGATACACCTTGAGCAGCGAGGGTGCATGGTATGATATTGCTCAAACTCCAGAACAAGCGGGCGTAAACAGGTTAAAAGTGTTACCTTACAGAACACAAATTGATGGATTGTATTTAACTGGATCCAGTGTTAGCGGTTCGGGGATGATGGCAAATATAATTTCAGGGTTTATGACTACGAATCATCTTTTGGGAGGAAAGTTATTACGCATCCTTGCGAGATGATAAAATGACCTTAAAAGAGATATTTGAAGGCATGGTAAAAGGCTTCGATGCCGAAGAAGCTAAAGGCTGGAAGACGGTGATTCAGTATAACATAACTGGAGAAGGTGGAGGTAAATTCTATATCGAAGTGAAGGACCAGAAATGTTCTCTTGGCGAAGGCGAGGCTGAGAATCCAAAGCTTACGATTACAATAAGCAGGGAAGACTGGGTCGCAATCGCAGAAGGAAGATTGGAAGGACAAGAAGCGTTCATGACAGGGAAAATGAAAGTGGAAGGAGACATGAACGATTTGTTTAGAATGGCTTCGGTGTTTCGGACAAGAGCAGGGAGGTGAAAAGAATGTGGGAATATATACTCAGTGTCAGTATTTGCGCAGTTATATGGATTATTAATGGAAGATGGATAATCCGCTCAGCCAGGGAACATATAACCAGTGAAATTTATATGCATACCGGTTTAGGTTTCTTTTTCACCTTGTTAACGTTCGAATTAACCTTTGGTGAACTTGGAATATGGATGCAATTTGGTATTTCGTGGCTACAAGTCATTGGTTACATTCTTTATATCCCTTCGGCTATTCTGGTCTTCGGTTCGATGATCGAACTGAAGCGCAAAGGTAAACCAGAAACTGCTGACCCTACTGCTACCACTACTTTTGTTAATACAGGCATGTATCATGTGGTTCGCCAGCCAATGACTTTGGGGATGGCAATTTGGTCTATTGCTCTAATATATAAGGAATACATGGAGAAAGTTCCTATGTGGAATTTATTGAAAAGGGGGAATAAATGAAGGAAAAAATAGGCATAGAGGAGAAAAACTTTGGCACGGTGGGGAATTTACTCTTCGGGTTAAATATCATCCTGCTTCTATCATCTCTTGTTTTTGTTGGCTCCTATTATCTTGAGCTTGCTCAAGCCGTTCCTACTCATTTCAATGTTCAGGAAAAAGAACGTATAGTTTTGAAAAGAATTGATAGTGGATCGATAAACTAAAACTAAGGAAGAGAAAAATGGGCGAAGAATCCTGGAGAAAAGAAAGGACACCGCTTGAGCAGCTGGCAGGCATCCTGAGTTATTTCTCTCTTATCCCTTTTGTTGCGCTGTCAATGATGGGGTATTTTAAAGCAGGCGTAATTTCTGCTATTGCCGTAGCACTCGTCTTTGCAGTCATTGCATCGAAGTTTGGGAATTTGAAGACGATAGATGTTGTTTTTCCATGCTTCTTCGCAGGTTGTGGCATTTCACTTCTTTTCCCTCTCGCATCCATAATCTTGGAAGAATACATTGGTTCGTTGTTATGGGGAGCTTTAGCTCTAATGGCATTCATATCCCTAATAATAAGAAATCCATTCACATTGCAGCACGCAAAAGAGCAGGTAATAGAGGCAGTTTGGGATACTCCCGCTTTCATCTCGGTAAACTATGTTCTTACATGGATTTTCGCTTCCGTCTTTGCCATCAACGCTGTAATAAGCGCTATGTGGGGCTTTTATAGTCTTGCTATGCACGTCATTTGTCTTGCTTTACTATTCGTGGCAATAGCATTTACGAAAGTGCTTCCGAAATATTATGTGCCATATTATATGAGGAAATATGGAGAGAAGGCGAGGCCAAAGGATTTGAGCAAGCTGCCTATGAAGCTGATTTTTGAGGGTATGGTTGCAGGATTCAATGCAGAGGAGGCGAAAGGTTGGAATACCATCATTCAATATAACATCACAGGAGAGGGCGGAGGGAAGTTTTACGTGGAGATAAAAGACCAGAAGTGCGAGCTTTTTGAGGGCGAGGCAATCGATCCGAAGCTTATTATCACGGTGAGCAGGGAGGATTGGGTTGCAATCGCAGAAGGCAAATTGGAAGGACAGAAAGCGTTCATGGGAGGGAGAATGAAAGCGGAAGGGGATATAAATGATCTGTTAAGGATGCAGGAGGTCTTTGGATGACAATAAGGGAGAAATATGGTATATTTTTTAATAAAATCCCGATGGTTAAACGTCCAAAAAGGCATCTTCCTCTTAAGACCAAGCTCGCTTTTACCTTCTCTATACTTATCCTTTATTTCGCCTTGGGTAATATCCCCCTCTTTGGATTATCTCCGGAATCATTAGACCTTTTCGGTAGATGGCGGGCAATCTTCGCAGGTCAAACATTCTCGTTAACAGCCCTTGGAGTTTTGCCAATCATAAATGCCTCCATTATCTTACAAATCTTCGCAGGTCCTAAAATAATGAAGCTTGACTTAACTGACCCAGATGATCAAGCATTTTATCTAAGCATACAAAAATTACTCGTTTTATGTTTTGCAGCTATAATTAGCTTTACCTACGCTAAGGGCTTTTATATGCCTGATCCAGGAATAGCATCGCAGCTTGGTGTATCTCTGCGTTTCATTTCTTTCGTGCTGTTCATTCAGGTCTTCACAGGCGGGATGCTCATATATTACATGGAAGAGGTGATATCAAGATGGGGAATAGGTTCTGGAGTGGGTCTTTTTATCGTTGCAGGCGTTTCGCATCAGATAATAAACGGTCTTATAAACTGGATGCCTGAGGAAAGCGGATTTGCGATTGGTATCATACCGAGATGGATAGAAATAGCCGGTCAAGTAGAGCCATACGAGGTAGCAGAAGGTGTAATTGTTTTCCTTTTCCAGCATCACGTAATAGCTCTTATTACAACTATCGCTATGTTCTTCATCGTGATTTATTTGGAGAGTACTCGTATAGAAATAAAAATACTTTGTCATTCTTTAAGAAGGAGACATGGTAGAATCAGATTTCCAATTAATTTTGTGCACTTCACATACGCATTTTTCATTCCACTAATGTTTGCAGGTTCTATCTTACCATCTATACAAGGTCTTGGAAGTATGTTGTTTCATCGTGGGATTCCAATTTTCGGGACATACGAATACGGGACTGCGACTTCAGGCTTGATGTATTATCTTAGTCCAATTTACGGTCCGTGGGATTGGTTTCCTCCGCTTATGCACAGTGCGTATCCGAACATTATGGGCTGGCAAGTTGCGGTAAGAGTAGTAGCTAACATCTTAATAATTGCCACAGGTGCAATGATAATCGCTCTGTTATGGATAAAATTTTCGCCTGGCATGGAAGCGAGGGATATAAGGGCAATGATTCATAACGTTCCAATTTACAGTTACAGCAGGAGTATAAAAGCGATAAAGAGGGGGTTAGATAGATACATGCTGAAGATTGGGATGATGGGCTGTGGTCTTTTAGGTGCTTTGCTTGTGATTACGAATATGTTCGGTACACTTGGTGCAGTAACATCATTAGATCTTATCCTGGCTGTGAGTATTATTTATGGACTTTATGAGGAGATGGCACACAGCTTTTAAAGTTCCATGATATCCCTTTATTTATTGCATTAAAGGCTTTTGCCATTTCCCTTGTCGCTTCTTCTTCAATTTTCGGCGTTAGTTTATTTTTAGGACCCCTTGGTTTAGGAGTGTTTATATTTTTATTCCCTTTGCTTGTTCTTTTGATTTTATTTGTCATAGGATTGATTGCCTTTAAAGAGCGCCCTCTTGTTAATTTTACATTGAAAGCATTCGTTGTCTCATTTGCTGGTATCTTTTTTATTTTTTGTACGCTTTTTCTAGTCCATCCTATAAGCTTGTTCTATTTCTTTGGGCCACAGCAAGAGGCAAGTACTTCTGCATCAATTTATATCGAATCTATTGCTGAAAAAATAACAATTTATGTTCCAGTTTTGCGTGATGAAAACGGGAATGTAATGAAAATGTATGAAATCCCTGCAATTACAGGCAACAACGTAACAACTGCCATAATAGATACCGAACACGGAAAAGCTCTCAAGATAAGTGGATCGGGGTTAATCGAAATACGCATGCAAGAAAAGCATGGAAAATTTAAAGAAGACAGACAAACATCTGATGAGTTTTTTAGAGGGTTCACAATCAGCATGAGTAACTATACGTCTCTTGAGCCTTACTCAGAAATCGATGTACGGGTATATTCGGATAGTGAAGTCGAAAAATTTAGTTTGGATTTTCACCGCGACCCCGGTAATCGCGTTGATCGAAGAGTACTATCTATAAGGACTTATGGTGGGTGCGCGCATCTAAGGAAAGGATGGCAAGTAGTGAAACTTTCGGCAGGAATAATGTGTTGGGACTGAATCTGTATGTTTACACGTTCACGTGCTTCAAACAACTTGTAAGGATTTATTATCCGACAATCCATTATCAAAGGATTATATGCCCGAAAATCTGGGTGCGTCCATTCATTACATAAGTTGTGATAGGAACAAGAGCGGTTTTATTTATATCCTCATCTAAAGTAAAAGATGTGTATATCTAATAGATGTGCCCGAAACGGAGGAGGAGAAAAAATGAGATTTGTAAGATCTCTGGTTGTGCTGATGATACTATCGGCGATGTTTTTGGTTGCCCCATTGGTATCAGCAAGTGACTGGCGCTACACAAATGAAACTATCCCAGACGAGTTGGAGTTGTTGTGGAGTTATGAGCCAAGGGGATGGTGGGATCGGTTGGTTACTTCCGTTCTCGGAATGATAATTCCCGAGATAAAAATGATGATATCAACTGATCCATTAGTTGCAGATGGAAAGGTGTTTGTGATTTTTAATGTTAAATTACATGCCATAGATGCAGATACCGGGAAACTAATTTGGAGTTATTATGTTCCATCATTTGGAGGACTCCCTTTTGGATCAGTAATAGCAATAGCTGATGATAAGGTATTTGTTAGCTTTGATAAAACCTACGCCTTAGATGCGGATACTGGGGAAATAATTTGGAGTTTTGAAGATTCAGGTAATATAAAAGCAGTTGTAGATGGAAAAATATTTGTTAGCTCTCGAGATAAAATCTATTGTTTAGATGAAAATACTGGAAATTTAATCAGGAGCTATGAAATTGCAGGACCACCAACGATTGCAGAAGGAAAAATATTTGTTCAATCCGAAACATCTGTTCGATCGTATTTGTTCAGTATGCAAGAAGGAATAATTGAAGAATTAGAAGAGGAGTTGAATAAGAGTTTCATTAAGGAGGAGTTTCCGGAGGATTTGAAGAGGGAATTCAGAAAAAACAATATTTCTCTTACTGATTACGCCTGGATTAGGAAGGAAGGAGAGGGTAAATGGGTGGTAATGGACGAAGAAATGTTTATTGTCGAGAAAGAAGATGGAAAGCTAAACGTTTACCTTAGATCCCACCGTGATAAAATCTATATCTATGTTTTAGACGAAGATACTGGGGATTTAATCTGGAGTTATGAAATCGGAAAAGATCGTTACTCAACAACCTCAATAGCAATTGCCGATGGAAAAGTATTTGTGGGATTTATGGATGAGGAATCTAGAGATAGTAAAATCTATGCCTTAGATGCAGATACCGGAAAACTAATTTGGTGTTATGACCCTCCATTTCCATGCAGATTATGTCCACCAATAGCAATAGCTGATGGAAAGGTATTTGTTAGCTTTGATAAAACCTACGCCTTAGATGCGGATACTGGGGAAATAATTTGGAGTTTTCCAGGTAATATAAAAGCAGTTGTAGATGGAAAAATATTTGTTGGCTCTCAAGCTCAAGATAAAATCTATCGTTTAGATGCAGATACTGGGAAAATAATTAAGAGTTATAAACTTAAAGGTTATAACCTTGGTGCTTACTCGATAGCAATTGCGGATGAAAAGGTATTTGTTTTTTTCGGAGCTGGAGGTGAGAAAATCTATTGCTTTGGTGTTGCGAAAGAAGAAAAAGATGTTCCAGGATTTGAAGTAATATTTGCTTTAGCAGGATTATTCGTTGTGGCATATCTTTTGAGGAGAGTGAAAAATGGGAAATAAAATCGCCTATATTTTGCTTGGATTGGCAGTCTTAAGCATATTGCATGCAGTTGCAATTGCACAACCTGTGATGGAACAAGTTTCGCTGCCAACACCGCAAACCTTTGCCGTTGAAACTATTTTTACAGACCTTTCGCACCACCATTTAGGTGATGATTTTAAGGAAGGTTTGATTCCAAAAGAGCCAGAAGGATTAGTTTACACCGCTACTTTCCATCTGGATTCTTCAGTGGATATTAGAAGTGCAGAACTCACATTAACAGCCAAAAGCGTTGTTCCAAGTCCAACTGATGAATTTTTGGATAAAGTGTACCTCAATGAAATAGAAATTGGGGCTCTCAATGACCATATCCCATCACAAACTCCGGAGAATATTGCAGTAGATATTGCAATTCCAATACATCCGGCTATGACCATTTTAAAACACGGAACTAATACTCTAATAATTAAATGCGGTAATGCCGATGGAAGTAACTATGACGACTTTGAGTTTTACAACCTCGCAATAAATCTTACCAAAATAAATATAACCGAAATTGAGCTTGTTACCTTAGAGCCACCTTTAAAAGTAGCATGGACTTATGATTTATTCGGTCCATATACAGATAATACAGATATAGATCATAAATCGTGGATACAAAGAGCAATAAAGCAGGTGAAATCAATTGGAGCATCTCGAAGCCCGTATTGGTGGATTCCCTCAATACCAATTATTGCAGCGGAGAATGTTATCTATCTTGGGAGGGATGGTATCAAAGCTATAGATGCAGATACAGGGGAATTACTCTGGAGCGCGGGGAGTGCTGATCTGGCTTACAAGGATGGCGTTTTGTATGCATTGCGTATTGTAGATGGAAGTAGTGGAGATGAGACAGGGGAACTGCTAATCATTGATGCCATGGATGCAAAAACTGGAAAACTGTTATGGAGTAAAGAATATTTATGGAGTAACGAATATTCAGGGAGTAAACCATATTTAGCTGCCTATGGAACCCCAGCTCCAGTTATCGTAGTAGGGAATACTTTGTTTGTAAGCACACCTTACGACAAGTATGTTCTTGCAATAGATACTGAAAATGGTAACCTGAAATGGAGATATGAACACAACATAAAAGAGTTTGGAACTGATGGTATAAACTGTTATCACTTATCAAGTCCCGTGGGAAGTGGAAATACTGGAGTATTCCGCTATTATGCACCTCATTCCAACTACACCGAACCAATCGCAATAGAACCGGGTGAAGAACCAAAAACAGAACCTCCGATGATAAAAGAGGGGTTAATTGCACTTAATGCAAACACTGGAAAAAAGGTTTGGGAATATGCATACGCAGGTGAGGCTCCCTTTTTCGAACCCCTCATCTATGAGGATTTAGTCTATACTACTTCAGGTGGAAATATTACCGCTTTGTCCCTCAAGTCAGGAGAAGAAGTTTGGAAGGCAAAAGGTGGCGGTGGCGCAACTGCTGCAGTAAAAGATGGCAAGTTATTCGTTGACTCCGATAAACCGTTTATATTAAATGCAGATTCAGGCGAGATATTGAAAGAATATCACGATTCAAAAATGCGTTTTTCCTCATCTGCGATTACC
>JASEFB010000031.1 GCA_030019325.1 archaeon | reverse complement strand
TCTCCGCAAGTTTTATGTTCTCTGAATAGGTGAGGACGGATGTTAAGTCATAAAGCAGAAGATCTTCTTTGGTGGCAAGTTTTGAGAAGATCTCATACCACATGTGGATGTCCTCACCTATACTGCTTAAGACAGACGAAAGATGCTTTGGGGAAAGGCTGACATCGATCAGTTTGGAGAGATACAGCTTCTCCCACCTGGAAGCAAACAGTCTTAACGGCTTTGGATCTATCGCCTTGATTATAGCAGTGGCAATGATTTCATTGCAGTAGGGCGTATTTTTAGCCAGGAGATCTTCGAGATCTTTTATCATATGGTGGGCAAGTGCGCCATTTCCATACTCAAAAACCTCTCGCCCTGACTCTTGAATCTGTGACCTCTCCCTCTTCTTCGTGAAGATACCGTCGTGATCTATCGAGCCTATGTACTCGGTTATTTTCCTAACCTTCTTGCGTTCTTTATCCCACTCGCTCGTTGCACGATAGACATAGTGGTTGTTTTTGATGATTTTCAGCTCTATGTGAGATGGCTCTTCCTTCTTCATATGTTCGAAGGTCTTCAGAACTTTTGGAGAGATATATCTCATATGGGTTAAAATATATGGGTTATCTATTTAAATAATTTTCGGTTTTTACCCGGTTTAATTTACCCGGTTTTGATAGAAACCTTGTAGGGAGAGGTTATATTAAGAAAAATTGGCAATATTATGTTTTTGGCATGATTCGTGGCTAAAAACACGTCAATTTTGATTTCACAGAGATGACCTATGGGTTAAAAAGAAGAGTTACGGTGAAGAAGTCTTTTTCTCTGAAAATCGAGAGCTTCACTGCCTGTTTTCTCTAAAAATGAGGAGCCTCACGGCTAATCGTGGTATCAAAAATACATCCGGAAAACTGGATTTTTGCACTACCCAAACTAAAGATCCATGAATTTTTCCAGGAATTTAGTGACGTTAGCAAATTTCTTGGAGATAATCACGCCAAAAGCATCACGCGTGATAACAAGTGTCAAACGCCTCAGGCGATCCAGTAGTGTCTTTTTGGTTTTACCAACAACTCCCATCGCCTGCTGACACAGACCAACGAATAAGGTGGCGATCATGCAGATTAGAGCAGCACCTTTCACCGCATTATCGGTCCAGACTCTGAATGGTCTTATCCTGTGGACGTTCTTCAGATCGCAGATCAATTTCTCGATCTTATCCTTCCTTCGGTAGAGACGTAAAGCTCTCTTTGGCTTCAGTCTCCTGCTCGACTCCAAAGCAAAGAAACCGTCCAGATCCTTGTCTTTTTCCAGTTCGGCCAGGATCTCTTCATCGGTTTTCTTGACCAAACGCTTCTGGATTGTGACTTCTGTCGTCACAATGACATTGTTCAGCTCTTTCGTAACCTTTTTCCGTTTTGTCAATCGTCTCAAGCCCTTCGCACCCTTTCCCCGTATCTTCTTTGCCAACTCTTCTTTCTCCAAAAGAATCTTTTTTATCTCCCCTTCTCTCTTCTTTGCATCTCTCTTTGCCTTCCGTTCGTCAAAATAGAAGTACTCGTACACCTCGTCACGCTTCTTCCACCATGCGAATACTCTATCGCCTGTTTTATAGCTGAACAACTCCACCATCAAGCTCTTATCAACCTGCGTCATCCTCTCACGAAGTTCCGTTGTATTCTTAATAGCTGTCAGATAGTCTCGCCCGCTGTTTCGAATCAGTTCACCGTTTTCTTTCGAGTTCGCACCTTTATCGAAGATCATCAGTGCAGTCTTTGGCAGTCTAGATTCGATTGTCCGATAGTCTTTTCTGAATTGCTTAGTATCAACGAGATTTCCCTCTTCAACGGAGAAATGGAAGGGTATGCATTTTCCCGCAGTCATTGCAAGACCAATCTTCACCTGCTTTTTATCAGGTCTGTGATCCCTGCTAAACCCAAGTTTTGCAAGCTTGCAGCTGTCTCCGTTGAAAAACGATGAGGTCCAATCAATGAATACATAGTTCAGGTCCAACCCGAACTTTTTATTGACTTTGTCTATCAGCGAGGGGTATATCCTTTCAGCGTTTTTGCCGAGTAGTTCAAGGCCTCGATAGTAGGTTCTCTCATGGATCTCCTCTGGTTTGATGTCGAATTCCAATGCTGCAGATGATGCCTCGCGTACATGCTTAACACTCTTCAATACGCTGTCTGGATTGTCTATTCTCGCAGAAACCAGCGACAACGCGATTTCATCCAGCGGTAATCCCTTCCTCTTGATTTCAAGAGCGTTGATAATGCGAGACAACCCGATCTGGTTGTCCATTTTCTTCGTCAGTTCTGTTCCACCCGCATGCAGGGTGTTTATGCATTCATAAGCACTATTCATAGCTATCGCCACCATTTATGTCTCTATTAGATATTTTGGGGCTTTACACTTATCTGTTTCGGTTTAAATCAATATAGAAAAAGTTGCTGGTGTCAAATTCAGGTTACCAACAATAGTTGCAGCGATAATGGTGCTTTTGGCTTTCACGGCGATGTGCACTCCTGTAAGTGCGGATGTTACCGAAGAGGAAATAAAGCAAGCAATAGATAATGGAACAGCGTGGCTGGCAGCACAGCAAAATGATGATGGATCTTGGGGGACCTCGGATAAGGTTGCCAGAACTGCCTTTGCTGTCAAAAAACTTGAGCATCATGCCGTGGATCCGAAGTATGGGTACGGGCTTGATTCTCCGTTCGACCCGGCTTACCCCTACGCAGACAATGTCACAAGAGGACTAAATTATATCTTCGCTAATGCACAAATCATAAAGATTTCGAACCAGACTCATGATGGCAGAGTGGATAATCCGGATACGAATGGCAACGGCATAGGAGTTAGCTTTACTGAATCGGGTTGGCACCAGACATACCAGACAAGTATAGCGTTGATGGCTATTGCGGAAAGTGGAGCTCAAGATAAGATAGTAAATGTTTCTGGTAGTCCAGTGAATGGCTGGACTTACCACGATGTTGCAGTAGATACTGTAGACTATCTTGCCTTTGGTCAGACCGATTCGGGCGGAGGCATAGGAGGATGGGACTATTCAGAATGTAATAATTCATCCTGCTGGAGCGACAACTCTAATACAGGATACGCAGTGTTGGGTCTTCAGTATGCCGAAGCACCGAAGCCTGAAGGATTAACCATTCCACAGTTTGTAAAGACTGAGCTAAACATCTGGATAGATTATATTCAGTGCAAAGAAGGAGTTCCCTGCACCGGTTTTGGTGGATCGGGCTACGGTAGTCCCTGCTCGTGGGTAAACATTCTTAAGACAGGCAATTTGCTAAAAGAGATGGCTTTTGTGGGTGATACAGCGACAACTCCGAGAGTGGTAAATGCAACTGCTTATCTCTGCTGCCATTGGAATGAAACTGCAGATCCAGGGTGGAGACCAAATCACTATCAGGCTATGTACACAACGATGAAGTGATTAACAGCACTTGACATTCACGAGATCTGTGGAATTGACTGGCAGGCTGACTTTGAGCAAGCCATAATAGCCCAGCAAAATGCTGATGGATCCTGGTCAGATTGCCCATATTATTGTTCGGATGGATGGTGCTATACTGCCGACAATATTCTCTGTACCGAATGGGCTCTCCTTACCTTGCAAAAGGTAGTTCCGCCACCACCAATGACACCTGGCAAGGTAACTGGCGGAGGTCAAATCGAAGCACCGAATCCGGTAACGGTAAAGAAGAAAATAGTTGATACAGCCAGCTTCGGATTCAATGTGATGTACGACGAAGGCTATCCAGCACCCAAGGGAGAGCTTGAATACCTCGACCATGCTACTAAAATGAACGTTCACGCCCATGATATGACTAAATTAGTTGTGTCCCCTGACAAAACACAGGCCTGGTTTGAAGGGACGTGCACCATTGATGGAGTCAGCGGATATACCTTTGAGGCATACGTCGAGGATAACAACGAACCAGGTAAGAAAGATGTGTTCGAAATAACATTGAGCACTGGTTATAAAGCAGGCGGAGAATTGCTTAACGGCAACATCCAGATACATAAAAAACCATAACCTACACCGATGTACAGAACGTGCTAAAATCCATTAAAAGATAGGAAAGAGGAAGCTTGCTTCCTTTTTTTCTCATTTATTTTAGATTCACCACTGTCTTAAATCTAAGAGATTTTTGTCTTACGGCGGCCCCTACTCCATCATACTCATCTGAAGGAGAACGATGAGCCTTTTTGCCATATCAGGTGCTTATCAGCGATTATTCCTAAAAACAAGGCTTAGTATCATATTTGCGAGTTGTCTAACCGAAAAGTTTTTAATTAATGGAAAATCGAAAATGTTATTATACATATACAAAAGTATATGTACACAAAGGGATAAAGAAAAAGGTA
The DNA here is from genome assembly GCA_030019325.1 of archaeon. Taxonomy (GTDB): domain Archaea; phylum Halobacteriota; class Syntropharchaeia; order Alkanophagales; family Methanospirareceae; genus ANME-1-THS. The sequence goes on along the minus strand of JASEFB010000031.1, from coordinate 15,248 downwards.
GCGAAAGGGTGCTAAAATATGGGGGAGATTATAATGGAAGAAGAAAAAACGGCTGAATTGAAACAGTTGTTTGTTTACGAGCATGATGCGAGACGGCTTGAACTTTTTATTCGAATCGTGTATGCGTGGATATGCATAGGCGTGGTATTACTGGTATACGGCTTCGTTGCAGAAATATGCATGCTTATTCAATGGTTTGTGATATTAATACTTGGACGCAGAAGCGAAGGGTTAAGCAACTTCATTAAGGGGTATCTCGAATATTTTGTGCACGTGCTTAGCTATTATTACTTTATGACTGACGATAGGCCAGGAATAATGCCAAAGCCAGTTGAGATATACAAGAAAAAGCGGGAATAAGTGGAAGGCTTTGAGACCGATTTTTAAATGTTCCAAGCTTAGGACATGCCGATATCAGAAGTAACGCCGACGCCACACTACGGTATCAGACTTTGAAGCAGTTATCGCAATCGCAGGATTGTTAGCAGTAGCTTACATGGTGCTAAAAAAAAAGATAAAAACTGTTTAACTCCTCATCCAATTCTTACGGCGGCCCCTTCTCCATCATACTCACTTGTAGGAGAATGATAAGCCTTTTCGCTGTTTAAAAAATCAGCTAGCTCTGAGAGAGAATGCTTTTAACCTCTTCAATGGTCTTTATTAGATCTGGAAGCACCGAAATATCAGGTTTTCGTCGTGCTACAAATTCCACGGCGTCACCAACGCTATACCCTAAAAAGCAACAGAGATATCCTATTGTGACGGAAGGCGAACGACCAATGCCAGCATTACAGAAAACCAGTATGTTATTCTGGCTAACGTGCTCTCTAATCCATTCTACTGCTTCTTTCATTTGGTCCGAGGGTATGGGCTGCATATCAATGATGGGGACTTTATGATAAAGGTGCTCTGTTTCAATATACTTCTCTCTCGCGACATTTAAGAGTGCTGTGATAGTAGAAGGAGGTGCTAAGGCATCCTCATAACTTCCAATAGCTAAGTTGTTTAAGATGAATCTCATCGCATCCACTATTTTAATTTCTTGAGCGATGCTTTAATAAACGCCGGGAGATCACCAGGATGACGACTCGAGATTAAATTGCCATCTTCAACTACCTCTCGATCGATAAATTCAGCTCCTGCATTTTTGATATCCTGAATAATAGATTTCCAGCCCGTTATCTTACGCCCCTGTAAAACTTGAGCTGTAATAAGGAGCTGGGGCGCATGGCAAATGGCAAATACCGGTTTATCGCTTTCGACGAACGCTCTTACAAAGTTCACCGCGTCATCATCAACTCTCAATTTATCCGGAGAATACCCGCCTGGAATTAAAAGGGAATCAAAATCATCCACTGACACCTCGTTGACTGCTCTGTCAATTTTTACCGGCGTCCCAGCTTTCTTACCTCTTACCGTTGTCCCTCCTTTTAATCCGACATGGATAAGTTCATGCCCTGCTTTTCGAAAGGCCTCAGCGGGTTTGGTGTACTCAACATCCTCAAACAGGTCTGTAATGATTACCGCAATTGTACTCATTTTTCACCCAAAATTTTTTGTTGTTGTAGTGTATCTTACCGCTTCGAACCTTTAATATGTAACGGGACGTTTATAGGTTCATACCATGGTGAAGAAGAAAAAAGGTGTATTATCATTCATCGGTAGCTGTTTTTTCGCCTGCTTTTATCGCTCTTATCCATTTACTCCATTATCGCTATCTTCACCATCGCAGGCCTGATGACCTTTCCCCGAAACAGATAGCCCTTTCTAACTACCCCTATAACCGTGTTCTCTGGATGATTTTTGACCACTTCCTTTGACACAACTTCGTGCCGAAACGGGTCGAATTGCTCTCCTTCTGCTTTTATCTCCTCAACCCCCTCTCGTTTCAAAAGCTCATTGATCTGCTGCACCGTCATCTCCACGCCTCTTATAAACCCTTCAGACTGCGCATTCTCCTTTGCATGCCCTATTGCAACTTCTAAAGTATCTTTAATGGGCATTAAATCCTGTATAAAGCCTTCGAGGCGATAATCGGCAAATTCCTGCTTCTCCTTCTCCGATCTCCGCTTGTAGTTCTCGAATTCCGCCTTCAGGTATTTTAACGTGGTTAAATATTCCTCCTCCTTTCCCTTGGAGAGGTTCTCCACTTCTTTTCGCTTCGCCTCTACCTCCTCTTCCAGAATCGCCACGGCATCTTCTACTGCTTCAAGCTTTTCCTCGGTCAGCTCGTGCTCATCAGCCAGCATTTCCTTTATTCCCCCCAGCTCTTTCACTATTCCGCTCAGCTCGCCCTTCATGCTCGTTAGTTTGCCCATTTCAGCCCCTACTGCCTTGCTACAAACGCTGACTTCGTTTAGCAATCGTTCTATTCTTTCCTCAAACTCCTCTTTTCTGCTGACACCCTTGTTGCTATCGTTACCCATACAAACTTTCTTTCACAAAGAAAGTTTGATCAAAGAGACTTATATTTGTTTTTCTTTTAGCACAGGTTTTCTTTTTGTAAAAAAGAAAAAGTGTATGTTCGCAGGTATAGATGTGGGAGGAGCGAATACAAAAATAGCCACATCAGATGGATTCGTGGATTCACGGTACGCCCCGTTATGGAAGGATAAGGAGTGCCTATACGATGTGCTGGCAGATGTAAAACAGAAGTTCGGGACAGAACTCGAGGCATTAGGCGCGGTGATGACCGGGGAACTCAGTGATTGCTTCGAGACAAAACGAGAAGGTGTTTTATACATAAAAGACGCACTCTCCATTACTTTTGATGCTCCCAAATTTTTCGACAGAAATTGCGGCTTTAAAGACAGCGCCGCAGTAGATAAGGACCCGTTTTCGTTCGCATCGACCAACTGGCTCGCCTCTGCGAAGCTCATCGCTGCGCTGTACAACGATGCGATATTCGTTGATATCGGCAGCACTACAACAGATGTGATTCCGTTAACAGGGGGTGAGATAAAAGCGAAGAAAACGGACCTTGAAAGACTCAAATCAGGCGAATTGATCTATTCCGGCGTCTTACGAACTAATGTTGCCGCGCTGCTGAAAACAGTGGAAATAGGCGAGCATGGAGAGAAATGCGGGGTTTCCTCAGAGCTGTTCGCCATAACCGCAGACGCTTACCTTGTCCTTGGCTACATAACAGAGGATGAGTATAGTTGTGAAAGCCCGAACAGTTATGCCTTTGTGGGTCGAGAAGAGGATGAAAAAAGCAGAATGAGTGCGATGCGAAGATTATCCCGGGTAGTATGCAGTGATCTCGAAGAGATAGGGGAGGATGGTGCTGTTGGCATTGCAGAGCAGGTAAAGAGAGCACAGGTAGATGAGTTAATTACTTCTTTGGGTAGATTAAAAGAGAAGTATGGGTTGGATATGGTAGTATCAGCAGGAATAGGTGATTTCATCGTACAAGAAGCTGCCGATTCGTTGAATATGCAGTTCATATCACTCTCTTCCAGCTATGGAAAGAAGATAGCAGCTACCTTTCCTGCGTATGCGGTGGCAATGCTCTTGGAAAAGGAGCTTAAAGGAAAAGCTTTCCTAAAATAAGAAAGGTTCAGACATAGTAATTTGATTACCATTTCAAATTTTTACAGCACGTCTCAAACGGATTGACAGGTTTTTGCTTCCGTATATTATCCCATAGTAAAGCTTCCCTTATTGGCTGCGGATATTTCCCAAACACTTTCTGGTTACGAGAACAATCCCAATACGTGCCATCAGGAAGAACACTTAACCCCAATATCCTTGCTATACATCCACCCACTATACAACCTTCTGGTAAATATATCCCCGCCTTCTCAACTCGCTTTTCAACATATCCCCTCATCTCTATCCATTCCATATACCTGATAGGTTTTAAGTCGCTTTTCCTTACAGGTTGGTAGATATTGAAATTGAGCGTGCGTGCCTCAGTTTCAACACACAGGTCTATGATATGGTCTATGCAATGTTTGTTCGCCTGATTGATAGTAAAAGAAAGGGTATGACGTATCCCATACTCGTCCAGCAATTTCAAAGCCCTCACCGCTTTCTCATAGCTTCCCTTGCCGCGGATGAAATCATGCGCTTTCTCATCGCCATCCACGCTTACCTGTATTCCATCATTTTTCTGAAAAGTATGGATGTATTGCGGTATTGAAATGCCATTGGTGCTCATTGTTATATGCCCGTTGAGCTTTCTTACGATGCAGCATACCTCGATAAAATTTGGGTGCAGTAAAGGTTCACCTCCACTAAGGATGATACTACTTTCTGGCAGCGGTAAATCCGTTTGAAGGAAATCCTCGCAGATTGCCTTGAACATGTTCAGAGGCATCACTCTATTGCCCTTGTTCAGATAGCAGTGCTTGCAGTTCAATTGGCAGAAGTCCACGATGTGCAGGTCAAGGAAGTTTTGTGGCATGGTGCAATATTATCCTATTTCCTCTCCATTTCTCTCTTATCCTTATTATATATATTACGTTTCCCTATGCGTTATCTTTTCCGTTTTTCTATAATATCATCCAATATCCAATAATTACAATCCTAATCATATTCCAATAAATTGACCTATCGATAGGCTGAAAAACCCAATAGCTAAGAAATGAACAACTTTGGTTTTAAATAGTTTTGTCACCCATCCAATAAGCTTGGATAAGACTACGTATGTCATCAAAGCTGCTCCAAGAATTATGAACCTGGGTTTAATAGAATAACAACCAAAAACTAAATCTCGCATAAAGATGAATATATACATGGTAAAAAAGAATGCTAGCAACCTTAAAAAAGGATATTTAAGCTCCTTAGTAAAAGCCTTGAGAAATATATTTCCAAATGATAGTATAAGAAATATGAAAACAAGCCAGGTAAATATTTGTGTTAAACCATGTTCAACAGATGCATAAAGGTATAAAATATAGACTAATACTGCGATTATGGCAATTTTCAGATTTCTATATGGTTTTTGAGGTGGTTGTGGTGTAGTTACTGGTAGTGGAGTTTTTGATGTAACGGCGTGTTCCTTCCTCTTTCGATACCAGACCATGATCGAAAAGTGAACTACGGTTGCAGTGAATGCTAATAAGAAATAGGTAGCCAGGTCTACATTAATAGATCCTTTTACTAGTAGTACACTAAATCCTATAAGCGCGAAAAAATAAACTGCAATTGACCGCAATAACTCCACTTTAACGATATAACTGACCATCTTTTCTTGTTACCTTTACTCCATCTGGAATCACAAACTCAAATTCACTGTCCTGGACTTCCGTGTTTATCTTAAAAATTCTATGTTCTAACGTCAGTACGGGTTTATCATCCCTGTATGTTTGAGTTTTCAAAAGCAATCCAGTTTCGTCATCTACCCAGAACCAGTAGCTAAAGTTATCCAGTTGCTTTTTTAGAACAAGCATAATCTTGTGGGCTTTTCTGTTCTCTACTAGTTCTGTTCCCTTATATTCTGCTATGCTGCTGTTATTTAATATGAGCTTAATAACTTTGGCATAAACAATCAAAGGTACGAAGTCCTCAGAGGGTGCGTTTAGTATCCTAACCGATTTTTCTTGGGGCTTATAAATCCACGTAATTGTTCCATTCGTAACAATTATTAACTTCTTTCCTATTATTTTATATTTCTTTGGTTTTTTATACAAAATATCTGTTTCGTCAGTTCTACTCACGTCTCTGGTAGATACATTCACAAATATTGTATAAGACATATCCTTGATTTCTTTTTCTATTTCCTTTTGCTTTTTTTCCATTCCCGCTACAATTTCTTCTGCATTCATGTTTTTTCCTCAACGCACCCAACTAAGTATAATATATAATTGATATAAACAAACTCATTATAGCCAATGTCCATGTTTTCAGTTTCATTTCCATCACCTAAAAAATTTCACACTGATCCAAACAATAATCTACCTCAGCTCCAAGGCAAATTCCACATCCAGCACATAAAGCGGCAGCAACAATTGCACCAATCCCTGTTACAGCAAAATAACAGCCATAGTAGCAACCTGTACATATAACGAAACAGGCACCGCATGGTCCACCAGGCGGGTCTGGCAGTGGGTCTTTCGTAATCCACTCTAAGAAAGGTGTAAGACAATCGCCTATTATACATTCGAAAAAACATCTTCCATCCACCAAAATATCACCCCAATTCCCCCAATTATTCCAATAGCAATAGGTCTTCTCGCTTTTGGTTTTCTGCTGCGCCCTCCACCTCTCCCACCTTTTCTTGTTTATCTCTTGTCTTCCCCTATCTATTACACTCATCTTTCACCACCCCAAATATTTGCAGCAGGTCTCAAACGGGTTCATAATATCTTCAGGCTTCCTCAAAACTTCCCTTATCGGCTGAGGATACTTACCCATGATTTCCTGATGCCTCGGGCAGTCCCAGTACTTCAGGTCTGGAGTAACTGCTATCCCGCAGACACCGGCAACGCATCCTGTCTCTACGCATGTAACAAGCGTTTTAAACCGCATGCTCACATAATCTTTTGCTTTGAGCCATTCAGTAAATTTAACAGTTTTGTTTGAATTTTTGAACGGCTGATAGAGCTCGAAATTTAGTATCGAGCACTCGTATTTCATGCAGAGTTCAATGATATGGTCAATGCAGTGGAAGTTCCACTTGCATAACATAAATCCTATTGAATGTTTAATCCCCTGCTCCTGCAAATATGCCAGCGCCTCAACCGCCTTATCATACGAGCCATTGCCACGAATTCTGTCATGAGTTTCCCGGTCACCGTCAATGCTTACCTGTATTCCGTCTTTTTTGTCAAAAACACCCATTTCAACATATTTCGGTATGAGAATCCCATTCGTGCTCAGCATGACATGGTCTTGAAATTTTCTGATCAAATCGCAGAGTTGCTCGAACTTGGAATAGACCAAAGGCTCGCCGCCGCTGAGGATTATACTATAGTCTCTAAGTGGGAATTCTGTGTTCAAGAAATCCTCACAGAGATTTTTTATGATTTCTAAAGACATTTCATTCGTAGTGCTGATGTAGTTTCCGCAATAGCAGTGCTTGCATCTCAATTGACAGTTACTGGTGACGTGCAATGCTAAGATGTTTTCAACCATATCTCATCGCCTCTTTCCTCTTTTCCCATTCATTGGTATTCACTAATTTCATCTGATCATATTAATTAAAATTATTAAGAAAAATTGAATATATTTAAAATCAAATATGTTACTTCTGTAATGAAATATGAAAGCACGCCAAAGAAAGAGTTTTTTAACATAAGTTTTGTATTGTTAAAAAGAGATGCGGATCGTGGGCATAACAGGTGGTGTGGCAAGTGGAAAGAGCCTCGTGTTACACCAGTTCATGAAACTTGGCGCTTACGCAATAGACTGCGATCTGCTCAGCAGAGAGGTTGTCATACCATGTTCGAAGGCGTGGTGGGAGATTGTTCGATTCTTCGGCAACGGTATCGTGAAGAAAGATTTAGAGATAGACCGGAGGGGGCTGCGGGCTATCGTATTCAGCGATTCTGAAAAACTTACCGTTTTAGAGAAGATTATACATCCAGAAGTAAAAAGGAAGTGCATAGAGCGTTTAGAAGCGATGAAGAAGATCGAATTAGAGCCAAATGCGCTCGTTGTTATTGATGTCCCGCTGTTGGTAGAGACCGGAATTCAAGGTGAATTCGATAAAATTATCGTTGTCTATGCCAGCGAGGAGACGCAGCTCAAAAGGGTGATGGAACGAGATGGGATAACGAGGGGAGAGGCGAAAAAATTGATTGAATTACAAATGCCCCTGGGGGAGAAGCTGAGATTCGCTGATTTTGTTATAAACAATGAAGGCACGCGGGAAGAGACTGAGAACCAGGTGAGAGATATATTCGCGACACTCTCTTCTTAAAAAATACGTAACCGGTTACCTGCTCCCTACTCCTAATTCTCTAATAACATATAAATTTATTTCATCTGCTATATCACCAAACCGAGTCTTAAATTCTTGTATTTTGGCCCTCTTCTCCTGTCCTATCTCCGCTTTGTCAAGCTTGTCTGCAAGGTCCACCTCTTTATGAAAGATGTCATCAATCAACGTAAAAATACTCGCCCTTTTGAGTCTAAACTCGCGTAACTCATCCATGATGTTCTCTCCCTTCAAATAGTTCTCGCGTATTGCATCAAATTCCTCAAAAATCGTGCCACTTTCTTTATAAAAGTTATCCACAGTTTTCAAAAATGTTTCTGACACTTCTATCTCATTCGTTTCTTCGGTCATCAGTCTGTAATATCGTATAAAAATTTCTGATATTTAAATATATCGTGATTTTGATTTTAAACCCTCACCCATTCCAGTTCAGCCCTACATCTTATTGCTCGGCACAGCACCAAGTTTGTATCGAAGTATATATTCCCATTCTGCAAGATCATTCCTGTTCAATTTCCTCCACCTCCCGCACATCCACCGCAACACCCTTCCGTGATTCCACCATCTCCCAACCCCCCATTCGTGCTCGTCCCACGCCAAATGCCTTCGATCCAATAAACATGACTTCGTCATTCACCCGTATGTGTTCGCCAGCGTTTACAACGCCCGGCGCCAATATCGATCCTTTAGGAAGAAAATCGCCTATGTGTACCGTGTACGAAGCAAGAAAATGTCGGATTCTACGAGCTCCTTTTACGGTAAGTGCTAAAAGCCCGTATTCAGGCACGATTCTCGCAAGAACATCGCCGTTCACGCTGAGTTTGTATAACGGGAACTTCCCGGTTATTATTACTCTTTCTCCTTCTTTTCTTGACACAAGCTCGCTTCCAGCACCGATACCAAACTGATAATCAGCCATTGCCTTGAGCATGCTCGCCTTCTTCTCAAACCCCGGCATTCGCTCTTCATCACCGCATAACGCTGCTATTCGTTCCTTCAGCCTGTTCAGAGCCTCTTTTGAGGTCACTTCCTCGTCCTCTTCGCAGGTATACACAACGTCTATACCCAAATCGCCTGCAACATGTGAACAGATCTCTTTATACGTGCCGCTCAGATGTGCAACGATCTGTTCGTACTTTCCCACGTTCCGCTCAAGATACGCACGTAAACATGAAGATACCCATACCTGCTCTTCCGCATCCCAGTATCCGGTTACCGGAATATCATAGAATGCAGCGGGATACATGACTTCCAGTTCTCGAGGAACAACCCCAAGCGGAGACGTCATGATGAGTTCATGAATATATCCTCTATACCGTTCAATCACTTCTATGAACTTTGCGTGAGATGGTGAGAGAGAATACGGCTTCCGTGCAGAGCAGGGCAAGAGCAGCAAAACCTGCCTAACGGGGGGGTCATATCGCTCCAGTACTCGGGTCGCAAACCTCTTCACTTCAATCCTCTTCAGCGATTCCATCGTATTTGCCATCATACAGTTGTTCCGAGCAACCGGCGTTCTTTTCTCATAAAAATCTTCCTCATCGAGATCCAGAATTCTTAACACCGCGGTTAAAAAAGGTGCGGCCCTCACCTTCATCTCTACGTACTCCCGCAAATAGCCCGCTCGTATATGCTCTTTTACCTTCTTCACCTCCTTCTCCAGAAGCAGCGTGTTATGTTCCGCTAGTAACAATGCCTTTTCCTTACTCTCCTTACCTCTTAACTCGTCTACACGTAACGAAGAGCAAACACTACAATTACACGGCAAATCCTCTAATTCATTTAACGGTATACTACCTTCCTCCGTCTGATAAATACCCTGGTAACCGGTTATCACCGCATTCATGTCGTCTATCACGTCGACGCCCATGTAAAAGAGAAGTGCCGCATTTTCGGCCGTCGCAATCGAAGGAACCCATAACGCGACATCCGGAGGTATTGCGTTTCTCGCATCAATAATTCTCCGGACAAAATCACGCGGGCTGTTGAGTAGCGCGGAAGCAAAGGAAAGGACAAAATAATCAACGAGTAGTAACGGGATTGCCTCGTTCACCTTTGTAACTAAAGGGTGCACCTCAGGCAGGAGGACAGTGCCTCGTGGAACGTTCCATGGTTCGTCCTGGAATAAATCGTTGAAATGAGTATCTTCTGCATGAATCACCTGAATTACTTCCTCACCTCTACTTAAAGAATCAACTCGGAGCAGCAGCGGCGTTTGCCTTTTTTCTTCACTACTAAGTGATAACAGCCCGATTCGTGCAGCGCCGTCTCTCTTTCGTACCTCGTAAAATTTGCTCATCTTGCAATTTTTAAAATGCTCGTAAAGGTAAGAGGATCTGCGTAAATGAATAGAAAGATACTTTTTTATATCCAATTGAGAAATAATAGAATAGAGATAAAAAAAGCGAGGGCAAGATATGACAACAAAAACAGATGAACTTATTTCAATGGTTGAGTCTTTACCAATAGATATCAAGACAAAACTAATTGAAAAAATTCTTGAAAGTTTGCATCCATCACAAAAAGAGATAGATGAATTGTGGGCTAAGGAAGCCGAAAAGAGGGTTGGGGATATAAGAACGGGAAGGGTAAGAAAAATTCCCGGTGAAGAGGTTTTTAAAGAGATTCACGACAGATTTAACAATCAAAAAATACAAGAAGATGTCTTACTAATCGTTTTCCGTACGGCGTGATTTACCAGGAAGCTGATGACGAGATTATAATTATTGCCGTCATGCAGTTGAACAAAGAACCAGACCATTGGAAGAAAAGATTAAAATAAAGCATATTAAACCTTCGCGTCGGACGGGTATCCGCCGCCGAATTGTGGCGTTATCTTATCTAAGAAGGAGCAACATTGAAAATGTTTGCACCTTATACAGGATCGTCGTCACGATAGAAATCACAGATTCACCATTTGCTCCGTTTATCTCAGTTGTCCAGCGGGCTGCGAACGCCGAGAACATTCCTCGTAGCCACATGTAATAAAAGACGTTGGTGGACGCATGGTACGAGATGAAAGAATTTTTTAAGTCTTCGATAGTCTTAGAGGTATGCCAACTTACTACGGTTATTTATTATCCAATTGAGAAATAATAGAATAAAGATAAAAAGCAATGTTGGGACGAATAGAGGGAAAAAGATGCCGATTCAAAAACAACCACTTGCCGAAGTTTTTGGCTATCTAACCGCTGATCAGAGTGAGAAGGCAAAACGTTTTCGTTCTCGCCGCTTATGTCCTTTCAACAATAAAGTGCCAAACTGCACAAAAGATAAGGCAAAGAATCCTCTCGGTGTCTGCAGTATCTATCACGAAAACGGGCCAGTTATTACCTGTCCTATCCGTTTTCGCGAGGGCTGGATTATTGCCGATGATGCGGCATCCTTCTTTTTTGACGAAACTGCAACGTGGGGTTCTCTTATCGAAGTTCGGCTGAATGACTCGACTGGTAAGTCTGCCGGAAACATCGACGTGGTTCTTGTGGCTTATGATGACAACGGTAAGGTGTATGATTTCGGCGCCCTTGAGATTCAGGCTGTCTATATCTCCGGTAACGTCCGTGAACCATTTGAGTATTACATGAAAGATCCACGAAGCAGAGCGTCAATGGATTGGTCTAACGAACCGAACTATCCCCGGCCGGATTACCTTTCGTCTTCTCGTAAGAGACTTGCCCCACAACTTCTTTTCAAGGGTGGAATCCTTCACAGTTGGGAAAAAAAAGATTGCCGTGGCATTGAACAAGAGCTTCTTTGCCACTCTGCCGAGTTTGAAACAAGTGCCCAAATCCGATGCAGATATTGCATGGATCATCTATGATTTGGAATTGATTACGGAAAAAGACCAAGAACTAGGAAGATATTCTCTCAAGAAGGTGGATGAAGTCTTCACCGAGTTCGAGCCCGCCCTTCTTTCCATCACTACACCCTCGCCGGGAAAAGTTGAAGATTTCATAAAATTGCTTCAAGAAAAATTCGACGAGCAGCTCGAGACTCCCCCGGTAAACAAAATAATCGGGAGGCCATTCTGACATGAACACACGCAGACAATCGCTGCTATTCCCTGAATTATTTGAAAAGACCGAAATACCAAAGCCCGTGAATGTTGCATCTGTCCCCCAGCGAAGTCCCTTCCGCTACCCCGGCGGGAAGACATGGTTTGTGCCAACATTTAGACAGTGGATAGCACGCATGTATCCGAAGCCAAGTATCCTTGTTGAACCCTTTGCTGGAGGAGGGATTATAAGCCTCACTGCTCTGTTTGAAAATCTAGTTGAAAAGGCAGTTATGGTGGAATTGGATGACGAGATTGCTGCTGTCTGGGAATCCGTCGTCAATGGTGATGCCGAATGGTTGGCCAACCGAATCCTTACTTTCGACTTGACTAAGGAAGCAGTTATAAAGGAGCTCGAGAAAGCCCTGAACACACAAAGAGAGAAAGCGTTTCAGACGATTCTCAAGAATCGAACGTTTCATGGAGGAATCCTCGCCGAAGGTTCAGGATTTCTTAAATATGGCGAGAATGGAAAAGGGATACGTTCTCGCTGGTATCCTGAGACACTTGCGAAAAGATTTCTAAATCTAAATCAAATCGCTAGCAGAATTGACTTCCGATGTGACGATGGAATAAGAGTTCTGAAGGAATTTGCCACAAATCAAGAAGCAGTATACTTCATAGACCCTCCATACACTGCTGGCGGAAAGAAAGCAGGCAAGCGTTTGTACAAACACAGCAACCTCGACCACGAACGCTTGTTTACGGTGTGCGAGTCATTGAAAGGTGATTTCCTAATAACATACGATAATGCAGAAGAGGTGAAGAGAATGGCACGAACTCATGGATTTCAAATGCGCCTGATTCCCATGACCAATACACATCATGCGAGATTAGAGGAATTAGTCATTGGTAAAGATTTGTCATGGATGGATAGATTCCACGCAGTGCATGAACCTGAAGTCGAGTATTTGGTCCGAAACAAAAAGAATAAACGTCCCAACAAAGGGGTGGAGCGAACGCGCTAATCGCGCGCTGCTCAACCCTGCCGCGATCTTATCTCGGACGGAGCACTGTCGAACATGGTTGCAACTTATACAGGATCGTCGGCACGATAGAAACCGGACAGGTTCACCATCCGCTCCGTTTATTTGTCCAGCGGGCTGCGTGCGAACACCGAGAACATTCCTCGTAGCCACGGGGGTTTAGATAGATCATAGTGGTACTCACGTTTTGATGGCCCGCGGTTTTGAATGCCTTCTGCAGTTTACGACAGTCTTAAGAGGTATGCGAAATTAATCGCTACATTTAGTTATATACACTTGAGAAATCAATAAATAAAAAGCAATTTTAGCTCAGAGTAAGAAAAATGAACCAACAGGCATTCGTGTTGCGAATTGCGCCAGGAGGTATCGACAAAGTCTCAGTAGCATTGGCCGAAAATCAAATCATAATCGGATGGTCAAAAGCAGAAGGCCTGCTTAATGCTAATCTTTCATGGGAGCAATTCCGGCAAATCATACGAGACACCTACTATTCTGACGAAGGGACATTACGTAAAGCAGGGGCGGCTGCTGGCCACATGTGGCGATTTATTAGGGAAATGAACGTAGGTGACCTTGTTGTAGTCCCCCATGGTTCTGAGTTCTACGTTGCGGAAATCGAAGGTTCCGCGATATACGATACAAATAAGGTTACTGATGACACGGCTTATAGGCGGCCGGTTCAGTGGCTTAACGGCAAGAAACCAATCCGTCGCAATTTGGCGAAATCGGCGCTTATTTCTCGAATGAAAACACAAGGCACATGTACTGAAGCAGCCGATCTGCTCGACGAAATAAAGGAGTGCCTTCAAATTGCTTCATCGGGCCAATCTCCTACTTTTCAAACCGATTTGCAGTCCCGTCTTATTCGCGAAACTTTGAACGAATTGCATAGCGGACGAATGGACAGTTTCGGCTTTGAAAGGCTAATTCAAACAGTATTAACCAACTTGGGGGCTGAAAATGCTAAGATTATTCCACGAAAGCAGGAGAAAGGGGCGGACATATTGGCTACGTTTCGTGTGGCGGGTGCATTCCGTCAAGTCATTGCGGTGCAGGCTAAACATTGGAAGCCAGACCCACCAATAGGCAAAGAGGTTGTAGAGCAACTGATTGCGGGGATTGAAGCCGAGTCCGCAAATTTGGGGATGGTCATTACATCATGTGCCATTTCCGATGATGCTGTCAATGCAGCCGAAAAATATTTCGATGAAACTGGAATCAAGATTGAGCTTGTAGATGGGGAGCAGTTTGCCAAGCTCATTGTTGAACATGGTATCCGCACTAGCTAACAAGTCAATCTGCCGGGCATGATGTGTGGTGGTAATGCTCGTAGGGACAAAGATTGTTTGTGTAAGTTAATAACTTTTGGAAATAACAGAAATCATATATATAAATTCATATATATAATAGAATAAGGATAAAAAACAATTTTCGGCCCAAAGGAGAACAAAAACAATGTCATCGGTAAAAGCGCGAATGGCTAAAATCATTCAAGAGCAACCGGAGGACGCAACCTACGAAGAGATCATGCGCGAGCTTGCCTTCGAGCGCATGGTTGAGCGCGGGCTGGCAGACTCCCGTTCTGGAAGGGTTATTTCCAACGAAGAGATGGCTCGGCGGATTCGAACATGGCAGAAATAATATGGACGGAGGAAGCCGAGCGGTGGCTCAAAGACATCCACGACTATATAGCGCAGGACAACCCTGTTGCCGCTGAGAAGGTCGTATCTGGCATTTATCAACGTGCGCAGATTCTGCTTGAGTTTCCAGAGATTGGGTACAAATACCAATCAGAACCAGAGGGTGATATCCGTATACTTCTCTACGGGCACTATCGTATCGCCTATCTGATCAAGGGCAACGATCGCGTAGATATCATCGGGGTATTCCACGGAGCCTTGGATATAGACCGATACCTGCCGTGAATTCACCATCTGCACCAGTTAGTTTAGTTGTCCAGCGGGCTACGTGCGAACACCGAGGACGTTCATCGTAGCTAGGCGCACCTTTAGGGATTTTGATGGTAAAAAAGGATAAAACACCTGTTCTATGTAATAAAAGACGTAGGTGGCTTATGGCGTGATGTAGGACAATTTTTGATATACATGAAATAATTGCGAATATAAGCTAGTAATTATCCATGATTATTTATACGATGTAGGAAATCATAGAGCAAATATAAAAAGCAATGTTCGATGAAAATATGAAAGCAATAAAACCCAAGAGTGTATACTTCATAAAGCTCGGCTCCGGCGGGCATTGGGAGCAATCGTGCATTGAGAAGGACCAGACGATCCGTCTTGGCTTTAACGAAACCGACCAC
>JASEFB010000325.1 GCA_030019325.1 archaeon | reverse complement strand
ACTAAATCTCCCTTACCCAAAAACTCTTTTGCCTCGGCAAGATATTTCTCGCTTAAAGCTTTGTATTGTTCTACGAGGTCCTCAGGGTCCAACTCCTCGTTTAGGCTCTTCTGCAGAAGCTCAACCCCTAATTCCTCAGATAAATAGCCTTCCGCTTCAGCCTTCTCCCTTAATCTCTCTCCAAGCTTTTTTGGCAAAATAATATAGGTAAGCTCCATGTTCACACACCTTTTATATTATCCTTATTCCCTTATAAAAGTTGCTCCTTTTGCTGCAAACCCGCTTATATTCACATTCGTTGTTATCTCAAACGCATGATTCGCTGCCTGAACAATCATTTTATCAGACCCATTCTCAGAGCGGATCGTCAAATAAGGTTTGTCCACATCCACATTCTCAGTATAAGTTCCATCCCTCACAATAATCGTATCTCCAGCACTCGCATTATCCACCGCACACTGAATCTTTGCATCAGGCACGTAAATTGCCGCACTCTCGCAATT
>JASEFB010000324.1 GCA_030019325.1 archaeon | reverse complement strand
ATCTACCTTACAGCAACGATGGTCGGCTATGTTAGCGAATCGGGGTTTGTATTCTGGAACGTTATCTTGTTCGCAGCACTTATAGCCGCGGGTGGTATTGCAATTGGCTATGCGGTGGGCAAAAAATATAGCTGAAACAGAAAAACCACGAGATTACACAAGACAGACACAAGAAGATAATGGCAGGATAGGATACAAGATACCAATTTAGGGATGCATCTCGTATCTTGCATCTTCAATTGTTTTCTCGTGAAAAACCCTTTCAGGGTTTTCGGGGACGTGGGCAGAGCCCACGATGTGTAATCTGTGGTTATAAAAGGAGATAAATAAACAAAAATTGCAAATGTTGTAATTTTTTTTTCGGATATTTAGATTTTTTTTGTAGTATTAGTGCGTGTTAGACTAAAAACTATTTATAGTGCTTTTATGAACCATTGGAAGTCTGATATCGGTTAAAAAAACCGAAAAACTTATATACTGCCTTCTCTAACATATTTGGTGATG
>JASEFB010000323.1 GCA_030019325.1 archaeon | reverse complement strand
AGACGATGATAAGCTGTTAGAGCTCGGTGAGATAGCACAGATAACAGTCGCTCTTCCTGCCGGTGGCGTTGCCGCAAATAAAGATTTCATCATAGAAGTGAAGCCCGCGCAAGGAGCCAGTATCGCGATAGAGAGAACCGCACCGTCTGCAATAGACGCAGTCATGGACTTGACATAGGAGAAGAGAAAAATAGAGGGTTTTTTATTTTTTACCCTCTCCCCCCCTTTATTTTTTCCCGCGAAGCGTTTTGATCAAACTTTCCTAAAGTTTGAATATGGAGCTGATAGAGCGAATAAACAGACTGGAAGGAGAAGTGAAACTGATAAAGGCGGAGATAAAATCGGTTCTCATTGACTTACGAGAGTTCATGAACAACTACGAAAACCCGTTTATAAACGTTGAGCAATTGAGCAAAACAAAAGAACGAGAAAATAAAGAAGGAGAGCCACCCATAAAGGAAAAACTACAACCTGAAACGGAACTTGAATTAGAACCGGAACCCGAAAT
>JASEFB010000322.1 GCA_030019325.1 archaeon | reverse complement strand
CCAGTCTGCCTCACCAATCATCCCGATGCCCCTCTCCGCAGTATTTATGGCGTATGCTGCGCTCAGTGGCAGGTTAGTAGTGGAAGGGAAAGGCTTCGCTACTGCATTCAACGGGAAAGGATAGAATACGAACACCATGATGAGCAGGATGGCAAGCGTTTTTCTAAGCGGCTTCTCTCTATCCGCTCTCTTTTCATTTGCAGCATGCCACCAGACGAAGAAAATCGCCACGATAACTGCCAATGGGATAAAGGATTCGATACCTTCTATCCCGTATTCCTTTACTTGGGGAGCAACCACCTGGGCAACGCCTATGACGAAGATAATCATAATAGCTAAGGCAAAGATGATAAGACGTAAATCAAGCGGTGCCTCACTTCTTTTCGCTTTCCCTCCTTTCTTCTTAGAACGAGCGTCAGCCGATGATTCTCTTTTCACTGTCTTTTCCTTACTACCAGTTAAAAACTCAAATGCCTTCATAAAAAAC
>JASEFB010000321.1 GCA_030019325.1 archaeon | reverse complement strand
TTGCAGTTTCAGAGAAGGATGTGGCATTATATAGAATGCTTTTCTTCCATGCTTTGCTCATGCAGGGTCTTTTCTGCGGGCTCGTAACCGGTAAGATAGGCGAGGGGACGATGTTTGCGGGGCTTAAGCATTCGGCTATCTTCGTTATCGTTGGTTTTATCACTTATTCGGTGCTAATGTAAACCTTTTCTTATGTGGGGCTCCGCCCCACGACCCCCCAAGCCCTGTAAGGGCTTAAAGAAAAGATCTACCAAAAGAGGATAAACAAGCGATGAAAAAAGTGGATAAAAAAGGAATAAATAGTCTGAGTTCAGGCATATTCTTGGTGATAGCCATATCCATTCTCTTATTGCTATCTTTAACGGTATCGGTGGCAAGTGCGGAGGGGACTTATTTTGAACTTGATAAGCGGATAACTCCTGAAAATATCTCTTTTGGCTCAACCGGGGCTATAACCGTAAAGATAAGCATTTCCGTGCCTGAGAAGATAAGTATTGATGTAATATTTGCAATAGACAGTTC
>JASEFB010000320.1 GCA_030019325.1 archaeon | reverse complement strand
ACCGAATTATCTATAAGATTAATTGGGAGAAGAAAGAGATTAACGTGATAACGATTTCAAAACGGGATGAAACGACCTATAAAAAGTTGTGAGAATTCAAAAATGACTGAAATTGGAATTATCATCCCGGTAAGAGACCAAGAGGGATTTATTGATAAAGGGGATGATAGCTATAATTCTTGGAACACGCCCGGAGATAATAAAAATGTCGCCGATTCAAACTTTTAGAAAAAGTTTGATCAAAAACGCTGCGGGAGAACGCGGATTATTTTGTTTTGCATACTGGCCAACACTATTCGTATAACATGGATCGCGTTTTCTTTGAGCAGTTGGAATTACCTGAAGCAAGATATAATTTGGATGTTGGCTCAGGCTCACACGGGGAACAGACAGGCAAAATACTCATCGGGGTGGAGCAGATTTTACTAAAAGATAAGCCCGATGTTGTGTTAGTGGAAGGAGACACGAACACGAAACTTTTATATACACTGATGCGTTTTACCAAGTTAAAGAAGAGTATTT
>JASEFB010000319.1 GCA_030019325.1 archaeon | reverse complement strand
CTGTCGCTGTGGGAAGCACTCTGTCTGTGCAGACATCACGAGAATGCGTATTTTGATGCAGACAAGAGAATGATTGTGCTACCTGACATTTGAACGAGCAGGGAGCATTTATTTTTTCCCCATAAAGCCTCTACCTCTCTACAAGAGGGACAGGGGCGTGGAGGATAAAAGAAGCGAAAAAGGAGGTGAAAAGGAAATGAAAAAAAAGGATATGTTGAAGAGAATAAGGGATGTCTTGCAAGGCTGCGATGAGCAATGGATCGCTGTTGCAAAGAAAGGTAGGAGCTGGGTTATAGTCGGAAGCGGACTTGGCGTACCTTTGAGAGAAAATTTCGATGATGCGGATTTGCTTTTTAAGCATGATCGAAATGAGTGCACGCTGGCAGAAGCAGAGGAAGCTTTTGAGAGCGAATTGATAGCGGCAGAGTATCGGCTCGAAATGAGAGAGAAAGCGAGGAGGTGAAAAGGGAGTGTGCCGAGCAAAGTCTATAATATCCAGTTGGTGAAAATCCAACCTGAGGA
>JASEFB010000318.1 GCA_030019325.1 archaeon | reverse complement strand
GTGAAGAAGCAAATATAGGAAAAGAAGTTAGTGTTCATTCGTTAAGGTATAGTTTTGCGACACATTTGTTGGAAAGCGGCGTGGATTTGAGGTATATTCAGGAACTACTGGGGCACAAAAGTTCAAAAACGACTGAAATATGTACTCATGTGAGTAATAAAGATAAGGTAAGATTAAAAGTCCGTTGGATAACTTACAGATAAAGGGAGGGGAAGATGATTAAAGATGAAGAAGTTCGACCAGAGGGAGGGATATACGAACTATGTTCGGATATATCGCCAAATTGGAAGGATATACGAACCAACTTCGGATATACTACGTTAAGTGAAATCGGGGGCAAAAGATTTAAAAGAACGATGATTTGGTGCATACAGAAATATACAAAAGATTGGTGAAAATATGTCGATACAAGAATATATTTTAATTGTACAAACGTTAATTTTTGCGACAACTTTAATCATCTTAATTTGGCAATATAAAAGACTATATGAACAAACAAAATATAATGCGGAGCAAACTAGGTT
>JASEFB010000317.1 GCA_030019325.1 archaeon | reverse complement strand
ACCTCTTACAGGGTAGGGGACGACTTCAAGCCAAAAACAACATCAACGAAACCTACGGTTCGTTTATACTATTTCCTCTTCTCTGTTTGTGTGTATAATCTCTGGGTCATTGCCAATATGATTCTGTGTTTGATTTTAGGGATAATCATGGATAAGCCTTTGATAACCGCAAAGAGGCTCATTATTCTCCTTCAGATGAGTATGATGGAGAAGGGGCCGCCGTGAGATTAGTTGAAATTAGGAAAAAACTTTGGACATGAACAAAATTAATAATGCAACTGTTACGAATATTGCTAAAGCAGTTAGCCAAAAGCAAAATGAAAACACCTGAGACGAAGAAGATAAAACGGCAATAATGGCCGATACCCAAGCTATATTAAAAAGAAATAAGGGGCCAACTACGACCGTTGACACCTCATATTGTGGTTTTTGCGCAAAATAGCCGAATATAACGATCAGCATGTTACTTGCTACACAGACAAAATATTTCTTGCCCCTTTAAACTCGTATATTTTATCTACTTTCG
>JASEFB010000030.1 GCA_030019325.1 archaeon | reverse complement strand
CGCATCCATCACCTCCTTCGGCCTCTTCGATACGACTAATATATCGATGTCCCCTATCGTTTCACGCATCCTCCTCAAACTGCCCGCAACCGTTATGCGCTCCACCGCATCCAGCTTCTTCAGCTCGTTTACGATTGATTCTGCATAAGGAAGCGCGTTGGAGAGCAATACACGCCCTTTATAACCCCGGTACTGGTCTATCCCTTTCAGTATGTTCTCCTCTGCCTTGGCACCCAATCCTGGGAGCCCTGCGAGCTTATGCGCTTTCGCAGCCGCCTCTAAGTCCTCGACACTATTGATCCCGAGCTCCTGATGCAATTTCGCTATTGTTTTGGGACCAACCCGAGGAATAGCTAAGAGCTCGAGCAACCCCGAGGGCACTTCTCGTTTGAGCTCTCTATGTTTCTCGCAATCCCCGGTTTGTGCGATCTCTACGATCTTCTTCGCAATTCCTTCTCCTATTCCGGGTATTTTCCTCAGTTCGTCCACTCCGCCGCGCTCTGCGATCACTTTCAGGTCTTGTGTAAGGGTTTCGATCGTCCGGGCTGCTCTCCTGTAAGCTCGTATCCTGAACGGATTCTCCCCTTTCACCTCCAGGATATCAGCAATCTCATCAAAAATCCGAGCCATATCGAGGTTCAGCATTTTCGAGTAAACCCCCCTTATTCGAGCTTTATCAAGAACCTATGGTGGGGATTGGCCAACCATTTCCTTAAACTCGTTCTCATCGATGATCTTCACATCGAACTCCTTCGCCTTTTCTAACTTAGAACCCGCCTCCTCTCCAGCCACTACATAATCCGTCTTCTTCGAGACGCTCGATGCCACTCTTCCTCCTAACCGCTCCACCATGCTCTTCGCTTCCTCTCTCGGCAAGGAGATACGTCCGGTGAAGACAAATGTCTTCCCTGCCAGAATTCTTTCCATCCCCTCTGCAGCTTCCAGTTCCCTCTTTTCATATTCCACATTAGCTCGTTCCAACTTCTCTAACAATTCCTTCGTGCTCTCCTGCTCGAAGAAGAGGAGGATGCTCTTCGCGACCTCCGGGCCGATCTCCGGTACGCGGATCAAATCCTCATACCTCGCGTTCCGCAATTCGTCCATATCGTTGAAATTGTCAGCCAGCAGCGATGCGGTATGCTCTCCCACATGTCGTATCCCCAGCGCATGGAGGAGTCGAGAGAACGTCGTATGCTTGCTCTTTTCCACCGCATTTAATATATTCTGTGCTGATTTCTCACCCATCCGTTCCAACTTCAAGAGGTCATGTTTCGTTAAGAAGAACAAATCTGCAGGATCGGAAACCATTTTGCTATCTACCAGCTGCTCTATTATTTTCTCACCCAATCCCTCGATATTCAGTGCCCGTAGCGATGCGAAATGTCTTATTCGTTCCTTTAATTGCGCGCTGCACGAAACTCCGATACACCTCACAATCGGCCCCTCTTTGAGCACGTCCGCTCCGCAGACCGGACATCTCTCAGGCATCCGGAATTCTTTCTCCACGCCCGTCCTCTTCGATTTTATCACACTCACAACCTCGGGTATAACGTCACCTGCCCTTTCCACCACCACGGTATCGCCAATCCGCACGTCCTTCTTCCTCAGCTCATCTTCGTTATGCAATGTCGCCCGACTCACGGTCACCCCAGCAATCTGCACAGGCTCGAGTACCGCAACCGGCGTGAGTGCGCCGGTTCGCCCCACTTGCACTAGTATGTCGTTCACCTTCGTAAACTCCTCCCTCGCCGGGAATTTGTATGCAAGTGCCCATCGCGGGCTCCGTGAAATCGCTCCGAGCGAGCCTTGTTGAGCTATGCTATTTACCTTCACCACGACACCATCAATCTCATAATCCAAATCGTCCCGTTTCTCCTCCACTTCTTTATGGTACGTGATTACCTTCTCGATAGTCTCAAACCGTCTGATCAAAGGATTTACTTTAAATCCTATCCTTCGAAGATAGTCCAATACCTCCCACTGCGTTGAAAACTCCTTTCCTTCCGTTCTGCCAACCCCATAGGCGAAAAAATCAAGAGGGCGAGAAGCGGTAACCCTCGGGTCAAGCTGTCGTACCGAGCCTGCAGCCGCATTCCTCGGATTTGCAAACATCTTCTCCCCTTTCCCCCCCAACTCTTCATTCAGCTCTTTGAACTTGCTCAGAGGCATGAACACTTCTCCTCTCACTTCTAACAAGGGCGGGGCCGCGTCATCAGCAAAAATACGCAGTGGTATTGTCTTTATCGTCTTCAGATTCTGTGTTATATTCTCCCCGGTATACCCATCTCCTCGTGTACTTCCTACTACAAAACTGCCATCCTCATATATCAGTTCCATAGCCAATCCATCGATCTTCGGCTCCACCACATACTCTATCTCCTCTCTTCCGAGCATCCTTCTCACCCGGTCATCGAAATCTTTTACCTCCTCCTCGGCAGTAACACTATTCAAACTCAGCAGGGGTATGCTGTGCTCGTATGTACCAAATTCCTCCAACGGCTTTGCTCCAACCCTTTGCGTTGGAGAATCCGCCGTTATCAGATCGGGATACGTGCGCTCAAGCTCCTCTAACTCCTGAAAAAGTCTATCGTATTCAGCATCCGAAATCTCAGGCTCATTCAATACATAATACCGGTAGTTGTGGTAGTGTATCTTCTCCCTTAAATCCTCTATATATCTCTTTATCGCCTCTTTTTCTCCTCCACCACCCATATTTATATATTAGGGCGGTGAATAAAATAATAGAAAAGGGTAAATAGAACCATGGCGCAGGAAAATGAAAATGAGGAGACGTTGATACCCAGCACTGATTACTTAGCGAGTGGTGTTCATATAGGCACGCAGCAAAAAACCGGTGACATGAAGAGATTCCTCTATCAGGCAAGACCCGACGGCTTGTATCTGTTAGATATAAAAATGATGGATAGACGACTGAGGATAGCAGCACGGTTTTTGGCAAATTACGAGCCCTCTTCTATACTGGTGGTATCCGCACGAGAATATGGACATCATCCGGTGAGCATGTTCGCTAAGGTTACAGGAGCAGAGGCAATAGTCGGCAGATTTATACCAGGAACTTTAACGAATCCTGATTCAGCGTACTTCATAGAGCCTTCGATACTGGTCGTGACCGACCCGATGACCGATGAGCAGGCATTGAAAGAAGGTGTGAACGCTGGTATACCTATCGTAGCGCTTTGTGACACGAATAATTCTTCCACTAACATCGATCTTATCATTCCCACGAATAACAAGGGTAGGAAGGCGCTTGCCACTGTTTACTGGCTCCTTGCACGGGAGATGCTGAGGGAACGGTATCGTAAAGAAGGTAAAGAAGAAGAATTCTCGTTCGATTATAAAGAGGAGGATTTTGAGGCGGAGATATAAACAAACGGCAAAAATGAGAAGAGCGGTAGTAGCGGGTGCCTTTTATGAAGGAGAAAGGAGCAGATTGGAAAACCAGCTACAAAATTGCTTTTCGGGTATAACAAGGGAAGAGGACAGGGGTATTCTCGGTGCTGTCGTTCCTCACGCGGGATACATGTATTCTGGCAGAGTGGCGGCGAGTGTCTATGCTAAACTTCCCCGGGCGGATATCTTCGTCATTCTCGGTACTAATCATCAAGGTATCGGGTCGCTGGTTGCTGTCTCAAAAGAGACGTGGTCAACCCCTTTAGGGGACGTGGAAGCAGATGAAGCATTTGTGGATGGGCTACCAAAACGGATCATTGATGTAGACGATACTGCGCATAGCTACGAGCATTCCATCGAAGTCCAACTCCCCTTTCTTCAATATCTCTTCGGTAGAAAGTTCCACTTCGTTCCTATTTCTATCGCGTTAACCGATGAGGATACAACGAGGGAGGTAGGAGAAGACCTGGCTAACACGATTGCTAAAATCGGGAAAAAAGTGGTTATGCTCGCATCCTCGGATTTTACTCATTATGAACCCGATAGGACAGCGAGGGAGAAGGACGGATATGTGATAGAAGCGATAAAGGAGCTGGATGTCGCGAAGTTCTACAATAGGGTGTATGAACGAAACGTGACCGCATGTGGCATTGCTCCAATAGCTGCGATGATGCACGCAGCAAAGAAGCTCGGTGCAACGGAAGGGAAGTTGATTAAATACGCAACAAGTGCGGACATCACGGGCGACCATCGTGCCGTTGTCGGATACGGTGGCATCATAATCGTTTAATTTTACACGTATCCTCGACTCGTCTAGTAGTATGCACCGAAAAAACCTGAAGCATGCCCTGGTTCCTGCCTGTCGGATGTTTTTTGAAGAGTTTTTGATGAGTGACTTCTTTGTACATGAAGATGGAATGCCGTTTCTTGTTACCCCAACCTGTGCAAAATGTAATAGGCTCTTTGGCGTTGGAGAGGTAAGAGAAGTGGAGAAAAGAGGAAAGGTATTCCGGGTAACCATAAACGACTCAACCGCCTCCTTGAATCTCTATACCAATAAGGGTATCGAACGAGGACCGATTATCAATGCAAATGAAGATGAAAAAAGGACTTTTATCATTTTTCTCGGCGAGGTACGTGTGCGCGAAGGCGTGGGGATGGGGAAACGTGCTATCATACTGGCTGAAGAAGTGAGAGCAGCAGAGGAACGTGAACGAAATGGGTGGATAATAAACACCGCATGGAGGACAATAGAGAGGATAGAGCTACTTCGCTCAAAGAAACAAGATAGCATGCTTTTGGATACGGCTATTTTAAAAGAAGCGCTGGAACATTATGCAATTGACAATGATAAACTGGATGCCTTAGCGCGCACAGCAATAAACGCCGTAAAGAGCATGTGGCAGCAGTACCATGAAACGACACGGGAGATGATATTAGAAATGGTAAAGAAGGCTGGAAAGAGCGGTATGGAACGTGGGGAGTTAGTGAGAGCGTTGAAGAAGAAGGGGTTAACTGAGGAGTTGGTAGATGAGGTAATTGACAACCTTATCCATGAGGAGAGATGCTACGAGCTTGATAGTGGAGTTTTTAAGTGTTGATTTAACCTTAACCATAATATAAATTTATAAAAACGGAGAACGGAGAAGGCTCACTTTAACCCCGGCGGAATTTTTACCATAATACCATGGAGAAGAAACCATACGAGTTTGAGTTTGAGCGGATAAAAGCGTTGATAAAAGAAAGAGGCGCGAGAAGAGTTGGACTGCAGCTCCCCGAGGGTCTTAGAACAGTGGCGACTGATATTGCTGCTGAGATTTCAAAAGAGACTGGAGTGGAGGTGATACTATCCGGGAATTCATGCTATGGTGCATGCGATGTGGATGAGAAACTGGAGAGAATCGTGGATCTTCTTTTCCATTTCGGGCATACCGACACTTTTTCTTTTAGAGAAAGAAAACCTTTGAAGGTAGTTTTTATAGAACTCAGAAGCACCGTTGACATCAAGCCTGTGGTGGAGAAGGCTGTAGCTGAACTAAAAGGGGACTGCGTGGGATTAGTAGCGACGGTGCAGCATGTTCATGCCTTGAACGACGCAAAAGTAGTGCTTACTCAATCTGGAAAGAAGGTGGTAATAGGTAAATCGGATAACGTAAAATACGACGGTCAGGTACTGGGCTGTGATTTCTCTTCGGCGATAGTTCCTTGCGATGAGATTCTGTTTATAGGCAGTGGTAGTTTCCATCCTGCTGGACTCGCTCTGTATACCGGGAAGCGAGTAATTGCGGCTGACCCGTTCACCATGCAGATAAGCATATTCGAACCGGAGGATCTGAGGAAAAAGCGGTATAGCATGATAGCGCGAGCACTGGATGCGAAGTCCTTTGGGATAATCATCGGTATGAAAAGCGGTCAGTTTAATCTCAGCAAAGCTCTTGCTTTGAAGCGGAAAGCAGCTGCGAAAGGGTTAGATGCTCATTTGATTGCGATGGAGGAGGTAACCGAAGCGAGCTTGCTTGGCTTTAAAGTCGACGCTTTTGTGAATACTGCATGTCCACGCTTGCCGGAGGATTTTGCCCATTTTAATAAGCCGGTTCTTTCTATTAACGAGTTTGAGGTGGTTCTCGGCGAACGGAGCTGGGAGGGTGTATGGCAGTGAATAAATAAGCCCAACAAAGTGGGGATAACGAGAGTTCAGGTTAGACTATCAAAAATAGGTTTATTAGTCGAAAGCAAAAACTTTTTAGTGAGATTAATCCATGGCACTCGGCATCATTAGCGGAACCAGTTTATTTGGCACGAAGCTTGTTGAAGCTGCGAAGGAGAGAGCAGTGGATACACCATATGGCACCGTTTACCTTCGCGTTGCTACGGTACATTCCCAGGAGATTATATTCATCCCACGACATGGTAAGGATAGAACTATCCCGCCGCACAGGATGAATTATAAAGCGAATATCCGGGCATTTAAGGAGTTAGGCGTAGAGGAGATCATCGGGGTTACGTCGGTCGGCAGTTTAAAGCATACTATAACACCACAGTCCCTGGTTGTTCCTCACGATTACATAAGTCTGTGTAGCATACCCACCTTTTATGATAATGAAATCGTTCATGTTACACCTGGCTTGGATGAAGCTTTAAGGAAGCGTATAATAGGAGCTGCGCGGAGTTTGGGCATTGAGATCGTCGAACGAGGCGTGTATTTCCAGACTGTGGGCCCGCGACTCGAAACAAGAGCGGAGATAAACTTTATAAAAGATTATGCCGACGTGGTGGGAATGAACATGGCTTCAGAGGCGACGCTTGCAACGGAGTTAGGGCTTCGATACGCAAATATAAGCACGGTGGATAATTATGCACATGGTATAATCGCCGAGGAAGCATTGGACTATAAAGCTATCGTTGAAGCGGCGTCGAAAAGCAGGGAGAATGTGGAAAAGGTGCTTTTGAAGGTGATAGAAGGCATGGGAGGAGGGTTTCATAACTAAACTATTTTAGATCTAAGTTTTTTAACCAACTGTAATCGTTCAAAAATTGATAATAAAGCGCATACTGTAAACGACAACAGTAAAGTTAGTACAAAATCTTCTCCAGTGATGAGGGATATCTTAATAAATGGCAGTGCCAACAACGAAGAACTCTCGAGTTTAGCAATCAAATTCATTAATTTCATGAAAAGTAATAATATTATGCTAATAACTAAACCATAAATCACTCCAAAAAATTCTCTCAGCAATTCTTTATTAGCATACTGTAAAAATCTAGAGGCGGATAAAAATACTAATACAGGATAAGAGTATTGTAAAAAAGTAGTATTTTCATCATAAAATATTACTGAGAGTGCAATAGTCAAACAAAAAGCATTTAGCATGAATTGCATATAATAAAAATAAATATACTTTGAAGAAATCATTTCTTCATATGATGGTAACATAAAAAGTAAATGCACATATCTATAATATTTAATACATCAACAATAGTTATTGTTCTTTCTCCTCTTCTTCAAAGACGCAAATCAAGCCCCGCTGACCACACAAAGCTATCTGTCCCAATCGCCATCCCTTCTCAGCATACCTGTTCAAGGTCTCTTCAATTCGCTCAGTATCTATCTTGTTCTCGACCTGTACCTCTTCTATGGGGAAAAACACCACCTTATATTTTTTCATTTTTCTTTTTTAACCTTTTGTGGTTGCAGTTTCCCTTTTTGTTGATTTACCTTCCTGTCCCTCTTTCCTCTTCATCTTTAACTTCAGCTTGTAGTAGCTTAAAGGATGCGTAATCTTCTCGCACACGTCATCACTGTGGGGCTCTGCCCCACGACCCCGCAATCGCGGGCTCTGCCCGCGTTCCCGCGAGCCTGAAAGGCTCAGTAAGGGCTTAACACAGTTGCCATACGTGCGCATTGTGTCACAAGACGGCGCGGTATACCGCACACTGCCCTTATCCCCCGCAATGTGCTCTACCTGATACCTCGTTCGCTCCTCGTCAAAATCCGGTGCGTTCTTATAAATCTCTATGATCTCATCCCCGGTTAGCCCGATATTCAGCAAAAAAGCGGTAACCGCAAATCGTGCGCTGTGCGGAACATTGACGCCATCTCTCAAATTACTCAGAATAGCAGTTATACAAGGAGGAAAACAGCGTGGATCCCTCACCCGAAAGCCCGAACTAGGCTCAAAACTACCGTCATCGTACTTTTTCCGCAGTACCTCCAGCTCCTGTCTTATATCCTCGGTATAGCTACTGAGTGATTCGCAGAGCGCTTTGGGAACATCTAAGGGTAGGTCTCTCTTTATCCGTTCGTATATCGCTTCCTGGATAATGCGAAGAAATTCACCCGTTCTCAATTTCACCCAACCCTTCTCCAATCTTCGATTCACCAGCTTCCAGCGCTTATCACGAAGGGTGGACGTGAATCGCAAGTAATCAACGAACGGCAACTGAACCCGCTCGCGCTCCTGCTCATGCGGTAATCGAACGAAATCTACTCGTATACCAAACTCTCGTGACAGCTCATTAATAATATCAGTGTCCGCACTGGAACCCGTACTGGAATCTTCTTTTAGCTTTTCGTACGCCGATTTCGCCTCTGATAACGCATATCTACGCACCAAACGCTCATCACCAACACAGGACACCAGAATACGGGCAAAGGGATAGGATAATAATTCTATCTCTGCTTGGGCATCGCTCATTATAACCGGCTTTCGAACCGTTCCTTCCTTTAACGCTTCATGTACCCGTTCTTTACCTCGTAACCGTGCACGTTCAAACGCAGCAGCGGTAATCAAATCGTCCAGCGTGACCCCTGACTCTTTGACATAGTTCGATGCCGCAGCGAGAAAAGGATAAAGGCTGATATGCAGTGCGCCAGCATGCATCTCCATCATAATATTACTTGGTTATCCAAAATCAAATAACTTTTAGCAGAAAGCCACTACAAATTCCCCATGAAAACTCTTTCTGCCTT
This sequence comes from archaeon, assembly GCA_030019325.1. Classification (GTDB taxonomy): domain Archaea; phylum Halobacteriota; class Syntropharchaeia; order Alkanophagales; family Methanospirareceae; genus ANME-1-THS. Next base: position 10,779 of record JASEFB010000030.1, on the reverse strand, counting down.
TATCTTCGCTTACTCCGACTCTATTCGTGGTGCCAGCAAATAACTGACTTTCCCTTTCCCCTCAGCCACTTCAAAATCTACCTGTAAGGGATAATCCTTACCTAGGTTGAGCGTTATATTCGCGGCATGGCTCATTCCTTTGCTCATTGCCGAGATGTAGTCCAGCGAGTACAATGAATGGAGCGTCCCTGGTGTCAAATGGATTAATTGCTCCTTCCTCAACCCCAACCTCAGTTTATCCATCTCGCCTTCTACCTGCATATAGAACTCCTCGCCATCTACACCGAGCATTATGTGATCGCCGATCTTCTCTGCAGCGCGTATCGTTCTTCTGAACTCCTCTGTCTCGATGATTACCTGCACGGGGAACTCAAGCTCCGGAACCTTTGGCTCTTTTCGCAAAGAAGAGGGGTCAAGCAAAGAAATAGTATAGGCGAGACTGCCCATCCTGGTGAATAACTTTTGAGCCTGCTCATCCAGTTTCAAATCGACCTCCTCTCTGCCTCCTATCTCGAGGATACCACGCAACTTAACGAAATCTATGCCTACTTCAGCAGCAGCCGTGGCTTCAGCACCTGATTCAGACTTAAAACGAAAATCATCAAAAGCATCACGGTGCAACTCAAAAGAAACCATTGCCACGTTTGCGGGGTCAACCGCGCGAAGTTTTAAACCATCCTCCGCTATTCTCAATTTTCCTTCATCCACTACTGCTGTAATTGACTCTATACATTCTCTCAACACGCTCGCATCTATCCTAGCCTCAAACATTTCTCTTCGTCTCCTCCTATGGCGTGGTATAATATTAACCTATTCTATATTTAAACTCTTTGGTGTGAGATAATGCAACACAAGCAAGAATACAAAGCGCCATTTGGGGTTAAGGTCCTGGTGGAGTATCGCGACCCGTAGTTGAAAAGTCATATACAAAAGAACATATACCACAACAAGGGAGATGCCAATAACAATTTTCTGCGTTTAAATCAGTTCATACAATATTGTCAATTAGAAAGAAGCGGTTATGGAAAAATGGGAGATGTAAAACAAAGGAAGGAAGAAAAGATGAAAGAAAAGGAGCATTTTATACCCGCGCTAAGTAAAGTTTCTGATTTAACGCACTATATGCTCTGTCCACGGCTCGTTTATTTCAGTGCGAGAGGATATGAGCAGCCCAAACGGGCAAAGGGAAAAGAAAGAAGCGTGATTGAGCATATCCTCCTGAAGGAGTTAGGATTCAATATGCATAAAGTTTGGGGTAGCGAAGATGAAGGCGGAACGGGTGAGAACCGAGGTGAGGAAGATCTAAAACGAGTGATTGAGGATATTGTGGATGGTGTTGAATGGATCTATAAAGAGGAACTGAAAGATGTGGAAAAGGATTTCTTGAAGGCAGTGAAAACCGATTTTGTTTGTAGCATAGAAACCCCCGAATGGCTCAGCAAGATAAAAAAAGAAACCCCGCTGGCTGAATTAGAGCGGTACTATGGCTATGAGAGGGAGCATATAATGGTATCGGAAACGTTGAACATGAGCGGCAGCGTGGACAAGCTGATAAGAACAGAGGAGGAGATTATACCCTGCTTAATCAAAACGGGTAGATGCCCCGAGTATGGTGTATGGAAAAGCGATAGGATGCAGTTGGCGGCTTATGCGCTGCTCATCGAGGAGGAGTTTGAAACAACGGTGCAGAGGGGATTTGTGGAATATATAAGAAATGCGGAGGTGCGGGAAGTGCATATAAAAAAGAGGGATAGAGCACTTGCGTTACAGCTATTAAAGCATGTGAAAAGGATAAAAGGGGGTGTTTTCCCAGAGAAGGAAGAGAATGCACCGTGCGATGGTTGTTTCTTTCTTGAACTCTGTGAGACGAAAAAGACGCTTCTTTCAAAATTGTTTGGGAAATAAAAAATAACATTTTGCTCTATGCCACGTTCCTGAAATTCGATTATCCGCGAATACGCGTTGAAATTAAAATGTTCATCAAGGCGAACCCCAGACATAAAAGGAAGATTCCATGGAGACCGTACACGAAATAAACTGGTAAGGTCGCCATGGGCGATAGCGCGTACCCCAGGAAACGGAAGCTGTTATATACGGAAGCAGCAGCACCTCGTGATCCCGGCACACATTCAACGACCATCGTGTTAAGCGAGGTAAAGATCGTCGCACTTCCGATGCCCATGATTGCCATGGGGATAAAGAATACTAAATACGAATTTACCTGCGTAAAAATCAAAAATGCAGTAAGCATGATAACCAATCCACCAAGCAATGTCTTCTTTCGCCCGATAAAATCGGTGAGATACCCAGCAGCCAGCGCTGTCGGAATCCCAAGCCATCCAAAGGTAGAGAGCAAAATACCGATCTTATCCTCGCTCACCGATACTTTCAGTGTATCTGCTAAGAAGGTCATCGTTGCGATATTTCCAAAGAAGAGGAGAAGTCCAATCATACAAAGCAGTAAAACAGCTTGATTTTTAAGTACACCACTTATCTTCCCTAAAACATCCTTCAATTCGCCTTCACTCTTTGGCGCATCAAAAGAGAAGAGATAAACCGAGCCAAGCACTCCGGAAAGGGTGAATAACATCAGGAATACAAGTCTCCAATCGATTAAAGCAAAAAATCCACCAACTAATGGACCCAATGCGATTCCCGCTGTTGTTGATAAACTATATCCGCCCATTACCCTCCCCCGTTCTTTGTATGGAAAGAGATCGCCGATGATCGCCATGATGACGGGAGCTATAAATGCGCTCCCAGCCCTTGTAATACCCGTGCACCCAGGAATAATCCGATGTTAGTCGAGGCTGCACATAAGAGCGAGGCAAGAGAAAAGGTAAGGAATCCAAAAAGAATGACACGCTTTCTCCCATAAATATCAGAGAGAGCACCGGAAAAGAGTTGAAAGAAGGCAAAGGGGATCATGTAGAGCGTTATAGATGCTGCTATAAACGTGATATCGACGTCAAAGAATCGTTCAAGTGAAGGGATCAACGCGAGTACCGTATTTCCCCCAAAAGGTCCGAGAAATACTGAAAGATACAATAAAATGAGAAGATGCCTTTTTGAGAGCCCGCCCTTTTTCATATACATAATTAAGTATATGTTTTGGGGATGAAGATGGAAGAACGAGGTATGAGCAGGGAAGCGGTAGAGTCACTACTCCAGGAAAAGAAGTTGGAGGATTTATCGTATGAGCGGATTTTGAGTTCGATGTGTACGTATCCGCATGAAATCGCGGTGTATGCACACACGATGTTCTTGGAATCAAATTTGGGTGATTCGGGACTGTTTCCCGGGACAAAGGAGATGGAGAATAAGGTGATACGAATGATCGGGGCATTGCTGGGTAAAGAGGACGCTGCCGGGTATATCTCCACCGGCGGAACGGAATCGAATATCCAGGCAATCCGAGCTATTAGGAACAGGAAACGGAAGGAAGGCTTGCGCGATATGAACATAATCGTGCCGGAATCAGCTCATTTCTCGTTTGACAAAATTGCGGACCTCTTGAGCATAGAGGTAAAGAAAGCATCGTTGGACGAGGAGTTGAGAATGGACGTGAATTCAGTAGAACGGTTGATAGATGACAAAACGATCAGTGTGGTGGGAATAGCAGGAACGACTGAATTTGGGCAGATAGACCCGATAAAGGAGCTTTCAGAGATCACACTGGAAAAAGACCTCTTCTTATTCGTTGATGCGGCTTTTGGCGGTTTTGTGATTCCGTTTCTTGAGGCGAAATACGAGTTTGATTTCTCGCTCGAAGGGGTGAGGGCAATTTCAGTAGATCCGCATAAGATGGGAATGAGTACGATCCCAGCGGGATGTCTTTTGTTCAGAGAGGAATCGTATTTAGAGGAATTAGCGGTGCCTACACCGTATCTGACGACTAAAGAACAGTGTTCATTGACAGGGACGAGAAGTGGTGCATCCGCAGCAGCTACCTATGCAGTGCTCAAATATCTCGGTAGAGAAGGTCTGAAAAGAATCGTAGGTGAATGCATGCGGCTCACGAGGATATTAGTGAGTGGTGCAAAGCGGATAGGCATTTCTCCGGTAATAGAGCCGGTCATGAACGTGGTAACGCTGAGTTTTCCAGAAGACGAGGTGGAAAGGGTAACAAATGCATTAGTAAAGAGGAGATGGCGCGTTTCTGTTACCCGAAAGCCAAAATCACTTCGATTAATAATAATGCCGCACGTGGATGAAGATACGATACATTTATTCTTGGAAGAGTTGGAGGACGTGGTGCAGTAGTGTATAGGGATATACTATTCGATTACAATTCTAAGCAGGATTACGGGTCTTCTGAGGATAATTTTAGCGTAACAAAGGAATAGCAAGAGGAAGCTGTACACAAAGCATACTTTTTCTCTTTAAAAGAAAGCTTTAAAATAAACCTCTTTTATAAATTCATAATTCCTTTTGATCTTATTTCGTCCTTCTATTATCCCACCATGCCCCGGCAACAAGAGTTCCGTATCCAGTGTTGATACCGTTTCAATGGAGTTCTTCAACTCTTCTGTATTACCAAACGGCAAATCAGTTCGTCCTACACCTTGTTCAAAGACCAAATCACCGCAGATTAACATCTTTTTGTCACCCGCATAAAAACAAATGCTGCATGGAGAATGCCCGGGCGTATGTAATACCCCTAAATAAGTCTTTCCCAAGCTCAACCGCTCCCCCAGCACAAGATCCGCACTGAATTTCTTGGTTATATCAAAGCCAAAGAATTTCACCGCCTCCTCAGCCATAATATCAATATATTCCCGTTGGGAAGGATGGAGTGCAACTTGAGCACCTGAAACATCCTTAAGTGCTGCTGCTGCACCACAGTGATCGGGATGGAGATGCGTAACCAGTATGAGATCAATATCCTTCGGGTCTGTTCCATCTGCCTGTATCTCTTTAAGCCGCCGCCCCAGATAATTTTCCAATCCAGGATCTATGAGAACGGTGAGCTCGTCCTTTACTACATACGTGTTTGCATCAAAGAACCCTTTCTCCTTATACCAATATACGCCATCTCGAAGTCTCATGGTAGTTTAAGGGGTTAATAACAAGCCGATGACAATCAATGCAGATTCAACGAGAGCAGCAATAATAAGGAGGGGCACAATCAAGATGAGGTATACTCTCAACCCCTCCCCAAGCCTCATTTTTAACCGTCTTGCCTCTCTCCGTTTTAAAACTTCTCGTGCCACTCTCAAGCCAATCGCTACACTGAGCAAATAAGCGGGGATTTCAAACATCCCATGGGGCACTATCGTAAGAAAGATGATCAAACCCTCCTCTTGGGCAAACCAGCCGATTAAACCACCGTTGAGAGCTGCAGAAAACAGAGGAAAAATACCTATGAGCGGTCCTGTTATGATGTTAAGGAAACAAGTAAAGGCGTTGTTCAAGAATATCACAATAAAAAAAGCCACAAAAATCACCCATGATGGATAAAGCTGTGTAAAATCTTTTAAACCCTCACTAAGCTGTTGAATCCACTCGAATGACTCAGTAAACAGTTCGCTCATGAACCCTACATACCCAAGGACGATGGAGCCACTGAAGATAAGTGAAACGAACAAGAGGTAGAATCGAAGAGAATAAAGATATTCACGCAGCACTATTTTTTCTTCCATTTCTTTTCGGTGTGATGACTTTTACGTTTGTATCTACTTAAAAGTTGTGGCAAACTCCGCAATCAAATTTTTTGCCCTCTCATCTTACACTAAGAAGAAGTGCTATAAAAGAAAGCATATTCAGTCGTGGTCGGCAACCTACGTCTTAATCTCCTTACATCAGCGCGATAAATAAAAATCTCGTCACCCTTTTCGCTCTCTTTTTCATGCTGTTCTTCGCTTCCCTCTCTTCCTTCCCCCAATATGCGCCGCACGATCTCGCAATCCAGCCTCCCCTGTATCCTTGCTATTCCCCGACCATAGTCCGAGGTTAACTCGATGTAAATAGGGAGTCGTAAATTTTTATACTCCTCCTTCGGGATGAGTCTCGCTATCTCCTCCAGTTCTTCTCTTTTTATACGATGCATGGACTGATCTCTTCCCTGCACGACCGGTTTATCTTCGTCGAGCAAGTCAAAAAGGGTCTTTCTTTCACCGGGCAAATGCATGTTTAGCGCTTTAACCGCCTTCATGAAGATTTTATCGTCGAACCTGCCCTCTGTCATTATCTCTTATGTTAGAGCATAAGGCTTTGTTCTCTTATAAATGGCAAATAATCTTTATATAGAACCGTAAATATAGAGAAATAAAGGTGGTATAACATGGCACAATTAGGTGGAACGCCAGTACTGATATTAAGAGAGGGAAGCGAGCGAACACGAGGAAGGGATGCGCAGAGCAGGAACATTCTTGCAGCGAAGACTGTTGCAAATGCTGTTAGATCGACGCTCGGACCGAAGGGGATGGACAAGATGTTGGTGGATTCGATGGGCGATGTAGTCATAACAAACGACGGAGCAACGATATTGAAGGAGATGGATATCGAGCATCCGGCGGCGAAGATGATGGTGGAAATAGCAAAGACACAAGATGAAGAGGTTGGTGATGGAACAACAACCGCAGTCGTCATTGCAGGCGAGTTACTAAAGCGCGCAGAGGATCTTCTGGAACAGGAGGTACATCCAACGTTGATCGCAACCGGGTATAGATTAGCGGCAGATAAAGCGTATGAAATTTTAAAGGGGATAGCATTCGACGTCAAGCCAGATGATATAGATACGCTAAAGAAGATAGCAATGACGTCTATGACCGGAAAAGGTGCAGGGGTTGTAAGGGAGCTCTTGACCGACCTCGCAGTGGATGCAGTGAAAACAATTGCGGAAAAGGGCGCGAAGAAGATAGATATTGACCAAGTAAAGCTGGAGAAGAAAATGGGCGGGAGCACAGAAGATACGACATTGATAAAAGGCATGATAATAGACAAGGAGCGCGTGCATCCCGGAATGCCGAAGAGCGTGAAGGATGCTCGGATAGCACTGATAAATTCGGCTTTGGAGATAGAGAAGACCGAGGTGGATGCAAAGATAGAGATTACCGCACCAGAACAGTTAAAATCATTCCTGGAAGAAGAGGAGAGGATGTTGAAGGAGATGGTGGAGAAGGTAGAAACGAGTGGTGCAAATGTGCTCTTCTGCCAGAAAGGGATAGATGACTTGGCACAGCATTATCTTTCGAAAAGAGGTATCTTAGCGGCGAGAAGAGTGAAAGAAAGCGACATGAAGAAGTTGGCAAGCGCAACAGGAGGGAAGATACTGACGAGCTTGGAGGAAGTCAGATCTGAGGATCTTGGAAACGCAGGGCTGGTTGAGGAAAGGAAGATCGGCGGCGAGGAGATGATATTCGTTGAGGATTGCAAGAATCCGAAAGCGGTGTCCATACTGCTACGCGGAGGAACGGAGCATGTCGTGGATGAGTTAGAGCGAGGGATGAATGACGCACTGAGAGTGGTGGGTGTTGCATTGGAGGACGGCAAATACGTAGCAGGAGGAGGCGCTGGGGAGATAGAACTGGCGCTCAAGCTGCGGGATTATGCCGCAAGCGTCGGAGGTCGAGAGCAGTTAGCAATACAGGCATTTGCAGATGCTATTGAGGTCATTCCACGGTCTCTTGCCGAGAATGCTGGCTTAGACCCCATAGATATGCTCGTGGCACTTCGCTCGGCTCATGAGAAGGGAGAGAAGACTGCAGGCTTGGATGTCTTCAAGGGAGAGCCAACAGACATGCTCAAGGCAGGTGTTATCGAACCCCTCAGAGTGAAGACACAGGCGATAAGCTCGGGAACGGAATCAGCAACGATGATCCTGAGGATAGACGATGTAATTGCAGCGAGTGCAAAGACGCCGCCAGCAGGTGGAGGTATGCCTCCAGGTGGCGGTTATCCAGGAATGGAAGAAGAATACTAACGTATTTTTTTCTCGCCTCCCTTTTTTAATTTTTAAAAAACGCTGTGAAAGTGCTTTTGATTTTAGCAGAAAGCTCGTGAAATAGAGGAATAGATAAAAATGGGAAGGATAATAGGCATTGACCTGGGAACCACGAACTCAGAAGCAGCCTTTATAGACGAGAGTGGCGATGCAAAGATAATTCCAAGTGCCGAGGGCAGTGCGTATGGTGGAAAGATGTTCCCGTCGGTGGTGGCGTTCACAAAGGACGGTCAGAGGTTAGTCGGCGTGGCAGCGAAGCGGCAGGCGGTGGTCAATCCTGAAGGAACGGTAAGAGAAGCGAAGAGGAAGATGGGGACCTCGGAGAAGATTTATGTGAAGACGATGAACAAGGAGTTCACACCGCAAGAGATTTCTGCGATGGTCTTGCAGAAGATAAAGACGGATGCAGAGGCATATTTAGGCGAGACCGTAGATGCGGCTGTTATTACCGTGCCGGCGTATTTCGATGACAACCAGCGGCAGGCGACCAAGGATGCTGGTGAGATCGCGGGATTTGACGTAAAACGGATAATAAACGAACCTACGGCTGCGGCAATGGCTTATGGGCTTGGAAAGGAAGGAGAGTATAAGGTTGCCGTTCTCGACTTTGGCGGCGGCACGTTTGATGTAACGATCATGGAGATTGGTGAAGGCGTATTTGAGGTGCTCTCCACCAGTGGAGATACACGTTTGGGTGGCACGGATATTGACGCTGCCATTGTAGATTGGCTTGTGAATGGATTTAAAGGGAAGGAAGGGATAGATTTGAGGAATGACCTTACGGCGATGCAACGAATACGAGACGAAGCAGAGCGAGCAAAAATAGAACTGTCCTCTTCGCTCTCTACCACTATAAATCTGCCTTTCATCGCAATCTCACAAGGTGAGCCGAAGCATTTTGAGGAGACGCTTACGCGTGCGAAATTAGAAGAACTGGCTGAGCCGACACTGAGAAGGCTGGAGCCGCCGATACGACAAGCTTTGAAAGATGCAAAGCTCTCACCTGGTGACATAGACAAGATAATCCTTATAGGAGGACCAACGAGGATGCCAATCGTGAGAGAACGGTTTGAGCGGATACTGGGTAAGAAGACGGAGGGGGGCGTTGACCCCATGCAGTCGGTAGCGATCGGTGCGGCGATACAGGCAGGCATCCTGGCTGGACAGGTGAAGGAAGAGATCGTTTTACTCGATGTTACGCCGCTTACGCTCAGTGTGGAGACCTTAGGTGGTGTTGCTACTCCTTTGATAGAACGGAACACCACGATACCAACGAAAAAGTCGCAGATCTTCACCACCGCAGCAGACAGTCAAACAAGCGTGGAGATACATATCACACAAGGTGAGCGCCCAATGGCGTCTGATAACACCTCGTTGGGACGATTCCATTTAGATGGTATTCCTCCCGCACCGCGTGGTATTCCGCAAATAGAAGTGACGTTTGATATCGATGCAAACGGGATTTTAAACGTCACGGCAAAGGATTTAGGGACTAGAAGAGAGGCTTCGATCAGAATAACTGCATCAACGAAGCTGCCCAAAGAAGAGATAGACGAGATGGTGAAGGAGGCGGAGAAGTATCGTGAGGGGGATAGAAAGCGGAAAGAGGAAGTAGAACTCAGAAATCAAGCTGATTCGCTCGTTTACACCACGGAGAAGACGCTCAGTGAACTGGGTGATAAGATAGCGAAAGAGCAAAAGGAGAGGGTAGAGCGTGCGAAGGAGACGTTGAAGGAATCGTTAAAGGGAAAAGACGTGGCAAAGATAAAAACGGATATGGATGAGCTGATGAAAGCACTGCACGAGGTTTCGACGGTGGTGTATCAGGAAGCTGCAAAGAAGGCTGCAGAGGAAGAAGCGGAGAGGAAGAAAAGGGAGGGAACGGGGAAAGGAGAAGAGAAGAGAGCCGAAGAGAAGAAGGAAGAGGGCGAGTACGTTGATGTTGAATATGATGTGAAGGACGAGGAGAAGGAGTAGGATTGCGGGATGATTAGGGGTTCAAATATATTTCACCTCTTGTTCTACCTCCTTCTCTAATTCTTCTGATTTAGGAACGATTTTTATTTCGAGCTCTTAGTCCTGCAGTTTTTTGAGCTCCTGCTCATATAGTTTCTTGCTTTTTTGGAAAGAGTTGCGGTCTTGTTCTTCTAAATTCAATTCGTAGTCGTGAATCATAGTTTTGACGATTTCTTCTTATAGCCTTTCTGTTTGCCCAGAAAAGGCACCAGAGCAATTTCCGCTTAAAATCCAGGTCATTATCAATTTTTGTTGATTTCATATACTTAGCTTTTTTGCTTATGAATTAATAAGGTAAGTCCCTTACTTAAAAGAATTAAGAGGATCCTCAACCCTTGTATGAAGTTTTCCAGGAGGTCATTTCTTCTCCCACAGATACAAATCCAGCACCTGAGAGAGCGTCTTACCCCTCTTTATCTCCTCCCTTACTCGTTCTTCGGCTTTCCACACTTCCTTTGCTCTTCGTGCGATTTCATACGCGCGCTCCTTTGGAACGACCACAACACCGTTATCATCGCCGATTATCCAATCGCCGGGTTTCACTTCCGCGCCACCGCATGTTATCTCTGCGTTTATTTCGCCAAACCCTTTTGGCTCTCCTGCATTCGGCACGATGCACCTGGCGAAAACCGGGAATCGTATTCGCCTTATTTCATCCACATCGCGCACAGCACCGTCTATAACAAAGCCAGCAATGCCCTTCTGCTTACAACTCCACGATGCGAGTTCACCCCAGGGTGCGACATCCTTCGAACCCGCGTACACAACGATTACGTCACCTTCCTTTGCCACATCTGTTGCCTCTACCGGCTTCGCCC
>JASEFB010000316.1 GCA_030019325.1 archaeon | reverse complement strand
AGATGATATTATCGCTTTTTTTGGTACCGGGCTATCAAAAGGTTCGCTTCGGCCTCTTTTGATTCACAACAAAAACCCGAAGTTGTCCTTTACTGTGTAAATGCACCTTCCTTATATCATCAATAGCTCTGTTTTTTGTTCTCGTTCTCTCTTTTTTGGATGGTCTCGCGTGGTTGGGCTTCATCCCAAAAAGTGAAGTTGGAATTACTTCTATAAGAGGTATCTTCTTTCTATTTTTCGCTCAACGGCCTCTTGTGCTGACTTCACACCTGCAGCTAACGAATTTGTCTTCAACTCTATCCAACCAACCCGATAGAGTATATGTTCTAAGCTTTGTAACATCCCCCTCAGGGACAGCATCTTTTGGAAGTACTACATACGGCACCGCTGAAAAAGCGGCCCCAAATTTACCACTTGGGACTCTTTTTAAGTTGGAGCAAACATAAATCTCTTTATAGAGAATGTGTTGATTTTTACCGACCTCTATGATACTCTCCGCTAACGCTCTTTCAATTTCTTTTTTCATC
>JASEFB010000315.1 GCA_030019325.1 archaeon | reverse complement strand
TGCGTCCGTGGTCGCAAAGTGGTTCTTAGCGGAAGTTTACAGCACTGAAGCTCTTCTGCTCAGAGATAAGTATATTGGCGGGGAGATTGAACTTGCAAGCCCTTGCATTATGCCTATCGTAACAGTTACCTTTTTCATAGTTCTATGTGGTTTTAGGTGTGTGTAAGTATCGCAGCCCTAACACAAGTGCTGAGGCGCTGTGCACATCCATTCCTAAATCCAGATTGATTATTCTCGCATTTCTTGAACCGTATGCCGGGTTTACCTGTTTAAATTCTCCTCCTCGTTTCTTCACCATCACTTCTGCATGTGATAGCAATTCTCTCGCTGCGAACTTCGATAGTTTCCTGTTCCCTGTTTTACTACTTATATCCTTCCTTCCCTTCATCTTTAGCTTCTCAAATACAAACGTCTTTACATCTTGAGCTGCTGCATACTCTATCAGCTCTGATAATGCTTTTAACCTCGTGTCCTTTGCTTTCTTCGCTGGATAGCCAGGGCTGTTCACCTCGGGAAAGTGGTGATTCC
>JASEFB010000314.1 GCA_030019325.1 archaeon | reverse complement strand
AGCCTTTCAGGTAAGCCCTTACAGGGCTTGCGGGGTCGTGGGGCAGAGCCCCACACGCGGGAACGCGGGCAGAGCCCGCGATTGCGGGGTCGTGGGGCAGAGCCCCACATGCTAAAAGAAAAAATAATAGTTTTTTTCTACTTGCTCCTTGCTCTCTGGAACTTTGCCGTGACAAATTTCTCCTTTTTCGATTTCTTTTATGCGGTCTTATTTTCTCAACTTCATCGGACTTTTTTCGTTAATTTCACGAATGGAGCTGTCAAATCAAATATTTTGAGAGGAAAACCAACCGAAAAGTTTTTTATATCGATTTGACAATTTTTGTTCTTACCTTAAGAACATATGGGCGAAACGGAGGCGAAAGTTGGGAAGGGGATGAGAAGCGATCTCAGGCACGATCGTCATACAGTGTCATTGCTGACCGACCATCTGGTCTTTTCGCCGAAGTATCGCGGGAAAGTATTGGAGGGGGATGTCGCGGAAGCGGCGGAAGAAATCATCCGTGAAACGTGTAAAGAGTTGGATATTGAGG
>JASEFB010000313.1 GCA_030019325.1 archaeon | reverse complement strand
ATAAAAGTAGCAAAACGACAGAAATATATACTCATGTGAGCAATAAAGATATAGGTAAGATAAAAAGTCCCTTAGATAGGTTGTTTGAAAATAAGGAAGGTGGTGTAAAAACATGGTTGGGAAACGTTTTGGGGAGAAAAAGTGTTCATCCAGGGGGATGTATATACGAAGTACTTCAGATATACTGCCAAAGTGGAAGGATATACGAAATTCGTATATACCGCCAAATTGGGGTGATATATGCAGTACTGCAGATATACCGAAGTTATGTGCAATATTACTCGGCGGTCGCTTTCAAAAGATATATAAACAAATGCTAAAATTAAGATAATATGTTTCGAAAATCAAAATACGAGATTTATCAAATAGTAAAATTTGTTGTACTTTCTGTTTTGTTAATCTATGGATTGTATTTCAAAATGAACATGCCTATAACCCTTGTTCTAATTTTTGAAATATTACTTTTTATTAAACTTCTTCCCATCACAAAATTTGTTGAAGAAAAAATCGTCAGATATTATCCAAGATATAAGAAT
>JASEFB010000312.1 GCA_030019325.1 archaeon | reverse complement strand
CACCCATCCGCTCCCTGAACTTCGTTACCGTCCCTTTTGCGGGCACGTGCTCAAATCCTATCCTCTTCATCCATAACTTGTTTGAGGAAAGGAAGTCAAGCGCTTCTTCTACCTTCATCCTCGCTAATTTCGCAAATAACAGAAAAGTGAGCATTGAAGCGGCGGTGTGATCTTGCCCGTCGTATCTTCTCAGTTCTTCTTTCGCACTAAGCCAGAGGAGGGTGGTGTTAAAGAAATCCGGAATCGCCCTTATTCCCTGTTTGCGACGTCTGTTGAGGAAAATCAACATCTCTAGCAGGTAGCGCAGGCATCCCCAATCGTAGGAATCGTAGTCAAAAGCACTCAATTGACTCTTTGTGTCGAATAGCTCGTTAACTTTCTCTTTGAACTCGTTTCCTTCCTCCATGCTATGGTTATTAGGAATGAGGTTTGGGGCAAAAATTAAAAAGGAACTTATAGCAGATATTTAGATAGATGAGAGCATGGGGGAGAAAAATAAAGAATTTAACTGGGCAAAGTATGAAAATGCCATTTTCATAC
>JASEFB010000311.1 GCA_030019325.1 archaeon | reverse complement strand
GTTCAACAGGACTTTGTCATTGAAAGAAGGCGTGGTTTACAGCTACACGATAAGAACGGGCTCCTATCCACAGATTCACCATACACCCGCGCTACCAACAGCAACTGGCTGGATCAACTGCACTGAATTCACGGATGCGAACGGGAGGAGATACAACAACTGGATACCTGCCATAAAACTATTTTCATTTCATGATGATGAATTGAAGTGATAACTTATTGCATTCACGCATGCATGCTTAACTTCTTCTCAATCAAACTTTAAGAAAGTTTGATCAAAATGCTACGCAATCGGCGAGCCTGACTTCGAGTTCTGCTATCTTCTCCATCACCGGGAGCTTTGCTTCAAGAGAGTCAAACCTTGCATCTGCCGCCTCAAACCTGGAAATCATTTCATTTCTAAGGCTTTCAAGATTGCTCTTCGTCTCGTTCTTGAGGCTGGTGATCTCCTTTTCCAAGCCATCAATATCGCTCTTTGTCTCCTTTCTAAGGCTTTCAATGTCGCTTTTTGTCTCGTTCCGCAAACTGCTTATCTTCGCATCTACGGCTTCAA
>JASEFB010000310.1 GCA_030019325.1 archaeon | reverse complement strand
CTGATATACCTATCACAGGCTTCCTCTGAGTGCTTTGTCATCCTCGCGATCTCAGGAGTGAGATACCCTTCCAGATAGAGTCTGATTATGATTCTTTTGTGCGTTATAGCTCTTCCGAGGTCATGAACAGTTCCCCTTGTCGGCACTACCTCCTTTGTCCTTTCCATGTATTCCCGAACCTGCTTGCTCACCGTCGAAGGCGATACATTCAAGAGCAATGCGATGTCATTATTGCTCAGAACACCCCCTTGCTCGTATCCCTCCTTGAAGAGCCTTATCATCCTTATCTCTCTCACTTCCCTCATTGCAAATCCCGATGAGAGCATATCAATGTCCCCTGGTGATAAAAGGGTGAGTTTGACGGGCACTATCCCGGTATTAGAAGCGTTCTTCCCGTAGTTTTGCCTCTCTTCCTTCTTCACTCCAAGCCACAGCACCTGGCCAGAATCAATATTCATCGCGTAATCCTGCCGTTGCTCAATCAGCCGTAAGATATCAGAACATCAATTGTTGCATCCATTTATCCTGCGGACAAAAAAGATTTCCGCTCTTT
>JASEFB010000309.1 GCA_030019325.1 archaeon | reverse complement strand
CTATTTTTCTGTTTCCGTCAATGATAGGTGCATTCAGCATACTTACACCGAGTGGAACATCGCTGACGGTTGCGGAGATTCATCCAATGGACTCCAGAACAGCTTGGATATGGTTCACTACGCCTTTCTTCATCGCGTTTTTCGCAATGGCTATACTTGCAGTGAACATAGTGAAAGTAAATAGGCCTGAAGAGTTACTAATATTGGTCTGGAGCATAATAATATTTGTTGCCGTTGGCGGTTTGGGAGTTTTCGGAATTGAAGGCATAGGACAGAACAGGTTCGCTTATTATTATGCTATAAATGTGGCAATACTCATGGGTATCTTTTCAGCAAAGGCATTTGAATTTTTAACTGGCTTTAAGGAAGACGTATTAAAAGGGGATTCAAAGGTTGACAGGTCGAAGAAGGGAGGAAAAGCGAAAAGGAAAGAAGCTACTTTTGATTTACGCCTTCTCATTTTCGCCTTCGCTATAATGGTCATCTTCGTCATAGGAATAACCCAGGTGGGTATCGAATCTATTATTCCGCTGGCAGTTATCGTAGCGATTTTATTC
>JASEFB010000308.1 GCA_030019325.1 archaeon | reverse complement strand
TTCATTAACCTTTGGCGTGAAGATTTTTTCCACCCAACCAGGAATTTTTTCCATCTCTAAACAATTTCCTGCAATCTTTTATCCTTCTTCTTTTGCTACCAGCCTTTCAATGTTTTGTATTCGAGAGCTCAGTTGGTCAATATACCCTATCCTTTTTTCAATCTGGTCTATTCTAACCTCAAGTTTTGCAGACTTTCTAATTTCCTCGATAAGCACCTCTCTCGTTTTTTCATGCGAATTATCAATTTTTTGAAGTACTTCTCGTCTATCTTCTCTTATATCTGCTCTCAATTCAGAGATAGTATTTTCTACACTCGCCAGCCTTTTGTTCACTTCTTTAAGTTCTCCAACAACTTCTCTCAACTCTGGCACCAAAAAATCCTGAACCGCTTTTCTAAATCCCCCTACTATCTTTTCCTCATCCATTTTGTTTCATTATTATGATTGATAATATAAAAAAGTTTCTCTGGCAATCCTTTGTAATCTTGTGGTTATAAAAGGAGACGTATTTGTATAGCTTGAGAATAAATCCCAACGACAAATACTACCAAATCCCAGG
>JASEFB010000307.1 GCA_030019325.1 archaeon | reverse complement strand
TACTATCTATCCATCGTCATGAACTTGGCACACTTATTCTGTGACGCCCCCTTAGGCTTGTAGCGAGCGACTGCGCCTTTGCAGTTGTATCCACAAAGACGCCTTCCACTTCTTCCGCCCTTCCGTATTCGCCTTCGCTTTCATCGCCATAAGAACTGAGCAACTCCTTCGCAATGAGGAGCACTATGAGGATAACCACACCAAGAGCGCCGAAAACAACGGCTTGGGAGATGCCCACAGCAGTAGCGGAGGCCGTAGTAGTGGTCGTAGTGGTTGTGGTCGTAGTGGTTAGCATTATATCAACCCCCTTTTATGTTTCTTTGGTAAAGCCTTCTTTTTTTAAAGAAAGGTTTGTGGTTAGCATTTTATCGTGCCTCCTTTATGTTTTACGTTGAGGAGATCTATAAGCTTTTCGGTTTTTCGCAAATGAAATAAAATATTGCATAACATAAGACTTTCTGATAAGTTGTTTAAAGTTGCCGTGCAAAATCACCATTGCTTTTTCATTCGCTTCGACAGATAGGTCTGATTCTACTCTCAGTACGCTCGCTTCCAGCAGCCGGAGA
>JASEFB010000029.1 GCA_030019325.1 archaeon | reverse complement strand
GATGGGAATATGCTCTTTCAAATAATCTTCTATCCATCCCGTCCTGGATAACGCTGATGTAAACACTTACAATAGGTATTTTCAGTGCATAGCACCACTTTATGAAGTGCCTTAGCTTTTCCATCCCCACCGTATCGGAGAGAAGGTCGGTATCATCCAGGACAAGAAGGATATGATTCATAGGAATGGGGGATTTCACTATCTCTCTTTTCAAGATTACCTCATATATGAATGAGATTGGATTTAGCATAAGCGCCGGGAGAGGGATTCGAACCCTCGCTCCCCGTTAGGGGAAGTGGGTTAGCAACCCACCGCCTTAACCTCTTGGCTATCCCGACATCATTGGTTGCTTGCTAATTCCTCCTTTGGCTTTGGTATATAAATTTTATACTATAACCCCCGAAAATAAAAATTTGCTCTCACTCACATCCTTAAAATAAGCACTAAACTTTTTGATATACTATTTCAGTTTAATTGATCCAGGCTCTTCTGTCCTTTTCCCGTTATTTTCCATTTATATGGCCTCTTCCCCTCTCGCTTCAGTATTTCTTCGTCCTCCAACAAGCGCAAATGATGAAGGGAAGAGGAATAACTGAGAACTGCTAATCGTGAAACTTCTTTGATAGTGAGCGCGTTTATCCTATCCATCACCGCAAGAATCTTCGTTCTCGCCTTTAATCCCTTTGTAACATTTCTTCTACGCGCTAAGTATGCATTTGGATGATATCTTTCCTTTGTATCCATTTAAATGGATTTTTTCTTTAAAAGGTACTTTCCGCTTCTGCTTCTAAAAGGTTAAAATATCCCCCGTTTCCTTCTCCTTTTTTGTATTACAAGGAGCAATGCCACAATTGCAATCACGACCACGGCGGCGATAATAGCAACATTCCCTTTTCTTTTGCCCCCTATTGCCGCTCTTGCTTTATCCTCTGCCTCTTTAGCGTAATTCAAAGCCTTATTAGCTGCTTCTAATGCCTCTTCTGGCTTGCCTTCGCTATATAACCGCAGAGAATTGTTCAGATGTTCATTAGCCAATTCAAGGCTAACCTTCGCACCAACTACGTTAAGGCCCGCCTCTTCAGCGTTAACAACTGCCTCATTCGCTTTCGCTATCGTCTCGTTTGCTTCGTACCACATGCTAAGGGCATCTTCTATTGCCCGTGAGGAGACATCTCGTTTTATATCTATCACCGAATCTTTTTCTTCCTTTATCTTCTGCGTTATGTTCAACAGCGTAACATTTTCTCTTCGCTTATTCACTTCCGGGGCGTCCCCTGATAGTGTTACTTTTACTTCTTTAACTGTTCTATGATCTACAACGAAGGGAGTTTTATATTCTCTGGGTATTTCATCCACGATTATGCTGGGTAACACCCCCAAATCTGAATGAAAAATTAGTTCAGACTTATTCCCTTCTACCACCTTGCTAAAGTTGGTTAACACAACTTCTATGGAAACTTTACTGCCATTTTTCACCATTTCTGTTCCAGATACCTTGTCATAGTCTATATGCTCTGATTTGACAACTACAAACTGTGGATTTGGACTCTCTGTCGCAACGCTTACGCTCATTATCAGCGTCAAAAAAAGCGCCAATATTAGAAAAAATAATAGTTTCTTTGCTAAAGCTTTCTTTTCTAAGAAAAGGTTTATTTTCACCGATATCACCTGTTTTCTCTCCTATCTCAGAACAAAGGCTTTATTGCACCGTTGGAATCCATCAACTCCTTGTACTCTTTCTCTTTCTCACTTGATACCTCTTTTATCTTCTCTTGTGCCTCCGTGCCAATCTCTTGTAACTCTTTTATCCTCGGGACCCCCGATACGCCTGCAAACAGAACGATCGTTGAGACATGCTGCCCCCTTACAAGTGGGAAATCGCCGCCCCTTACTTCTTTGCCTCTTATCATCTCCTCGATCCGCACCTTTGACTTCTCTATACCCTTCCTACTTAACTCGTTGGGTGGTCCTGCGGCGATTATCAATGCCTTCTCCGCAGTTGAAACATCACATGGGATCGTTAATCTGCCTGCTACCGCTCGCCTCACCAAAGAGGTGATCCGTGTAACCGTATCCAGCCCCTCTATGGTCCCTTTTTTACCAAAGAACTTCTTTATAAATCCTTTACTCTCTATTTCTTCCGATGCATAGCCTATCGTTGATATCCCGCCTCCTTTAAGTGTGTTGATCACCTCAGCCGCATCGACTACCATCTGCCCCACTTCATTCGCTTCCCCTGCGCCAAACAATATCCCGAATCTCCTCACAATCTCTTCATTTATGTCCGCAAATGCTTCTTTTATACTCTCTCCTCCCTTCTTCCACGCATCATTGTCAAAAAGGAAAAGATTGTCCACCTCATTCACAAAAGTCATCAGGCTTCTCGCAGCATTTAACGAATATAAGCTCCCCTCATCCTTCGCAGGCAGAATCCCTAAGCCATAAACCGGCTCCTCGTATAACTTCTTCAACCTTCTGGCCAAGACCGGCGCACCTCCAGACCCGGTTCCGCCTCCTAAACCCGCTATTATCAGGAAGGCATCCACCTGATGTGTCCCCCGCTTATCTATCGCACTCTGTATTGTATAAACTTCATCAGTGGCAACCTGCGCGCCTAATTCGTTATCTGCCCCTATCCCATGTCCCTTCGTGAGTGACTCCCCTATAAGCAATCTATCTTCCATTGGTATATTCTTCAGTCCCATCAAATCTGCCCGCGCTGTATTAATAGCCAGTGCACGAGCCACGAATTTCTGCCCCGTCTTCTTAGCATAATCTACAAAGGTATCCGCAACTCTTCCTCCGGCTTGCCCATAGCCTATCACAAATACACGCATTTTATACCCCCCTTTCTTCTTTATCTCTTATATTTCTCTTTTATTAATACCAGTGATTCGCCTCCTCCGATTTCCAAAAGTAAGCGACGACATATATAACTTTCGGTTCGTCTCACTTTTTAGCGTAATTTGAGTATTTGATAACAATATTCTTACTATACATATTTAAACGCACATCATTCATGGATATCCGGCTTTTCATCAACTCCGAGCCTTTTTGGTGATTCACTATTAATCCCTCCACCAGTCCTGTTCCCTCAGCAAAAATAAGATCACCCACACTTCCTATAAAATCTCCCTCTGCCGTTATAACTTTTTTATCCATTATAGATTTACCAAACACCTTCACCGCTCTATTTCCTCTTCTCGATATCAAGTCCTGGATAAAGAACTCCTTGCGTTTTATTTCATTTATATCAAGCCCTAACAATTCACTAATCGCTTTTACATCCACCACAGCTCCCATCTCGAGTCCAAGCCGGTATAAAATGGTATACGCTAAACACTGCGAGAATGCAAAGGGATAGATAGATGCGAATTCACCATGCATCTTTATCATCTCTTTATCCCTCGGATCGAATAGATAATCATTCACTGCATCTTTCACCTCCTTCGTAATCACCTCTTTTACCTCCCCTTTACCCACCGATCTCTTCTCTATCCCTTTTGCCTCACACATCTGGATCGCATAGGGGATGAAGTGTGTTACAGCATCTTCTTCAACTTCCTCCAGGATAAAATTCCACGGGAATAATCTCGATCGGAGGTAAGCAATTACCTTCTCCTTCTCTTCTTTCTTTCTCTTCTTCCCCCACATTTCTTCTCTCTTATTTGCTTTACTTTCTTATAAACTTTAAGATCTTATGAAGATTCAAGCCCGCTCGTGGAATATCTTTTTTCCCCTTCCTCCACTCTTCGGTGCTCACTTCGGCAGTACAGATCCTCCATACCCATTCGCCAAAGTCTGTCGCTTCATATTTGCCATTATATTCCTTCACCAGGCCATATTCCCATTCGGCGCTCACTAAATAGGCGACCCCATTAACCAGCTCTTTATCATAAACATCACTCACCAGGTCTTTATACTCCTTATCTTCCCTGTGGGAGATCTCTTTTATCTCCTCCATCTCCAGCCGCCTCCCCTCTTTGAGCAATACCCCTAATGCAATAAGAGCATATTCATTTTGCTTAAGTAGCAGACAACTCTTATCTATATTATTCTCCATGCCGAGCATCTTCTTCGCTGTCTCCTGAATTATCATTATTGCATACTCCAAGACTTTCAAAGACGAATTTCCGCCGGATGAAGTAATTTTTATTCCATCCTTAGAGAGAGTAGCCACTTTGAATTGAATACTTGGCGAGGGCGTACCAAAAAAGATCTCGGTGAGAGCGGAGAAATACTCTTCAGAAATCGTCTCGTGCTCGCTATCGTAGGGGAAGAAGTTATCATCAAAGAGGTCTAAGTTTGGAGCTAATTCCGCTGTGAGCTCCAATATTTCTTTTTTAACGTCTTCAAGCCTCATAAATGCGTTGCTTCTCTCTTCCATCTCTTGTCTTAGCCGCTTCGCTTCTGCATCCAAGTTTTCCCTTAACCTTCCTCCAATCCCCTTCTCCAAGAGCTTCTCTATCTCTGCTAACCTATTTTCACCTGTTTTGTCGGCGGTTATCTCTTTCAATCGCCAATATTCAGTAGCTAATGCATTTGCCTTCTCATTGAATTTGTCCACCATCTCTACGCTCCCTTCTCCCGAAAGGTTCTATCATCCATCTGTTTCACTTTTTTAAAAACTTTTCTAAAATCTCTATGCTTATATAAACAACCAATGTTTTTATATAAATGCTCTTTATGTGGGGGCTATTCACAGCGGTGATGTTCATCGGCACACTAAAACTCAACAGAGCGCTACAGTTTGTATTTGCGTCATTGGCGTTGCTGTTCTTCCTCTTGGTGCTGAGCGAGGCCACTGGCAGTACCGTGATACTGCGCATTGCAGGTTACGAGGGAATCATCTGCGGGCTTTCGGCGGTATACACTGCGCTCGCGCAAGTGCTCAACGAGGTATATGGGAAAATCATAGCTCCGAATGGTCCTGTAACATAGCGTGCGAAGTTGGCGTCAGTAACATCGTTATGGCAAAAACGTTACACGAAATAAAACTCTGCTCTGGAAAGAGGCTGGAGCAGAGTTTTGTTTTTTTCACACTAAATTCCACGTGAAGCATTTTTTAACCTATACATAGCTATATTACCACAGAAATGATCCGCAAAATCTTACCTTCAGACTTCAATGCTCTACTAAGCGTTATAAATGATGGTGCACGAGCTTACAAAGGCATAATCCCGGCTGACCGGTGGAAAGAGCCGTACATGTCGGCTGAGGAACTCAAGGGAGAACTTGAAGCGGGCGTTAGTTTCTTCGGGTGGGAAGAGGCTGATAGGTTACTCGGCGTTATGGGAATTCAACCAGTTGAGGATACCACATTGATCAGACATTCGTATGTACGCACAGAATACCAGGGAAGAGGGATTGGAAGGAGGCTGCTCGAGCATTTGATGCACCGTGCGAAAACGCCTGAGATTTTAGTGGGAACGTGGGCAGATGCAACCTGGGCTATTCGGTTCTACGAGAACTATGGGTTCACCTTGGTATCGCCTGAGGAGAAGGATAGACTCCTCCGGAGATACTGGAACATTCCAGAGCGGCAGGTGGAAACCTCCGTCGTGCTAAGGTTTAAACGTGTATAGAGTCAATCTTCACAAATCACGTGAATAGAGATATTCACTTAAAAAAAGCTACGAGCTTCTCTTTTGTCGCTGGAATATTTTCTCAACCGTTTCTATCGAATCGATCTCATCCACTGAGAGGTCCCAGCGTATCCGCTTGATACGTGGAAATCGGAGTGCGTAGCCCCCATCATATAACGAACTTTTCTGGATCTCGCCAAATTTTACCTCGACCACAACGTTTGGCTCTACCAAAAAGGTCCTTCCATGTTGTTCGCGTGCAATGCCCTTGAAGTACTGCGTCATTTCCTCGATTTCGGGATCTTTTAAACCACAATATGCCTTTGCTATCGGAGCGAGATTTCCTTCTCGGTCCCTTACCGCAAAGGTATAATCAGAGAGCAGATTCGCCCGTTTCCCATGTCCATATTCGACCACTACGACGACCAGATCCAGCGTTTCTGCCTCGGATTTCAGCTTCAACCATTCAAAACCTCGTTTCCCTGGCGTGTAGAGCGAGTGCGGGTTCTTTATCATCAGGCCCTCAAATCCGAGGTCTAAAGATTCTTGGAACATAATCCGCGCTTCTGCACCACTTTTTGTCACGATACATCGCGCTATTTCTATCTGCTCGGTAGGCTGAATGACCGTTTTCAAACGTTCGCGCCGGTTTATCAATGGTGTATCGATGAGGGATGTGCCATCGAGGTACAGGAGGTCGAAGACGTACAGTTTCACCGGGATCTTTCGTACAAATTCCGCAACTCGATGCTTCCGCCTGAGCCGCTTGATCAGCCCCTGAAAGGCTTTTGGTGAATGCTCAAAGGGAATGATCTCGCAGTCCACGATAAAGGAATGTGGAATCTGCTTTATATCTGCTACAAGTTCAGGAAGCGATGTACTCACCTCTGCGGCTTCTCGTGTGAATATATGTACCTCTTCATTATCCTTATGAATACTGAGTCGCGCACCATCATATTTGAACTCAAAGAGCGCTTTATCAAATCGCTTGAAGCCTTCTTCGAGATTATCAGCGGTTTCCGCAAGCATCGGTCGCAACGGTCTACCCAGCATGATTGAAAGTGAGAGTAATGTTTCTGGCTGCTCTTGTGCGATTCGTGCTACTTCGCCGATATCTGACCGGACCATATACGCTTTCCTGAGCACTTCCAGGTCTACCGAAAACGCTTGTCCAATTGCTTCCTCTAATAAACCCCCTTTGAAGCCATAGCGCATCTCACCAGTTATCGTCTTCACAATAAACTTCGCCTCTACGGGCGAACTCTTATTCAGTAACCCTATCAAAATAGCTTTCTTACGCCGCACCGAATCCTTACCACTGAGCGTTGCGATCTTCACCAGAGCAGTGTAGCACTCTTCAACGGTGAGGGGCTCTGAAACGAATGAAATGGAGATCTTCGGTTTTTCCTCGAAGATTAACTCAACGGCGGACCCAAGGTCGCCGAATTTGTTATACGCAGCGGTTAAATCCTCGTTGGTTACGGTGGTCACTGCCCGAATTGCAGCCCTAATGCTCGACCAGCCCAGTCGCAGTTCCTGTGCCGAGTATTCTGGAAATACCCTGCCTCTGAGTAGGTAACAGACCAAAGGTAACGTCTCCGAAGGCGTCTTTCTCAGCAGCTCTGAAACAAGAGCTACCTTCTCCAGTTTACTCGATGTCCCTCGGACTTGTTCGTAAACCTCGGTGAGGTCTTGTAATAACATTATGTTAGGTAACCGCGCCTAACGATAAAAGATTTAAGAACTACTGGAATGTTAAACTAATTTATAAAGGGGAAACAACTATGTTGCGGCATTTTACCCTGGAATATTGGATTGATGAGGACTGGTACGTTGGGCGATTGAAAGAAGTTCCTGGAGTATTTAGCCAGGGAGAGACGTTGGAAGAGTTGGAAGAGAACATCCGTGATGCATACCGCTTGATGACGGAGAGTGAAGATTCGTATCGGGCTGTGGCACAAACGAAAGAAATAGAGATAGAAGTGTGAAACGGAGCGATCTCGTCAGGGAATTAGTAGATGCTGGCTGCTATTTGTACCGTCACGGGCCAACCTGACATATGGCGTTTCTCATCGCACTCATTTCGCTTCATCAACACCACTTTGGGAATTATCCATTTTATACGAGCTTCTGAAATGTTTAGATTAACCTGGCCCGAATATTTATATGAAAATTTTGTTATTTAGTAACAAATAAAAGTTAAAATATACTAGATGAGAGATCATGAGAATAGTGGCATTTTCAGATTGGCGGGTTCAGCCTATTGATGTTTTGTTTGAGATAATTAAGGACATAGATAATGTAGATGCAGTAGTTTATGCAGGAGATGATTTAGACCGGTTTGATAACAGTTTCTTTCTTAAGACTATAAAACAAATATTACATAGACATGAAGACAGCAATAAATCATATATATCTAAGTGTGGGGCAGAAATTTTTTATTACGCTTTTTCCCAATGCCCAAATGTAATGTCAGAAGACGAACTAAAAGAATTAGCCATTTTCGAGATAAATACCCAGAAATGCGAAATTGGATCATGGATATTTCGGGATATTGTGGGATCACGTTTCAAACCAAGTGATGGTCAGTCCGATGCTATAAAATATAAACTAAAGGTAGGCATTGAGTTAGGTAGAGTGATGGACATTGATGGGCGCAAAATAATCGTATTCAAGCTGGATAACCAACGTGACACCTTCCCAGAGATTGATTTTCTGTATTTGTATAGCTGGACAATAAATCCCAATGTCAAATACTACCAAATCCCAAGTAAATCCCAATTTCCAAATCCCAAAAAGAAAGGATTAGCAAAAATAAGGTACAAAACTGGTAGTATTGGGATTTGGGATTTGTTTGGTAGTATTGGTATATATTGGATTTTTGGATTTTCTACAGAGCTAAACAAATACGATTTTCTAAATGTTTTTCAAGCATTATCTGAAAAGGCTAATGCACCGGTTCTCGGTGTTATCGGTAATGATGATACAGAAGGGTGCGCGAAAACATTAATTGGTGATAACATCTTCAACATTCATAAAAATCCTATTGAGATATGTGAACGGTATTTTCTGGGCGTTCAAGGAGTTATTTGTGATGATGAGTCTTTTAAAAGATGGGTTAAATATAAAGAACTCAATGCTTTAAAGCATGAAATTGAAGATTTTTATGCAAAGTCCTTGTTAAAAAAGCATCGTAATGATGCTGTATTTCCTGAACTGAACAAGTCACTTTCTGATCTCGAAGCTCTTTTTTATAAAGAACGTTCGTAGACTGATACCCAAACGCTTATTGCCGCAAATACTCCTCCAGAAACGCCTTAAACGGTGGTGACGGCTTGTTCGGTCTCGACTTGAATTCAGGATGGAACTGCGTGGCGAAAAAGAACGGATGCCCCTCTATCTCTAAGATTTCCATCCTCGTACCACTCCTGTCCGTGCCTGAGAAAATCACTCCCTCTTTCTCTATCTGCTCTATATACGCTGGATTCTCACTCGTTAAAATTAGTAATAACCACATATTATAATAAGAGGCTAAAAAATGAGAGTTAAAGTGGATATGGAAAGCGATGCTCTTTACTTTAGATTATGTGAAGATCCCATAGAAAATAGCGAAGAAATAGCGCCGGGTATAATCATCGATTATGATAAAGAAGGTAAAGTTGTAGGCATAGAAGTACTAGGAATCAAAGGTCGTTTCCCGGTAGAGGAGTTATCTTATCTAAAGGTAGAAATGCCTACGGTAGCATAAGATAATGCCGTGTGGAGCGGAATCTAAAAAGCCTGAGAGATTCGTTAGACCCCAACAATTGAACAAAAGGCCTATCTTGTTTATTAGCACAATTTCTCTTTTTCTTCGAACTGAAAGTAAAAGAGAAGGGTCAGAGAAAGGTAGCAGCTAAAAAGAGGTCCCATTCCGAAGTTGAGTAGCATTATTGCCGCAAACACGCCTCCACAAACGCCTTAAACGGTGGTGCCGGCTTGTTCGGTCTCGACTTGAATTCCGGATGGAACTGCGTGGCAAAGAAGAACGGGTGCCCCTCTATTTCCATAATCTCCATCCTCGTACCACTCCTATCCGTGCCTGAGAAAATCACTCCTTCTCGCTCTATCTGCTCAATATACGCTGGATTGACCTCATACCGGTGCCTGTGTCGCTCTACTATCTTCCGTTTACCATATATCCGCGCTGCTAACGTATCTTTGCGTATAAACACCTCGTAATCGCCTAACCGCATCGTCCCACCCATATCCTCTACGCCTTGCTGCTCCTCCAACAGGTCGATTACGGGATGCGGCGTTGCACAATGTTCAGTACTATGCGCATCCTGAAGGTGCGCGATGTTCCTCGCCGCCTCTATTACCGCTAACTGGAATCCAAAGCACAAGCCCAAAAATGGAATCTTATGCTCACGTGCATACGCGATTGCATTGATCTTCCCTTCCGTACCTCTTATACCAAACCCGCCAGGGACGAGTATGCCCTGCACATCCTTAAAGAACGGATCTAACCCGTCAACACCCTCCAGATCCTCCGCTTCAAGCCACTTCAGCTCGACGTTACAGCCTAACGCCACAGCCGCATGCTTTATCGCCTCTTTTATGCTCAAGTACGAATCCTCTAACTCTGCATATTTACCCACGATTGCGACCCGTATCTTTCTACCCTGCAACGATTCTTTCCGCCGCTCTACCATCTGCGCCCATTCGCGATCTTCCGTGAGCGGCGTCAAGCGCAGCTTGTCCATTACATACTCAACAATACCCTCGTGCTCGAGCAGGAGTGGCACCTCGTAGATATCACCGGTATCCGGCGCGCTAATCACTGCTTCCCTCCTCACATTACAGAACATCGCTATCTTCTCCTTCACATCCTCCTTGAGCGGTTTTTTACTGCGGCATACAATAACATCAGGTTGGAGCCCTAATTCACGGAGTGCCTTCACCGAATGCTGTGTCGGCTTCGTCTTCTGCTCGTTCAATGCGGTAAACGGCACCAGCGTAACGTGAACGAAAAGAAAATCATCTTCCTCCTCCTCGCGCTGCATCTGCCTGACCGCTTCCAAGAACGGCATGCTCTCTATATCGCCAACCGTGCCGCCGATCTCCACCAGACAGATATCCGCGCCACTATTGTGGGGCTCCGCCCCATCACGGGCTCTGCCCGTGCCCCCGCAAGCCCCGGAGGGGCTTACCCGCAAGCCCTGTAAGGGCTTAGCCGCAACCTCCCTTATCCGTGCCTTGATTTCATTCGTCACGTGAGGGATTATCTGCACCGTCTGCCCCAGATAATCACCCTTCCGTTCGCGGTCTATCACCGCGGCATAAATAACGCCGGTGGTTATATTATGCTCTCGCCCCAGCTCCACATCCATAAACCGTTCATAATGCCCCAAATCGAGGTCGACCTCCGCACCATCCCCTAAAACGTAGACCTCACCATGCTGATACGGGTTCATCGTCCCGGCATCTATGTTTATGTACGGGTCAATTTTTATCGGCACAATCTTATAGCCCCGGTTCTTCAACAACCTCCCGATGGAGGCCATTGTGATACCTTTTCCAAGCCCGCTCATCACGCCCCCGGTCACGACTATATATTTCATTCCTCAGTCTCTATCCCCAGTTCTTTCTCTCTTTGTTCTTTTGTAAACGTTCCTCTCCAATAAAAGGTTTAGAAGTTGTAAATAACGATAAAAAAGAAGAGCAACGAGGCGGTTAACGCGCTGATAAACAAATAAGCTGGTGAATTGCTAAAGAGAGGAATAATAAAGAAGAGGAACACAAAAAATAAAATCGCAGCACAGGCTGATACCGTCAAGCGTGATAAGATAACTCTCTCCTCTGGTGAGAACGTAAATTCCCTCTTCTCTTTCCCCTTTACACCCTCCAATTCCAACTCCTTACCCCGCTCTTTTCCCAACCGCTCTCTTCTCTTCTCCTTCTCTTTTGCCTCTACGATCTCCACAGAAAAGCTCTTCCTCGTTGCACCGTACCCCGCGCTTACGAATATCTCTCCGGTACCTAACTCCGCCCCTGTATAGCTCTTTGGCAGTCTTACAATTGCTGCTATCTTCTCCTCATCGATTACATACACCTTGTCCTGCAATATCATCATCTTGTCTCTTATCCCCTCGCCAAGTGATAAATGCACATGCGTCGGCTCACCATGATTGCTTATAAGCATCTCAAAGCTCGTCTCCTCACCTGCTCTCAGGGGAATCCTCAGTACTTCATGCTCAAACTCTATCGAATGCAAACCCTTTCTACTCAGGTATATCCTTTGCTGGATCCTTTCCATCTCCCTTTCGCTCATCGCCTGTTAAGCCCTTACAGGGCTTGCGGAGTCGTGGGGCAGAGCCCCACAGTAATGGTAAATCGCACATTTACTCAGCACTCTGCCTGAGCTCAGGCGGCAGTAGATTAGGAATACCGTCCTCTATTGGATAACGTTCGTCGCACTTCTTGCAGTACAAACTGCCTGTTAAGACCTCTCCCTTTTCATCCTCCTCGTCTATGCTCAACTCCAAATCGCCCTTGCACATCGGACAGGCGAGTATATCCATCAGCTCCTTTTTCATCGCGTATCTTATCCTACTATTTTTTAAAGAGTGGTTTAAGTTAAATTTAGCGTTTTGCTAACTAAGAAAGAGAAGCAAGCATGAAAAGTATAAAGGTTGTACCTTCAGAGCGCTTGGAGATAATAGGCATAGATGAGCTCCCTGAGATCAAAGAAGGCGACGATCTCGCCCACTTATTTCTTGACGCCTTGGAAGCGAAGAACGTGAAATTAGAAGATGGCGATGCAATCGTCATCACCTCAAAAATAATCTCAAAGAGCGAAGGCAGAGTCGTTGACCTCTCCGATGTGCGAGCGAGCAGTGAGGCTGAAAGGATAGCACGAGAGATGGAAAAAGACCCAAAAATCGTGCAAATCATACTCGATGAAGCAAAAGAAATCGTAAGAATGGCGAATAAGCACATTATTGTAGAGACGAAGCATGGTTTTGTGTGTGCAAATGCGGGCGTGGATCAATCGAACGTTGAGGAGGGAAAGGCAGTGTTACTGCCAGAAGACCCGCAGAAAAGTGCTTACACGCTTAAAAAGGAGATAGAAGCGCGAAGTGGCAAAGAAGTCTCAGTCTTAATCTCCGATTCCTTCGGCAGAGCATTCAGGGACGGCGTAACCGGAATTTGCATAGGTGTCTCAGGCATTCCCGCTCTGCTGGACAGGATAGGAGAAGAGGACAGATTTGGAAGAATCTCACGGATAACAAAAGAGGCGGTTGCAGATGAGATATGCGCAGCGGCTAACCTCGTGATGGGCGAATTCCGCGAGAGCATACCAATCACGATTGTACGAGGTTTGGCCTTGGAACGGTGCGAAGGTGAGATACAAGAACTTTTGTTCAAGAGGGAGGACGACCTCTTCAGGTAAAATTTGATACAAAACCTTCTTTTATTCGAGTTATTATAGGACTGAGATAAGACCATGGTTAAGAAATTAGCGGCGTTAGATGTGAACAAGTGCATTGGGTGCATGGAATGCATGTTTGCATGTTCGAGGAGGGTAGGTAGAGGGGGGTTCGACAAGTCCGCGATAAGAGTGAGGTCTGCCGGTGGCATAGAAAGAGGCTTTGTGATTATCGTCTGTCGTGCATGTGAGAATCCGCCATGCGCAAGGGTATGTCCTACGGGTGCCTTGAGGGAGCGGAAAGGAGGCGGTGTGATATTGGATGATGATAACTGTATAGGATGTGGCTTTTGTGCGCAATCTTGTATCTTGGGCGCTATTTTCTGGGATTACGAGAAGGACAAGCCTATTCTGTGTAAATACTGTGGTGAGTGCGAAGAGTATTGTGTGCATAACGCCATTGGTGTAGTTGAGCTTAACGTTGAGGAGCCGGGGGTTAGAAAATGAAAGCACAAGATATGAACAGGGTCCTGTATATCGATTTAACCAAAAAAGACATCGAGATAGTAGAACGAGATGATTTATTTGACGAATACCTCGGTGGTTCAGGTGTAGCGATAAAGCTCTTGGATGAGGAATGTGAAACGGGTATAGACCCTTTAAGTGCATCGAACCCGATAATTTTTGCCGTTGGACCACTCACGGCGCTCTATCCTTCTGCTTCGAAGACCGTAGCGATGTTCAAATCGCCCTTAACGGGTAACCTTGGCGAAAGCCACTGTGGTGGAAGAAGTGCGATGGCTATTAAACTTGCCGGTTACGGAGCGATGGTCATCAAAGGTTCAAGTGACCTCCCGGTATACCTCGCAATACATGGCGATGCCGTTCACTTTAGAGATGCCTCTTCGATCTGGGGTGTGGAGGCACAAACAGTAGGCAGGATATTAAGAGAAGTTGAGGAGGGCGCGGGTGTAAGAACCATTATACGGATTGGAAGAGCAGGTGAAAAACTGGTAAGGTATGCCTGTGCGGTCTGTGAAACCTATCGCCATTTTGGAAGACTTGGGTTAGGTGCGGTAATGGGCTCGAAAAAACTGAAAGCCATGGTTATATCCGCAGATAAGAGTGTTGAGATACCGGAGGAGAAGAGAAGGGAATATAAAAAAGTTTATGATGAGATACACGACGTTGTGGTCAAAACAGATGCGATGGAGAAATATCATGATTTGGGCACCTCTGGGAAGATTTATGACTTGAATAAAATCGGTGGGATGGCATACAAGAATTTAGAATCCGCGAGTGCACCGGAGGAGATAGCGGGGGAATTGTCAGGCGAGAATTTTGCAGAGAAGTTACTTTCGAAGCGAGTTTCGTGCTCGCACTGCCCGATAGGTTGTGTTCATTTAGCATCGCTCCGGGAACTCTACGAGCCTGGCTATTATTTCAAGACCACCACCATTCCTTATGATAACGAACCAATCTGGGCAACCGGATTTATGCTTGGTTTGAAGAGCGCGGAGGATTGTCTGAGGCTGATTGACATCATTGATAAGATTGGTATGGATGTGATAAGCACCGGTGTGATATTAGCATGGGCGACGGAGGCCTATGAGAAGGGAGTGATAACGAAGGAGCATACTGATGGTCTTGAGTTGAAGTGGGGGGATGTTCAGGTCTATTCCGAAGCGATAAATAAAATCGTGCAGATGCCCAACGAATTTTATCAAAATCTGGCCAAGGGCTCGGAACATGCCTCGAGCGTTTACGGCGGGCAGGAGTATGCACTTGCTTTTGGCGGTAATGAGATGCCTGAATACCATACGGGAATTGCATGCTACTTGAACAACCTCACGGGTGCACGGCACAGCCATCTCGACTCTGCGGGATATGACCTCGACCAGAAGCTGATAGGGAAAGAGTTCAGCCTCGAAGAGGTTGTAGGTGCGTTATTAAAGGAAGAAGAGTGGAGACAGGTACTCTCAAGCCTCGTCGTATGCTTCTTTGCACGAAAAGTGTACACACCAGAAAGAGTAATAAACGCTCTAAACGCAGTGGGGATAGAAAATTGGAGCGTAGAGAGATTAGAAGACCTCGGGAGGGTTATCCATCGTGCTAAGATGGACTTCAAGTTCAGAGAAGGTTTTGACCTCGCCAAACTTCGCATACCAAAGAGGATTTTTGAAGTCCCTACACCGCATGGCTTCTTGAAGGAAGAGAAGATGAGAAAGGCTATTGAGATCTATGGTCGGATAATTGGAAGAGAAGTTTAGCTCCGATGACCGGAGCGTGCACCTGGATTATGGCGCGAAGTAAAACGATTCGCTAAGTGAGATATGCATTCATGAGATACTGCTGGACCATTCTATGCGAATTGAAGAACGAGGCATTAAAGGCAATTGCATATCGCATGATCTCAGCCCATGCGTCCGGATTTCTATAAAACATTGGCACGATCACTCGTTCCAATTTCTCATAAAGGTTTCCCGCATCTTTTGAATCATCCGATTGATCCAAAGAGCCTTCTTGAGTAAATGATCCAATTGCCCATCCCGTTACGCCCTCTATACACCCTTCCACCCACCATCCATCCAATATGCTCAAGCTCGGAACTCCGTTAAGGCATGCTTTCATTCCACTTGTTCCCGATGCTTCCAAAGGTCTTTTCGGCGTATTGAGCCAAAGGTCTACACCCGAGGTAATCACCTTTGCGAGTTCCATATCGTAATTTTCAAGGAATACGATCTTTATATCCTCTTTCAATCGTTTAATGGCTCCGAAGATATGTTTTATCCGTTCCTTCCCTTCCCAATCCTTGGGATGTGCCTTGCCTGCAAAGATGATCTGTATGGGTGTATTTTTCGCAATGCTTGCCAGTCTCTCTGTATTGCTGAACAAAAGATCAGGTCGTTTATACTTCGTCATTCTCCGTGCAAAGCCCACCGTGAGGGTGTCATAATCCATTCCTATACCATGTTTTGCGTTTACAAGATCGATCAGCCTCCTCTTTGCCTCTCGATGGGTTTGTATAATCTCCTCTTTTGGTATCGAGATCACGTACCTCAGATCAAAGGGATCCTTTCTCCAACCACTGATATGCCTATCATACAGCTTACGGAACGGTTCTGAAGTCCAGAATACGTGGTGCACACCGTTCGTTATCGAATCGATCGGATAGCCAGGAAACATATTCCGGGAGATCTCTTCATGCCTCTTTGCCACACCGTTTATATATTCGCTATGATCTAAAGCGAGTAAAGTCATATTTAGTTCATTTCCAGGGCAAATTTGAGCTATTTCATCAGCTTCTAAGTATCCGCCAAGAAGGCTTTTTACCAATGAAGCCGAGAACTTGTCGTGACCCGCTGGAACTGGCGTGTGAGTCGTAAAGATACATTTTTTACGTACTAACTCGATAATTCGCTCATTTGTATACTCGGGATGCTCAGTTCTCATCCCCTTTATCAGTTCCAGAGCGACCAATGCTGAGTGCCCCTCATTCAAGTGATATTTTCGGATGGTTGTGTACCCCAACGCCTCGAGCATACGCACACCACCGATTCCGAGAACAATCTCCTGTGACAATCTGTAGCGCTCATCGCCGCCATACAGATAAGAGGTTATCTCCCTATCAGAGGGGTCGTTTTCAAAAAGGTTGGTATCGAGGAGATATACCGGTACCTGATAGCCCTCCATGCCTGTTAAAAGATACTCCCACGCTTGAATTTTCACCTCCCGCCCCCCGATGGGCACCGATACCTTAGGTGGCCTAAGTGCGGCAAAATCATCGATCCGCCACTCCATCGGCAATTCAGCTTGATTCCCCGCCTCGTCTAATCTTTGAGAGAAATGCCCTTTATTACTGGCGAGGGTAACTGCGACAATGGGAACGCTCAGATCTGCACACGATCGTAAGATATCACCTGCTAAAACACCAAGTCCGCCACTATAGGTTGGCATCTTATGATCCACGCCTATCTCCATGCTGAAGAGGGCAATGCGGAAATATTTCTCTCTCAATGACTCGCTATCTCTTTCCATCTCCATCTGTCCCTCAATCCACTTCAACTTATATGATACCTATATCCCTTATATACTATACCCATCTACCGAAGGGTGCGTGTATAAGCCCGTAGAATTACGAGGAGCCAGAGTCGGGCAAATTATTTGCACCCTCTCGACTTCTCAGCTCATTAGCAAACCAGATTGTACGCTGGGGAAAGGCGATCTCTATTCCCTCAGCTTCGAGAGCCGTCTTTATCTTCCATAAAAGCTCCTTTTTAACCCCATACCACTCAGTGGAAGGTACCCAGATTCTCACTATAATATTGACCGCGTTATCTCCAAGGTTATCAACAAAAATATCGCCTGACGGATGTTTAAGGGTGAGGGGGTGTTCTTCACTGAGCTTCTTGATTATCCCTATAGCCTTGTCCGCATCGTCGCTGTACCGTATGCCAACCACGTACTCGAGCCTCCGGGCAACATGGGCAACGTAGTTCATTATGTCGGCAGTGAAGACCTTCTCATTGGGTATCCTCACGTACAACCCATCAAAAGTTCTCAATGTGGTCGAGATTATGCGGATGTCCTCTACAACGCCTGCAGTCCCGGCTATATTGACCGCGTCCCCCAACTTCATGGGTCGCTCAATCATCAGAAATAGCCCTGATACAAGGTTGCCTACTACGCTCTGACTGGCAAAACCGATCACTATACCCGCTACGCCTCCAGCAACCAGCAATCCTGAGGGGTGTACCCCGAGAGTTGGCAGAACCGAGAGCACCGCGATAACAATAATGCTGTAGTAAATAGTCTTGGCAAGGATCTCTAAATGCTCTTTGCTCACCTTATCTCTAAGGACCCTTCTCAGATTGAGTGCTACTCCTTTAGCTATGATAACCGCAATTATAAGAATCAGGGTAACCATAAGAAGGTCAAAAAGGGTGACGCTCCCGTAAACAACGATGTCGAGGGTCATATCCCCACCTCCATGACAAATTTTGTTGCAACTACAGGAAGCTTTCGTACCGTGTAGAGCTCTAAAGACTTCTTCATCCCGTTTTCAAGAGGAGAATCCACAAAATCAGTTTCTGCGCTTCTCGCACTCATGATCTTCATGGTCGCTTTCATAGAGACCCGATCATCGTTGTAATAGATCTTCATCCCGTATGCATTAAAAATCGCTTTCGTTACTTCAACCCACCCGGTGGTTGTATTGGTCTTCAGTTTCTCTTTTATATACTCTGCAACAATGTCTTTGATCCCCCAGCCCAGAGAGATTCCGATAGCGATTGCAATGCCTGCTGCAAGTCCCCATGCTAACGGAACGAGGAATGTGTAGATGATTCTTGTGTCAATGAGTAGTTGGTCTAACGCTAAGACGATCACCACTAATGAGAAGAGCGCCTTCAACACCGGTGTTATTATATCAGCGTATGAAACTTCGCGGGATGTTAACTGTTCTCCTACCCAGTTCATGACGATGTTGACCAGTATCAGACCTACCACCAGCACGATGATGCCTGCGATGAGATGCGGAATGTATAATCCAATCCGATGCATGAAGTCTGTCAACATTGGTATGTTCAGCACGTTTACCGCTGCGACGATAAAGATAATGTATATAAACCACCTGACCAGCGCATCAAAAAATCCCACCGTAGTCATGCCGGATTTCTTGATTGTATCACCTATAATGGTTTTGTCCACTGCCTCGTCTACACCAATCTTATCAAGCACTTTGGATACGATTTTACCACCAATACGCCCTGCGAACCCGCCTATGAGCAGGATGATGAGTGCAGCAATTATCGCAGGTAGCCATGCGATCATTGTTCCGATAGCATCTGCAAAACTTCAACAGGCTTTTTGATGAGTTACGCTATTTGGCTCGGTTCTTTGTCAAGCTTCACCGCAAGAGCGAGAGAGAGAGGCAGGTTTCCCCCGATCGTCCCCAAAAGTATCTGAGTAAGTTGTTATATTCTTTGAGTCAGGGGCCTTTAACATCCTCTAAAAGAGACGAGATTGAAAGATATGCAGCCACGTGGTGGGACAAAAATGGCATTTTTGTAGACAACGAAGTAATCGTTCATGGGGATGCAACACCCACTAACTTCTTTTTTCAGCATCACGAGGTGATCGGCATCGACGTAGAGAAAGTGAAACGGGCGGATCGCTGTTGGGATCTAGGGTTTATCGCTGCCGATTTAAAGCATCACTTTATGTGGCGTACGGGCGATGGGTGGGCCGCCGAGCCCTATATTGGGCACTTTTTATGGGAATACGCGGTTAATTGTGGTGATGAGCAGTTTTTCTATGCCATCACTCGCAGGATCCCCCTTTATATGTCCTTAGGTTTATTAAGGATAGCGAGGAATACTTGGTTAGACGAGCCATATAGAAAAAATTTGCTGCGAGAAGCGAAGCGATGTCTAAAATACGGGCTGTGATCTTTGATTGTTACGGGACCCTTGTAGATATCCATACAGATGAAGGGAAGGATGAAGTTTTTAACTATCTCGCGCTCTATTTGCAGTATTACGGGGCAACTATCGGTTCGGACGAACTAAAGGCCGTCGTTGCGCTCGAAAAGGACCGCTATCTCAAAACAGGCGGTGAGCGCTATCCCGAGGTAGACCTTGAGAACGTGTTTAAGATTATTCTAAGAAAAGAGGGATTAACTAATTCCTTTTTGGCAGAATCCTGCTGTAAGCTGAAACGGCTTCTCAGTCGCGAGCGATTTCAGCTTTTCCCCGACAGTCTACCGGTATTGCGGGAAATGAAAAGAGACGGATATCCCCTGGCTATGGTCTCCGATGCCCAGAAGGTATATTGCTTTGAAGAAGCTAAAATGTTAGGGCTAGATCAGTTCTTTGGCCACTTTATCGTATCCACCCAATATGGCTTCAAAAAGCCTGATCCCCGACTTTTTACGATTGTCTGTGACCTATTAGAAATTCCTCCAACGGAGGCCGTGTATATTGGCGACAATTTCGAACGGGATATAAAAGGGCCCAAAGAAATCGGCATGCAGGTGATCCTGGTTAATAGAGATCAAAAGGAGAACACTCAGG
>JASEFB010000306.1 GCA_030019325.1 archaeon | reverse complement strand
TTGAATTCGGCATCGCCTTGGGGTTATTTATAACTTTAGAGTCGCTTAGTATAAGCCAAAGGCAGCAATAGAACCATGAATCCTGAGAGTAATAGCACTACCAAGATATCATCAATCGTTGCAATCGAAGGAAACCGGACAAAATTCATTTCCGGAAAAAATATGAATTTTTCTTTTAGCACAGGATTTCTTTTGTAAAAAGAAAAGAAGCAAAAAGTATATGATGGTAAAGATAAAGGCGAAGGGGAAGGAGAGAGAGAAAGATAAAAGAAGGATAAAAGGTAAAAGCAGGAAGGTAGAGCATAAAGTCAAAGGTAAATTCCCTGTTAGAAAAGGCACATTAACCACCATATTAGAAGAAGCGCAAGCGAACAAGGAAGTGCTGAAATATATCGCTTTCTTCTTCTCATTATGTTTCGTCTTCTATTTAATCTATTATTTCCTCACGGTCCGCAATTCAATGGTGATGGTTCAATTGAGGAACGTCACCGCACTCACCCTCGGAGCCTTTTTCTCCCTTGGTGGAGCGGATGTAGTGCTAAATGGAGCAGCACTCTCCATTGATGG
>JASEFB010000305.1 GCA_030019325.1 archaeon | reverse complement strand
GGTTAAACCCGGAAATGAATTTTGTCCGGAGTTTCTAGGGTTGAAACAATTGATGTATAAAAAACTTTATGAAAGTGCTTTGGGCAAATTTGATATTTACATTCTATTTCTTGAAAGAGGTACTAATTGGTTGACAGAAGGCGGAAAAATCGGATATATTATATCAAATCAATTTATGGTTACGGATTATGGTGAAAAAATACGAAAAATAATTGTGGATAGAACAAAAATAATACAGCTAGTAGATTTTGGAGATTCTGGAGTATTTGCAGACGTGACAAATTATCCAGCAATATTAATTTCAGAAGCTATTAGGGATAGAAGAAACATCAAGAACCACATTATCAAGGTTGCTAAAGCGTATCGACCTAAAGAGGATTTGCTAAGTGAAATAAAATCCAAATTTACTGAGCATTTTTATTATACAAAACAATTTAAGCTTTTTGAGTATCCCCAATTAAAGCTTAACGAAAAAACTTGGAACCTACTTATTCCTCAAGAAAAAAATGTTTTTGGTAACTATTCAGCCAATCCATCTCACGCCAATAAAGTGAAAGATTCTAAGGGCT
>JASEFB010000304.1 GCA_030019325.1 archaeon | reverse complement strand
AAAGGATCTTCTAAGATTTCTTGCTCATCTTTTCGGTTTTTTCGTTCCTCTCCCATTTTTTTCCTCCAAACAGCTCGTTTTTCCCATCTTTTCCGATTTTTTGTCGATAGCTCACGCTAGGCTATATGAGTCCCTGCCTCCTGAGCGTGCATAACTGGTAGAGATTAAATCCGATGGCAGTAAAGATCATTTTGACGTGCACCCGTGGCACCGTGGTGACCAGAACGTGCGTGGCCTTAAAAACTCTCTTTAGCACCGAGTAGTGCCTCTCTGCTGGTGCTCTCCTCTTGCTTATCCTGCTATTTCGCAATCTCTCTAAGATGCCGAGCGGGTGATCCCGCGCACCTCGTCTCATTGTTGCGGAGTACCCCTTAGGTTTAGTACCCTGGTAACCGCGGTCTCGATAGACGACTTCGCCCTCTTTAGAGAGGTCTACCTGGCTGTCGTGAACCGCCGCCGTGGTTGTCTCGAGTTCGCGGATGAGGCCACGCTCTGTGTCTATTTTACTATGAAGCTTATAGCCAAAGTATGATTTGCTGCCCTTCTTCGTCCACGTGCCATCCTTGCTC
>JASEFB010000303.1 GCA_030019325.1 archaeon | reverse complement strand
TGTTACAGAAGTAGTGAAGGACATGGCAGAACTGAGCATCGGCAGTGTAGTTATAACCTCAGGAGGTAAATCTGCCGGAATTATTACCGGGCGAAACATCGTGTTAAAAGTTCTATTGGAGAATAAACGGGCAAATGAGGTAAAAGCAAAAGAAATTATGTCATCTCCTCTAATCACTATCGAGCCAGACGCACCGCTGGAGAAAGCATGCGAGCTCATGGCTGAAAAGGGCATACGAAGGCTGCCGGTGATTGAAGATGATAAGCTCGTAGGCATTATAAGCGTTCGAAACATCCTGACACTTAAGCCAGAGTATGTAAAGACTCTTTCCCCCATCACTTTCGCTCTTCAGTGTACGCAAAAGTAGACAGTTTATCCACATGTAGATGCAGAAGTCCATTGCAGTGGTGTTAAAGGTACCAGTGTAGGGACATTATCATCCCTTCAGAGCTTGAAATTAGAGTTTTATGATATGAAATAAGCTGTGAGATGATGGTTTTGTGTTTTCGCTGTAAATTTAAGATGTAATCCTG
>JASEFB010000302.1 GCA_030019325.1 archaeon | reverse complement strand
TAAAGAACGGATTTAAGATAAGGACGTGCTCAAAGAGGGGTGTTGCGAGGGTTCTTTTCTTTGTCGTTCAGAGCATACTGCACAATTTCCTGAACGTGCTGAAGAGCATCCTCTCCATCACCGCTTACGAGTTGAAATCGCTTATCACCGAGGATATACAAAGATACCTGTGCGATGGTAAATTCTTGAACGCGGTTCCCCTAAGGGAGTTTTATGCAAAAATGGTCGATTATAATGGGCGTAGGGTCATGGAACTCCGCTCTCGATTAGCCACAGCCTGACCCAGACTTCTTTTGGGCCATTATTCCCTGGCATCAATAGCGTAAGCTATCGGTCTTTTGAACTGTTTCCACGTGTTAATAAGAATAAAATCACACTTTTCATCCCAATGGAAAGTGAAAATTTCTTTGACCTCTACCTTCTTTCAAATTCAATACGTAATATCTTCAAATTCTTGGAAAGGCGCACTAATATAAGAGGTGATGTATCTTCGAAACTTCGTAGTTTCGGAAGTACTGTATGTCAAAAAAAATTTTATATGAAATGCAAGAAGTAAATAACAAAGACCCGCAT
>JASEFB010000301.1 GCA_030019325.1 archaeon | reverse complement strand
AAGTGGTTAAAGATGTTCGTGAGCTTTAAAAACTCAATCCAAGCATAAGAGTCAATCACGGCATCACAGCTCATGGAACAGAATCTCGTTCTTCTCTGTGAAACTTGAAATCTCTGGATGCGCACCAAAAAAGCTTTTCTTTAAAAGAAAACCTTTACCAAAAGAATTTTTTCTTAGCACAGGTTCTTTTTCTAAAAGAAAGTGTTTGGTAAGCTTCCTTATCACTTCATCAAAGTTTCTTGAGTTCGTTTCCTCTCTTAACTCTTCTAACAACTGCAACGTTGATTTCTCTATTTTTATCGTCACTACCGAACTTGTCATTTTCATCTCCTAATATTTAATAAGATAAAGAGGGGATAAAAAACTATCCCCAAAAAACTTTTACAATTTTTGATTTTGCTTTTGTGGTATACTGCTTCTTTACTTCTTCCGTCTCAGCACCAGATATGCGATCGCTAACAAGCCTGCAATGGCTTCATAATCTTTATGGATCTTCTATTATCAAGATATTACTCTTGTAGTCTATCGTGGTTACGAAATTTTTTAGGAAGCTGACTCCGAGAAGCATATTAAC
>JASEFB010000300.1 GCA_030019325.1 archaeon | reverse complement strand
GCACCTACCTGGAACGAGATGACCCTGCTATGGTTATCCAGGGGAAAACGCCAAAAGTCGCCTTGCGTCCAAAATGCGTTGCGCCGCTGTACGAATCAAAGCATTCGTTCTGGATTTTCAAGGAACTGGCTCAGAGAATAGGGATCGGGAATTACTTTGACTTCGAGCTGGACGACTACATTAATGCTCAGCTCAGCCCACTCGGGATTGACAAAGATTACTTCAAAGACAACTCGATTTGGTCATCTGATATAAGTCCCGAACTCAAGGGGCTTGAAGGAGTAAAAATAAAGACGCCTACCGGGAAAATAGAGCTTTATTCAAAGAAACTTGAGGCGAATGGATATGATCCATTACCAACATTTGTGCCGCCAAAAGAAGCTCCCAGTGGCATGTTTAGACTGCTACACGGACATATCGCAGTGCACACCCATGCAAATCCAGCAACCTTTGACAATGCGTATCTGAACGAAATTTGCTCAGAGAATGAGATCTGGATAAATACAGATACCGCTATGGATTTCCTAACTTCCCATTTGGGCATAAGGTTAGAAAAGGTAGAGTCCATAGTTAT
>JASEFB010000299.1 GCA_030019325.1 archaeon | reverse complement strand
CTGCTACTTCTGAAACGCAAATTACATATGGCAGGGGTCGGATTGAGCCTTGCGAGGATAGTGGAGGAGCTTTTGGAGATTCAACTGTCGGTTATCAAGTTTTACGATGTCAAGAAAAAACTCTATGTTCTTAACGACATGAATGAGGAACAGAAGGCGATGTTTGATATTTTGGGCCTGATGCGATATAGGAAGTTAGTCAGTATGAAGTTGGATTAGCACTCTTATATCCGATTCTACAAAATAATACCTGAAATGTCGCCTATGGGAAATTGAAAGGCTGTGAGAGGAGAAATGTGTGTGGCGAATAAACACTTTATGTTATATAACGGCGAAAGTCAAGATAATATTTTGAGTATTTGTATAGCTACCCCTCATTTTAAACTTATCCATCGATAAAATAGCGTATTTGGGCGATACATGTTGGAGTAGAAAACAAGCGTATTTAAATATATACTGCCATGTTACTTTTAATGGCGGAAAGTTTGAGTGTGGAGATGCTGGTAACGGCAAGCGCAGATTACCAAAGTTTGATGCTCCGGATAAAGGAGCTGGAAGAAAGAATAGCAGAGCTGGAAA
>JASEFB010000298.1 GCA_030019325.1 archaeon | reverse complement strand
GGCAACTACAATAAGATCTTTTTCTGTTATCACCGGCTCCATGCTGTTGCCGGAGACGGTGAGTAATTTTACCGAAGATAGGGATGAGACCATGATTGCGAAGAAAGCTATTGCAAGCAATAGGATAAGCACTGAAATGGTCTTTTTCATTTCTTAATTATCCCTTCCATCCAGTTTTTCTTTATTTATTTAACAATTGCCATGATTACAGTCACCCACATGGAGATAATCAGAGCCCATGTCGCAACGATTAATCCAACCATCCATCTGAAGTTCTTTTTCAAATCGCCTCTCAGCTCGTTTATCTCTGTTTCAAGATGATTCAATCTTGAGTATATATCGCTAAACCTTGCATTCATCTCTGCTCTCAAGTCATCCACTCGTTTCGAGAGTTCAGGAACAACGCCCTCCGGTTTACTCCTCTCCTCTCCCATTTACATCACTTAATAATTGTTGATGACTACCTGATTGGCGGTCAAAGGAGAAGCCATCTCTGATTAAAGCATTGATTAGCTCTCTGGCAGTTAAAGAACGGAGTCTTGAATAATTGATTCCTGCCATACGGTTACAGCGACCAAGGG
>JASEFB010000297.1 GCA_030019325.1 archaeon | reverse complement strand
CTTTTATTTTTCCCATACAATCCCACTATCTCTCCTTTTGAAAAATGATTTAATTGCCTCAGCAACACCTTTCTATAAACCTTTTTAAAAAGTTTTCTCAAAAACGCGCTGCGACCTGTGCTAAAGAAAAAGGTTTTTATAAGCTACGTTGAGTAGATAAATAGGGTGTGAAACAGTAATGGCGAGATTTCCAGAAGCCGAGGCGAGACTCCTTCGGGTAAAGATATGCATGGATTGTAATGCACGAAATGCACTGAGAGCGACGAGGTGCAGGAAATGTAACTCGAAAAACTTGAGGCTGAAATCCACGCATAGGGGTAAATAAACTGCATTGGATGATATGGAATTTTCAACGGGAAGGAATGAGGGCGTTAGAAATAAAGCTCTATGAGCCGAGGGATGAGAAATAGTTAATTTTCCCACATCCTTCCTGTAAGTATTTTAGTTAAACAGATAAAAAACTTCTTAATGATAGACTGGTGCAAGTTTGAAATTATTTGGGATAAACGAAATAAGACACACGTTCTAAAACATCAATTGTTGCATCCATTTATCCTGCGGACAAAAAAGATTTCCGCTCTT
>JASEFB010000002.1:31909-37423 GCA_030019325.1 archaeon | reverse complement strand
CGGCGATTCTACCTGTGTTATTCCTCCTCAGTCCTTATCCACGGATATTATTGAGAAGATAAGGGACTATGTGAGGAGCATAGCCTTGGCCTTGCAGATAAAAGGGTTGCTCAACGTTCAGATGGCGGTGAAAGATGGGGTGGTCTACGTGCTGGAGGTGAATCCGAGAGCGAGTAGAACGATACCGTATGTGGCGAAGGCAACGGGAATACCACTTGCGAAGCTAGCCGCGAAGGTCATGCTGGGGCATAAGCTGAGGGAGTTGGAGGTTAAGGAATGGGATGTGGAGCATGTAGCAGTAAAGGAGGTCGTCTTACCTTTCCCGAAATTAAGGGGCGTTGATACTCTTCTTGGACCTGAGATGAAGAGCACGGGAGAGGTTATGGGTATAGATTACGGGTTTGACAAGGCATTCTTCAAAGCGGAACTCGCAGCTGATAATCCCCTGCCTGTGGAGAACAACAGCACGGTTTTTATTTCGGTCTGCAATGAGGACAAGGAGGCGGCGGTGAGGGTGGCTCGAAATTTAAAAGAGGCGGGGCTCTCAATCGTCGGCACCGCAGGTACTGTGACATATCTGAAGGAACGCGGGATCGATGCGGGAACATTGAAGAAGTTACAAGAAAAGCCCTTACAGGGCTTGCGGGGTCGTGGGGCAGAGCCCCACATTCCAAACGTGGTAGAACTGATGCACTCGAACAGAATAAAGCTGGTGATAAATACGCCGACAGATAAACAATCCTATAAAGATGGCTACCAGATACGAAGGAGCTGTATCGACCTCGGTATTCCGTATATAACAACGATGCAGGCGGCAAAGGCTGCGGCAGCTGCGATACTGGGAATGGAAAAGAGTGGCGGGGGGATTGAAGTCAAGTCACTCAATGAGTATTTTGCACCATGAAGGCAATTCTCGCACTTGAAGATGGAACGGTAGTCGAAGGGAAAGGTTTTGGAGCCGAAGGCACCGCTGTAGGCGAGCTCGTCTTTGCCACTTCGTTTACGGGTTACGAAGAAGTGTTAACCGACCCGTCATATAAAGGACAGATACTCATGCTCACCTATCCCCTCATTGGGAACTATGGTGTGAGCGGGTCTCACTGCCAATCGGATGGAATAAAGGTTGAGGGCTTTGTGGTACGGGAGAGATGTGATTTTCCGTCGCATTATCAGAGCAAACGAAGTATAGACGAATTCCTGAAGCAGGATGGTGTGCCTGCACTAAGCGAGGTGGATACGAGGATGCTGACGATAAAGACGAGGCGATACGGTACAATGAAGGCTTGTTTGCAGGTAGGAAGCGTTGAAGAGACAGATAAAGCGTTAGAACTCGCCAAAACACAACCAGATATCTCGGAGCTCGATTTGATCGAACAGGTGACCTGTAAGAATCCGTACAGGATCAAAGGAGAAGGAAAAAGAATAGCAGTGCTTGATTTGGGCATTAAGCGGAATATATTGGACAACATAGCAAAACGAAATTGGGACATCTTCGTGTTTCCCGCAAACGCGAAAGAATCAGAGATACGAGATTCGGAACCCGATGCGGTGCTGCTTTCAAACGGACCCGGCGACCCGAAGAGGGGAAAGAATGCGATGAGTATCGTGAAAAAATTCGCAGGAGAAATTCCTATTTTCGGTATCTGTCTGGGCCTGCAGATAATAGCGCTTGCGCTGGGGAGTGATACCTACAAACTGAAATTCGGGCATAGAGGTGCTAACCAGCCTGTTAAAGATCTCAAAACCGGGCGTGTGTACATCACCACGCAGAATCATGGGTTCGCCGTTGATAAGGACACACTAGAGGGCATAGGGGAGCTCACACAGGTCAATGCAAATGATCGCACGGTAGAAGGATTTGAAGATAATTATCTGGGTATCAAATGTGTGCAATACCATCCAGAGGCGGGTCCAGGTCCGTGGGATACCGGGCGGATGTTCTTTGATGCGTTTTTAGGAACTTGAGCGTTGTTAGAATAGTTTCCCCCTATTCATAATCCCATTCGGGTCTAAAACCTCAAGGAACTTCTTCCAGACCTCGGCAAGATACCCTATTCGTGCTACTGTCGGCTCTATTATCCCTGCATAAGGTCTGAACCAGCCATAGATACCCAGGTCAAGCAACCTCTGGAATTGTTTCTCATTGTAATTCCTCAACTTCTCTCCGAATCGCAGCTCGCTTCCGTCGTAGAATATATCAAGCTCGACGTAACAAAGCTGCCCGTGAAAACTATATATCGGATCGAGATAGAAATGAACATGATCCTTTGGTATGCCAACCTCCAATGCTGTCTTCTCATGTAGTTCATAATACTTCGCAGCCAGCGTCAAAGGTC
Source organism: archaeon (assembly GCA_030019325.1). Lineage (GTDB taxonomy): Archaea > Halobacteriota > Syntropharchaeia > Alkanophagales > Methanospirareceae > ANME-1-THS. Next base: position 35,087 of record JASEFB010000002.1, on the reverse strand, counting down.
CGTAGAGACCGATGCAATGGTAATTACCTCTTAAGCCAAACACCATGCAACTCTTCTCCGCACCACCCAAACTCTCTTCCTCGAAGGTCCTCTTGAAGTCCTCCGGGAAATCCAAAACCTTGCCTCCTGATTCTTTTATATATCCTACCACTAACTTATCCTTCGCCTCGAATATGCCATTCAGACCTTCCACTAATATGCACAACACGAACTTCGGTAGCTTTTCGTAGGGGTAATCAAAAGTTCCACATATCCCTTTCAACCAGCTCTGACTGTCCACTAACCTGATACTCGCAGCCAACTCGTCGTTCATCAAATTGTAAATGAATTTCGTGGGTGTGCTCACATTGTCAAAGCCAACGAAGTAAACTTTTCTGTTATCATACAACCGATAAAGCTTTGCGGTCAATTCGGTCACCACGCCGCATGTGCCGGGATGAGCGCAAAAAAGACCGGTGAAATCAGGGCCCACACCATATCTGAAATAAGGCATCTGGGAAAGCGCCCTTGAGCCCGTTTTTATTATCTCTCCATTTGGAAGAACCATCTCATACGACAATACATGGTCATGACCATCAGCCGCCGCAGTTTGATATATCCCCCGCAGGTAATAATTTACCAATACGCTTACTGTAAGCGGTGCGTCAGGGAATGCAGGTCTTAGCTTATATTTCTTTGTCTTTTCGAGCAGCATGCCAAATGTCACCCCTGGTTCCACCGTTGCGGTCTTCATCTCAGGATTTATCTCCAGGATGCGGTTCATCCTCGACAGGTCTAACAAAATACTGCCATCATAAACGGGAATTGTCAATCCCCTTACATTTATCCCCGTGCTGTAAGGTATCACCGGTATTTTTTCCTTATTTGCGAGCATTAAAACCTCTCTCACTTCTTCTTTGTTCGCGGGTCGCACCACGCATGCAGGATTTTTCGCGGGCACAAAGTGCCAGTGCTGGTCTCTTGAGTAAGATGCGCATATTGCCCTGTCGTCTGTGGCGTTCTCTTCCCCTACTATTGCTTGCAGTTCTTTTATAAACTTCGATTGTTTCAGCTTCATCACCCCTCTAAACCCTTATTCACAAGTTCCACGACATCATAAACTTTCATCCCTTCTTTCTCGCCTGCTTCTCTCAAGTTCCTTTTGCAGAACGGGCATGCACTGACGAGCACTTCCACACCCGCTTCTCTCGCCTCTTTTATTCGTTCACCGGCACTCCACAATGCGAAATCATCAAATGCCGATTTTACTCCTCCACCGGAGCCGCAGCACCACGCCTGCTCCCTCTCTCTTTTCATTTCCGTTATATCTACTACCCCTTTTAAAACCGCCCTTGGCGCATCATATATGCCCAAATCCCTTCCCAGATGACAGGGATCGTGATAAGCTACCTTCATATCCAACTTCTTCACTTCCATATTGCCCAACCGTGTTAAGAACTGCGTGGAATGCACCAATTCGACACCCATATCTGGATAATTCTTTTCGATGGTGTTCAAACATCCGGGGCAGGTGAAGACCACGATGTTTGCACCACTCCTTTTTATCGCCTCGATGTTGTGTTCCATAAGTTCCTTCGCAGCTTCTATCTGTCCTGTTCTGAGTAAAACCGAACCACAGCACCACTCCTCATCCATTACCTGATATTTTATCCCTAACTTATCAAAGATTTGTAGCATCGCATCTGCAATCTCAGGCACCCTGTATCGAGCAGTGCAGCCGATAAAATAGAGAACATCCGCCCCGTAGACCGATTTCGCTCTGTATTCAACTTTCTCGCCATACGCATTCCTCGTCTCTTTAATCTTTTCTACAATGTTTTTATGAGCGTCAAGGATCCATCCCTTCTTTACCAGCTCTCTCCTCAGTTCCTCAAACAGTTCCGGCAACCTTATTTCCACACTTGTTATCTGCTTGCATTTCTCATAACACGCCCCACATAGCGTGCATGCGTATGCGGCTTTCAATAATCCATCTGAAGGCTCTGATAGCTCACCTTCCAATATTTCTCTGAAAATCTCTAACCTGCCAGGTGCATAGAATGCCTGATAGCCATAAAATTGCCCGCTTGGGCATAAAGGTAACCATTCCTCATTAGGGTGAAAACTCGAAATACTGCATAATTTGCATTTCACACAATGATATATGGCACTTAAAATCTCCTCTCTTTCCATTTCCCCCTTCTCTCTACCCCTGCACACTTCTATTTTGGCATTTTATTTGCTTAACCTTAACGTATAAGTTTTTCACTTCTTTATTTTAAGTGCTTTTGCGAACAAAAGTGAAAAGAAACTGACTACGATGACAACGAGGATAGGTGTGATTGCGATGCAGGGTGATGTCGAGGAGCACGTCATCGCGTTGGAGAAGACGTTAGCGGAACGAGGTGCCCTGGGTGAGGTGATAAAGATAAAGTATCGGGGAATAGTTAGGTCATGCGATGCACTCGTGATACCGGGTGGTGAAAGCACCACAATAGGCAGACTCATGCAACGCGAGAATATTTTATCGGAGATTAAAACGGCTGTGGAAGAACGCGAGATACCGATACTCGGTACCTGTGCAGGACTGGTACTGCTTGCCAGGGAGGGAGATGACGAAGTTGCAAAGACAGGCCAGCCACTACTCGGCTTGATGGACGTAAAAGTAAAGCGAAACGCGTTTGGCAGGCAGCGGGAATCGTTTGAGACTTTGTTAAAGATGAACATTTTTGAGGAGCCCTTTCCTGCAGTGTTCATCAGGGCACCGTCTATAACGCACGTGGCGGAACATGTGGAGGTATTAGCAACCTTTGATGAGCATGTCGTCGCTACACAGCAAGAAAATATACTCGCGCTTGCTTTTCATCCTGAACTCACTGAAGATAGAAGAATTCATCATTATTTCCTTGACTTAGTATAACGGTACCGCAATGGTGCACCAGGAAAACTTCCAAACAACATTAATACTCCGTTAATGCAATGGCAAAGAAGAGATAATTGAGATGGGTTTTGATGAACGCGTGGTAAGCGATGTCATCTGGAAGGTGGACCATACTGAATATAAGCGGCAGCAAGCTCCGATGGGTATAAAGATAACGCCTAAGGCGTTTGGCTTTGGCAGGACTGCAATGCTTGTCGGTATTCATTCCTGTAAGACCTTCACCCTCAATTTGGCGATATCCTCACGGATGTCCACCTG
>JASEFB010000002.1:0-31812 GCA_030019325.1 archaeon | reverse complement strand
CGTGGTTGACGGCAAAGTAATTGCACGCTTCGAGTCGTTTGAGCACATCCTCGACACGATACGATTTGTGCTTGAACTGCTCGGCATGTGCCTCGTATATCGGTTTGTTCAATTCCCAAAACTTCTCCTTCTCGGGGTGCGTTTCGATGAACCGCAAGAAGAGCAACCAATGATCGATATCGACAATGACATGCTCACCAACCTTCAGCATCTCGGCATGGGTGTACATCTTCTTATCCTCTACGGACTCGATTAGCACGCGGTATTTGCCATAAAACTTCAACGCCTGGCGAATGAGCTCGCTCTGTGATACGCCTAACTCGTCTCTCATCTTTTTCAACACCTCGGACGTTTCTTCATCCATAGCTACCGTAATTCGTTCTGGTGCCTTCATTTCGTCATTAATCTTATTATCTTGAGCATATAAAAATTCTTTCATACCTTTTCTGAAAACATCCTAATTCCGCTTAAAATTTCTCAAATACTCGTTTATGTGGTAAGTGTCCGATATGTGTGAGGGAGTGCACAGTGCTTGCGGGATAGAAAAATCGGCATTCTGTCGAGGAGGTAGCCTTTAAAGAATGATTGCGATACTTGATTATGGGATGGGAAATCTGTTCAGCATTTACAACGGGCTGAAGCGAGTGTATGATCAGCCGATGCTCATCACTTATGATGCTATTGCACAGCTGAGGGAGGCTGATGGCATTATTGTACCGGGCGTTGGTGCCTTTGACGATTGTGTACGCAACTTTAAGCCTTTTTCAGAGGCGTTGATTGAGCGTGTAGAATCTGCCGTTCCAGTGCTCGGGATATGTATTGGAATGCAACTCTTATTTGAAGCAAGCGAGGAGGGCAATGAAAAAGGATTGGGATTGCTACCGGGAACCGTGGTTCGTCTACCCGATACTGTGAGAGTGCCACACATGGGCTGGAACAATCTCCTTCCCCGAAGAGATTCGGTGCTACTGGATGGGATTACTGACGCCGATTATTTCTACTTCGTGCACTCGTATCACTGCATGCCGCGCGATGAAGCGCGTATTATCGCATCCGTTGACTACGGCGTGCAGGTAACCGCGGTCGTGAACAGAAAGAACTTATATGGCGTTCAGTTTCATCCAGAGAAGTCATCAAAGAGAGGATTGCACCTTTTAAAGAATTTCGTGAGTATATGTAAGGGTTAAGATTTCGCTTAAGCTGCATACTTTCATGCTTCTAAAGGCTTTCTCAATGCTAGTCTTTATTATTTATCGAGAAAAGCATTTAATGTAGATATATCGAAGTTATATGAAATGTCAGAGCTCCCTCATAATACGAGTTTTTCGAAATAGGTAGTTTATAAACATTGAGAGATATGTATTTATAATGAAACGGTGGTCATCATGGATAAAATTAAGAATGCATCGGAGGCAACTGAGAAAGCTGTATCATTCTTAATGGAAAAATATCCGCTAAGAGGAAGAATTGCTAGACCTATAAAAACCACTCGCGAAAATGATCTTTGGGTTGTAGAATTCAATATAGGCATTGCTAGAGTCCTTATTGCTACTATTAAAATAGACGCGGTTAGTGGCGAAATTTTAGAATATAACATCCCACCAGTTGGTGAGATACAATTGACAAGTTGATAAATATGGACGATACAGATAATTTTGCAAGGTATTCAGAACAAAGCCGTCGGTACCTCCAAAACGCACAAAAATCCCTAGAGAAAGAGGATTTAGATAAAGCCAGCGAATTTTTGTGGGGTGCTGTAGCCCAAGCTGTTAAAGCACTAGCAGCTAAGAGAGGATTAATACTAAAAACTCATGGTGAACTATGGGAATTTATGCGTGAACTCGCAACCGAGGTAAACGATCCTACGTTATACGAAGATTTCAGAACAGCAAATTATCTTCACTCAAATTTTTATGAGGTAGAATTGGGGATTCCTGAGGTATTAAGTGCCACCGAGCACGTAAAACGTTTGATAACCCATCTATTTGAAATAGGAGAAACTCTGAGATAATATGTGGAATTGTTTAGCGGGCCCTGACACTCTGCGAAAAACCTTCGTTTGTAATAGTAAAGTTGGTGATGAGCGCGAATGTTAGCAAAACGAATTATCCCCTGTTTGGACTGCGATTTTGGCGTGCCTGAAGGGAGAGTAGTTAAAGGTATAGAGTTCCGTCGCATTACGTATGCAGGCATTCCCTGGGAGCTCGCGGCGGAATACGATGAGCAAGGAGCGGATGAGCTTGTATTTCTGGACATCACCGCATCCCACGAGCGAAGGGAGACGATGGCACAGGTAATAGAAAAAACGGCGAGTAATGTGTTTATACCTCTTACCGTGGGTGGGGGGATTCTCAACTTGGAGGATGCTCGCAAAATGTTCAATGCTGGCGCAGACAAGGTCTCAGTGAACACCGCGGCGATAATGAATCCTGAACTGGTGAACGAGCTTGCGAGACGATTTGGGAGTCAAGCATGCGTGGTGGCGATCGATGCGAAGCGGCGGTATCTTCGAAGTGAAGAGGAAGCGCTCAGGGCAATAAATGAGCAGCGGGAGATTGTAGACACGAAGGAGGGTAAATGCTGGTTTGAATGTTCCTTCTATGGTGGCAGGAAGTTCGCGGGTTTTGATGCACTTAAATGGACAAAGGAGGTAGCCGGTAGAGGGGCGGGTGAAATACTGCTCACAAGCATGGATAGAGACGGAACAAAAGACGGATTTGACTTAGAGTTAACAGCAGCAGTTTGTGAACGTGTGAATATTCCTGTGATAGCCTCTGGTGGGTGCGGGTCGCCGGTGCATATAAAAGAGGTTTTTGAGTTCACGGATGCTTCTGCAGCACTCGCTGCTTCTATCTTTCACTATAAGGAATATACCGTTGAAGAGGTCAAGCGGTATCTGAAGGAGAATGGTATTCTCGTTCGATAAAACTTTTTACAAAAGTTTATCAAAAACGCTTCATGAAAAACGCGGGTAGTGAACTTATTCCCTTTGCATAAATCTCTTTCACAAATTTTAACACGGCTCGATCGTTGACGGTGGCTTAGATGAAATTGCATAGGTCACCCATGTCACGCCCTCAACCTCGTTCGTTATTCGTTTACTCATACTTTCCAGCACCGCATACGGAAGTTTCACAAAATCCGCAGTCATCGCCTCCTTCGACTCCACTACTCGTATCGTAACGAGTCTGCCTTCGGTTCGCGCATCCCCAAGGACGCCCGTCGCGACATCATCACCAACAACGGCAAATGCTTGCCATACTTTGTCATACCACCCACTCTTCATCAATTCTTCCTCCACAATCCGCGATGCTTCACGACAGATCCTCAGTTTACCGTCGGTAACCTCCCCTATTACACGCGCGGCAAGACCAGGACCAGGGAACGGATGCCGGTTTAGTATCTGAGGAGGCATACCGAGTTCCTTCGCCACGTCCCGCACTTCGTCCTTATACAACTCCTTGATTGGTTCTATCAGCTTCAGACCAAGCGTCTCAGGAAGTGCACCGACATTGTGATGGGATTTTATTCGAGATGACTTCCGTGAACCCGCGCTCGCGCTCTCTATTCTATCCGGATAGATAGTGCCTTGAGCAAGGAAATCCACGTTACCGAGCTTCTTTGCCTCCTCCTCAAAGATGTTTATGAACAATTCACCGATTATCATTCTCTTCGCTTCGGCATCCTTAACGCCTCGCAATCCATTCAGGAAGCACTCTTTTGCATCAACAAACACCATGTTAAGGTGGAGATGATTTTCAAACGTATTGAGAACCTCTTCTTGTTCACCTTTGCGGAGCAGTCCATTGTCAACGAAGATGCACGTAAGCCGATCGCCGATAGCCTTATTGACGAGCAACGCCGTAGTCGAGGAGTCTATTCCACCACTGAGTCCACATACCACCCTTCCATCGCTGCCCACTGTTCTCTTTATCTCTTCTATCTGTTCTCTAACAAATGATTCAATCGTCCAATTCCTCTCGCAGCCGCATATAGAGTATAAGAAATTCTGCAACACGTTTTTTCCTTTCTCTGTATGATGCACCTCGGGATGGAATTGCACGCCGTAGATTTTGTCTCTGATGCGAAACGCGGCAATAGGTGAATTATCGGTATAACCTATTATATCCGCACCCTCCATCCTTTCTATCACATCTCCATGCGACATCCATACGTTTATTGTGGGGCTCTGCCCCATCACGGGCTCTGCCCGTGCCCCCGCATCGTGGGCTCCGCCCACGTCCCCGAGAACCCTGTAAGGGTTTACCGGAGGGGCTTTCCTGCAAGCCCTGTAAGGGCTTATTCCGTTTTCACTTAGCCCCTCAAATAGTTTAGAATCTTTAAAGAACAGCTCGGTCCTCCCGAATTCACCCTTACCCCCTTTTTTTACCACGCCGCCCATGAGATACGCAATGAGTTGTGCCCCGTAACAGATGCCAAGGAGGGGGATCTTCAACTCAACAATCTCAGCACTGCAGTGTGGACTCCCGGGTTCATGAACGCTAAAAGGACTGCCAGAAAGGATGATCCCCCGAATCTTACCTCCTCCTTCTGCTCGTTCAATTCCTCGTTTCAGCTCTTCTATGGAAACATCATACGGAAGGAGCTCGGTATAAACGCCCAATTCCCTGCACCGCCGCACGATGAGGTGGCTGTATTGTCCCCCGAAATCCAGGACCACTACTTTATCCCTTTCCTTCTCCCCTACCCTCTCTTCTATTATGCTCTTCTTGTTTGACATCGTTCGTCACGCTGGGTCTTTTCCGTTTTAAGCATTTATGATGTATATTATATAGAATGTGGAAACTTAAAAAATCGAGCAGTCAAAATTTGCTTGATTCCCACGCGTTCATCACTCTCCTTTAATTATTTTGACATTCATTTGCAGATATGCAATGATTAGCTTGTAGAATCCTTTTGTTACGTAGAGCAGCACTACCAGGAGTATATCTCCGATTATGTGGAGCCCTACCCCAACCATCCAAATTGGAGTGTCTCCACTGAGTATGGTCACACTTGCTGGATATACCAGCATCAGAAACGGCACTGCTATAAAGACCGCAGCTACGATGTACGCTACAAACAGCAGCTCTACTGCTATAATTAACGGTATCAAAACAAAAATCAGGTTGAATACTCCAAGACCGGCGACTGCGATTGTTGCTCTAAAAATATTTTTTATACTCGGTTCTTTTTTAGCTCTGGTGATTGAGTATTCCGCCTTTATACTTTTTGCAATTGAAGCTGGATCTCCAAGCGATTTTGCAATCTCCTCTTCTGTTCTGCCTTTTTCCAACCCAATGCTAAAGTGCTCCTCATAATCACGCATTACCTCTTTCTTTTCATCCCTTGGGATGCCGGTCAACGCATTATCCAATTTTTCCATAAATTCTTTCTTATTCATCTTTCTCACACTCCTCAATCAGCTCGTTAACACCTTTTGTCAGATCATTCCAGTCTTTTAACAGGCTTTTTTGGTATTCTATTCCATGATCGGTTATTTTATAGTATTTTCTCGGTGGTCCTTCTGAAGATTCCCGTAAGTAGGTCGTGAAATAGCCTTCTTTGGTCAATCTTCTTAGGAGTGGGTATATCGTCCCTTCTGAGATTTCTATGTGTCTTGAGATGGTTTCTGCTAATTCATACCCATAACAGTCTTTTTTCGATAGAATCGAAAATACACACACTTCAATCACCCCCTTCTTAATTTGTATATTCAATTTCTTCTCCCTGACTATACAGATGCCATTAAAAAGTTTGCATAGTAAATTTGTGAGAGAAAGTGAGCTGAGAGTTCACGGAGCACGGCCGAGAATTTTATTTTACTCTTAGCTTTGTGTTAGCTTTATTTCCTCTTTTTTGTTTTCTGCGACCCTTTATTACGAGAATAATAAAGAGAATGACCAAAGGTAAAAGGACAGGTAGCAAAAATGGTAGCGCAATAGCCAACATTAACAATTTCATATTTCTACTTATTCATATCTCAACGCCTCAAGAGGTCTCATTCTTGCAGCCTTATATGCAGGGTAAATCCCTGATACGATTCCAACCGCGAGTGCAACACCCAATCCAATGAATACCCATTCTATTGGTGTAACCGGAGGAGGCAAAGGTAAATTGATTATGGGAATTATCTTGCAGAATCCAACACCAAGAGCAACACCAAAAGCTCCCCCGACTAATCCAAGCATGCCTGATTCGACCAGAAAAGTAATCAAAACATCGAACTTCGTTGCACCAACCGCTTTCATCAAACCTATCTCCCTCGTGCGTTCTGTCACGGTTACGAGCATGATGTTCATAATCCCAATAGAGCCAACCACTAATGAAACAAGGGCGATAGCAAGTAACATGCTACTCAAAAAGCCCGTTGATTTTTGTATCATCTCTAAGATCTCTTTTTGTTTCATGATGGTATACGGCGGCTCCATTCTCGAAATTTTCATGACACCAAGAAGACGGTCCAAACGATCTTCTATCTCCTCTGTAACCCCTTCCACTTTGTCCATGCTCTCTGCAGAGGCAAAAATGGCATAGCCTTTTTCATCCAGCATCTCGCTCAGTGTTGATTCCGGGATAAATATCAGCTCGTCTGGATGAAAGCTATACTGCATACCCAGAGGTAGAGCGCGTGAATGTTTTATTATCCCCTTTACTATGAATGTTTCAGTACACTCCTCGCCGTTTGAGCGCTTTACCGTGATTTCGATCGGACTTCGAACCGATATATTTCTGCTGAACTTATCATGTGCGACATCGTATCCGAGCACTGCGGCAAATGTGTCCTGGTCTGAGAGAAAATCACCTTCTTCTAATTCCAGGTTGCCAACCTGCTGATACTCTTTGGTAACACCGGATACCATCAACCGCTTCGTTTCCGACATGAATCTTACCCGTGCATTATCATTTTGTAGTGGAGACGCCTCTACTACGCCTGGAGTAGCCCTTACAGCATCCAGTTCCCTGTCATTCAGTGCGCCTGCTTCCTGAGGAATAATCATGATAAGGTTTGAGCCCATGCCCGTAACGGCTTCTTCCCAGTATACCTGAAAACCCGTTCCAATCGAAACATTTGCGATTACGGCTGCCACAGCTATCAGTATGCCAAGCGTGGTCAAAAAAGACCTCGCCTTCGAGCTTCGAATGCTTTCAAATGCGGTAATAAAAGGCTCTATCGGGTCCATCTATACCTTCCTCTTTCGTCTCCTGATGTAAAGAACTGTCCCGATTGCGATGATTACGATGATTAGAACGATTGGAATAATGAATCCTCCTGACGATGCTGCTGTGTTTGTTTTTGCAGCTTCCATCGCTACCGCATTCATTGTGAGTGTACAGACATCCGATTCCTGGTAGCCATTTGCATCCTTGTAGATTACCTTGAAGTCGAGATTATTTACGCCGGTTTTCATATTTGACGTGTCAATCTTAAATTGTGCCGTGTATAGATCGCCCGGTCTCATATTGCCTATGTAATATTCTGATGGCTGATATAGCAGTCCTTCCGTCAATGGAACGACAATGGCAGACTTCACCTCATCTGACCTTGTATTCACGGTATCAAGCTCTATCTTAGCCATTTCACCTCTCATTATAGTAGACAACGGGAACTTTGATGCAATCAATCGCACACCATAACCATGCACGACCTCTATCGGTATCTTACAATAGGATTCGTGATAATTGTCACCATTTTTGTATTCGACCTTAAATTCTAACTCAGTTTCATTTTCACTTCGACTGAAAGAATCACCAATAGCTATGTCAAAGCGCGCATTCACCAATTCATCCGGCTCCATTGTGCCGATAGGAAATTCTGAAGGTGAAAACTTCACGCCTTTTGTCAGAGGAACGAGCCTGACAGCCTCAATTTTATTCTGTCTCGTATTAAGCACCGTCAAACCGATCGTAGTAATTTCTCCCAGTGCAATAGAAGAGGGTGCATCGGCTGATATTTTCACGCCTGAAGAGTCGATCTTTACAGGGATTGGAAATCTCACATTTTCGCCCTTCTTCACTTCTATGCATACTTCAGGGAAGTAAGTGCCATCGCTGGTATGAGCGGCGGTTTTTATCGGTAAAGAGATTGTTATGCTCTCACCGGGACCTAAAGCCCCTATGTTGTAGTACTCAGAGCGTTGAAAACCTTCTCGCGACCATTCTATGTCCCTACTTCTGCTACTCAGCCGTATAGTTTCTATTTCTGCACGTATCGTTGATGTCGTCGTGGTAGAAGATTCGTAACTCGTAGTCTTCGTCGTCGTTGTCTCAGTCTCTGATGACAGGGTGTCCATATTTTGTATTGTTACCGTAATAGTGCCAGTGTCACCGGGCATCAATACCTCTGGATACACGTTATAATCCGTTATCATCACCGTAGGTCTTGACTCTGCCGCAGCCGGATAAAATAACACCGTAAGAAACATCAAAACAATTAAAACAGCTCTAATTTCCAATTATATCACCTCCTGTAATCTTTCCATCCTTCAACCTTATAATCTTCTGCGTACGCCTCGCGATGTCTTGATCGTGCGTAACCACGACGATCGTCTTTCCATCCTCGTTCAATTCCTCGAATAGTTCCATTATCTCCTCTCCTGCTTTACTGTCGAGATTCCCGGTTGGTTCATCTGCTAAAAGTATGATTGGGTCGTTAACAAGTGCTCGTGCAATTGCCACACGCTGACATTCCCCACCAGACAATTCGTTCGGTCTATGACGTAATCTATCTCCAAGTCCAACTTTTTCAAGGAGTGCTTCTGCTTTTCGCTTTCTTGCCCTTCTTGAAATATTTTGATACGTCATCGGAAGTTCGACGTTCTTTTGCGCGCTCGATCTTGGTATCAAGTTGAAAGTCTGAAAGACAAATCCTATCTCCCTTCCCCTTAGATGCGCAAGCGCTCTATCTGATAAATCGCTTACTTTCTTCTCTTTTATGTAAATCTCCCCTCTCGTTGGTCTATCTAAACACCCGATTATGTACATCAATGTGGACTTTCCAGAGCCCGACGGTCCCATTATCGAGACGAACTCCCCTTGTTCTATCGAAAGACTTACTCCTCTTAACACCGGGACTCCGATCTTCCCGAGTTTATACATCTTTTCAATGGTTCTCACCTCGACGGTTTTCATGCTCTCTCCTCCAAATTTATATTTCTTTTTATATACATAGTACCTATTAAAGTTTATTACTATACAATGTGCTATACTATATAAAAAACTTATCTTTTGAGCGTTTACGCTCACATGAGAAAATAAAAGGTTACATATGTAAGAGAATGATGACAAAAACCCTCGATGAAATAATTGACCTCTGCGGAACACTGAGCAATAAACACAGACTTCGCATAATCGCGGCGCTGTCAGAGAAGAGGAAATACACTTCAGAGTTAGCTCGGGAGTTAGAGATATCCAGACCGCTCCTATATCTTCATCTTCGGAAACTCGAAGAGATGGGGATATTGAAGGGGAAGACAGAACTTGGGAAAGGGAATAGAGCGAGGAAGTATTACGAGCTGTGTGACTTTGAACTTTGCCTAAACGGAAAAAAGATAAAAGAGATGTTGGAAATGGAAAATGATGAAAGAAGATGAAGCAAAAAGCAGTGGTAAAAGGCTAAATTAGCTTGTTCCATTTTCTGGAACACCCGTTCCGCCTCTCTTTTATATGCTGTTCCACCGAAAAAGAAGCAAAGGAGGTAACCAGAAAGGTGAAGAAAATGATAAAAACAGAAAACCTTACAAAGGTGTATAATGGAAATAAGGTAGTAGATAGCTTGAATTTTGAGATAGCGGAAGGTATAACATTTGGCCTTTTAGGATTAAACGGAGCTGGAAAGACAACAACAGTACGAATGCTTGCAACGATCTTAGCCCCAACATCTGGAAAGGCATCTGTATATGGTCATGATATTGTCAAAGATAGAGTAGAGATAAGAAAGATAATCGGTGTTGTTACGGAAGAGTCAGGTGTTACTCAGCCTGATTGGACTCCTCTCGAATACTTAGAGTTTTTTGGGGCGATTCATGGAATGGATAATTCACTTATAAAGGAAAGAACAAAAGAGCTTTTGCAGATGATGGATTTGTATGAAAGAAGATACGACCCAATGAAGACTTTCTCTGGTGGAATGATGAGAAGGGCAGAAATAGCAAGAGTTCTGCTTCATAACCCAAAGGTTCTAATCCTGGATGAACCAACAAGAGAGTTTGATATTCCCGGAAAAAGATATATCTGGAATTTACTTCAAGTATCCAATTTTTCGAAAAAGCCTTGAGAAAGGCGCCACGAGCTAGGAGGGATGATATTAACTCTCCTTTACGAAAAGACCTTATTGGATTCCTGTAGGCATCTGGAATACCCTATCCACTACGTCTACGAAGTCCCGCTGATGAGAGACTATTATGCAGGTCCTTTTTTCATTCCTTATCGTCCTCTTGATGAGCTCCTTAGAACTTTCGTCCAGGTGCGCATTAGCCTCATCAAATATGAGAACATCAGGGTTCTTTAAAAGGATCCTAGCTATGCCTATCATCTGTATCTGGCCACCTGAGAGCTTAATCCCTCTACTCCCTATTGGAGTCTTTTCCTTTAAAGGGAGGAAATCGATGAAGGAGGAAGCGCCACTAAGTTCCATAGCCTTTCTCACCTCCTCTCCGGTAGCATCTGGTCTGCAATACGTTATGTTGTTCTCCAATGTCGTGTTGAATAGGAAGATGCTCTGGCTGACTATCCCCACCTTTTCCCGGAGCGATGATCTCCTTATCCGACTAAGCTCCTGACCATCTATGAGTATTTTTCCCCCATCAGGATCGAAGAAGCCCAGCAGGAGCTTCATCATGGTGGTCTTCCCGGAGCCGTTTGGTCCAATTATGGCTAGCTTCTCCCCCGGTTTTATCTTTAAAGAGATCCCATTCAGCACCATTTTGTCCTCATAGGAGAAGTGGACATCCCTGAACTCTATCTCGCCTTTTATTCTCTCAAGTTCTATATCGCCTTTGTCCTCCTCGGTGAGGTCGAAGAGCTCCTTTACTCTTCTCAGTGCTGCAAAGGAAGGTTGGAGGATCAGTCCCGTAGTTGCAAGGGTGATTGCCGGAGCATAGAGCCTCCCCACGTAGCCGTTGAAGGCGACGAAGCCCCCTATGGTGAATTGGCCGACTATTATCCCATATCCTCCAGCAAGTAAGATTATGATCCCACCTATCATCCCCAAGGACATCATCATCTCCCTACCCGTCAAGAGATAGATGGATTGGGATATCGATTTTTTGAGGTAGGTGGTCATCTTCTCGCTCGTCTCCTCCTCCTCCCTTCGCTCTCCAGCCAGAGCTTTTACCTCCAGTATACCAGAAAGGCTCTCGTCAAGCTTTCCGGTCAGGCCAGCTCCCGCCTCCATTAGCTCCCTGGATCGTTGCATGACCCCTGTTGACCACCTCCTCGACAGGATGAAGAGAATGGGAAGGGGGGTGAGGCAGATGAGCGTTAGATACCAGTTCATGTAGAGCAATATAGCTAGAATGCCCGCGAACTCGAATATCGAAACCAGTATCTGCGCTACGGAGTTCGAGAAGAAGGCGCCAACTTGGTTCACCTCGTTTATCCTCGAGAGCAGATAACCGCTCTCCTTTTCCATAAGATAGGGAACTGGTAGCCTTAACACCCTTGAAAATAGGTCACGCTTAAGCTCGTATACGGCATTCTGAGAGATCAAGATAAAGATCCGATTAGCAATGAAGTCTACGACCCTAGTCCCTATCTGGAGCAGTAGGATCAAGATTGCGAAGTAGATCAGGAGGCCCAAATCCTGCTTGAGGATGGCATCATCTATGGCTCTCTGGTTCAGTATCGGACCTGGGAGGGCCAGGAAAAACAAAGAGGTGAGGAGCAGGATCCCCAAGAGTAGCCTGCCCTTATACCTGGTGAGGTAAGGCCTAAGAGGGTCTATGGCAGAGAATACCACCGACACTCCGGCGTTTCCTCTGTCATCTTTCCCTTTTTCCATACCTTTCCCATATAGGTCCTGTTCTGCAAGGAAATTTCAGGACTTTGTACTTGATCACAACGTAAGCATTGACAACTGCAAAGCCGATTATGGAGCCTATAAGATAACCGAGCCATCCTTGGTCAATATGGCTGCCTATGACGCAGGCAGATACGAAAGTACCCAATATGACAGCTGGGACCGATTTCCAGTAGGACCATTCTTCGCTTTTTTCATTCATCTTATTCACCACCTCCAATCATTCACTCTTGACCACTCTCTCCTCAGTCAAAAGTTTCGCCAATGATAGGGCAATGAAGCTTAAAGCCATAGCCATTATTGAAGTACTTGCTAAAAGCATGTACTGCGGAGGAATAGAAAAATTGGACAGGAGCTTTACAAAATGTGTAAGACCATAGCAATAGCCAAAGAAAAGGGCAAACAAAACAAGTCTCCCGATGATCTCGGAGGGATTTATAAGCTGGATTATGCCGAAAATTCCTATGAGAGAACCACCTGTTATCGGGTTTATCACCAAAATGATAGTTAAGGTGGAAAGCGGGAGAGGGATTAACGAATCATATCTCAAATAGATACTTATTATCATGACCAAGGACATAATGAGTGAAGTTATATAAGCAAGAAGGGTAGAGGCTATCACCTTCCCCGCACACACATCCTTAGCAGTAAGAGGGGTGGAGAAGAGGCTCTCTATGCAACGTTCACTCTTTTCCATTGTAAACTGATACGGTATTACGATTATAGGGAAGAATATCATTGGGGCTAGCGATAAAAAGGGAAGAAGAATTTGGAATGAATTAGGATCACTTGAAAAGCTCTCAGCAAAGATGACTCCCGCTGCTGTCGCAAAAAACACCATTACAAGTAAGAGAATCCATAGCTTCAAGATGCTCCTGAGCTCGTGTTTTGCTACGACAAATGCTAAGTTAGCCATTTATCACCTCAAGATACAGATCTTCTAGAGACTTCTCCTCCCTCATGACATCTTCCACCCTTACCCCTGAGCTCGTCAGTATCGATATCAGATCTGAAAAGTCTATGCCTTCCTTAATCGCTACCGTGAGCCATTCGTTTTCGATCTCTATGTTTTCTACCAGATTTCTGATAGCTCTTCTGGTCTTATCTATATCATCAACCTTTATTCTCACCAACCCCCTCTCCATCTTTTTTACCTTCTCCATTCTGTCGAAAAATTTCAATTCTCCCTTATTTATTATTCCTATTACTGAGGCTATCTTCTCTACATCTGAGAGATTGTGTGATGAGAGTAAAATTGTCCTCCCCTCCTTTGCCAATTTTGCTAAAGTCTCCCTTATCATAACCTGCGCCTCTGGATCAAGACCTGACGCAGGCTCATCGAGGACTAGGAGCTCCGGATCGTGCATTAACGCTCTTGCTATTGCAAGCTTCCTCCTCATCCCCTTTGATAGATTCTTTACAGATTCTTTTGCCCTTTCAGAAAGGTTCATATGCTCAAGTAGTTCCTCTATCCTCGCTTCGATACGATTTCTGCTCATCCTGAAGATCTCCCCCCAGTATCTAAGGTTCTCTTCACAGCTCAGTCGGTTATATAATCCATCCTGCTCCATCAGAGCTCCAACTCTTGATAATTTCTCCTTGCTCACTCCATCTCCCCACAACCTGACCTCCCCCCTATCAGGCTTCAGTATACCGAGGATAAGCCTTATCGTTGTTGTCTTACCAGCCCCATTTGGACCCAGATAGCCGAGGATCTCCCCCTTCTCTATCTGGAAGGTGAGATCCTTGACAGCACAGATATTACCGAAGTTTTTTGTAAGTCCCTTAACCTCAACTACGCTCATTTTTCCTAATCACCTTTGAAATTTAAGTTCTTTTCTATGCTATTCCTTGTTGCCCAATTGCATTCGTGACCTTCCAAATAAGAATACAGCCCTCTGGCGTTACAATGTCTGCAGTAGAGCCTTCTCGCGCATTCTCCACAGGTCTCATCATTGGGAGGTATAAGTTTCGATAGATAATTCACCTGTTGATTGGAAAAGACCTTTTCCAGAGGCTCTTCAATCACGTTACCAATTATCAGAGAAGTTGGCCACATAACACAGGCTCTTACGTTTCCATCGGGGTCTAAAGCTATATTCTTATACCCAGCTCCACAGTTCAATTGCTCTTTGAACAGATCCTTCAGATAGTTTTCTGGAACCAACTGTAGAAAATCAGCGTAAGTTCGCTGTATATAATCTTCCGTCTCCACCATTTCTCTGAACTTCTCCGGCGTTACTTCATCAACTTTAAATGCATCTTTTCCACGTCCAATCGAGATTGCTGGGGAATAGCCAAAAATGTCTGCCCCCAGTTTCTTTGCCAAAAGAAGAGTACTTTCTATGTCATCAAAATTTTCAGGAGTTACAGACATACTGGTTCTCACGAGGATTCCACTGCCTGATAGGAGCTTTACGGTCCTTGTAACTCTATAAAAAGATCTCACTCCCCTGAAGGATTCATGTTTTTCGACAGTGGACCCGTCCAAGCTTACGCTTACCATTAATTTGTCCTTATAATTGGATAGTTTATTCACCATGCTCTCATCCATCAGATAACCATTTGTAAGTATACCAATTAAATCAAATTGTTTTGAGCAAAAATCTATTATGTTCAAAAAGTCTGGATGAACTGTTGGTTCACCTCCAGTTATCTCTAAGAAGCGAAGCCCTTTGGATTTGAACTTGAGAAGAATGCGTTTCAGGGATTGCGTATCCCAATCCCTGCCACCATAACCCGCATTCCTGTAACAGTGCTTGCATATCATATTGCACCTAGTAGTAAGCTCAAGGGATATGTGAATTGGATAGAATATATCAATGCTCCCTGTGGTTGACGTCTTTGCTGGCTCTGGCTTATCGCTGATCCTTATGTGATTTCTTCTTTTAGCTTCTTCCAGAAAAAGATATATGCCTTTGATAAAGGTTTGAGAATTGTCATTTTCGCTTTCACATACAAATTTGACGATCTCTTCAACCTTTCTCTCTCCATTGCATAGTACCAAAAGTTTACAGGCCGATGTATTAAGGGTGGTCATATTGTGCCTAAAAACCAATTCTTTACGCATTTTGAGAGGATCAATCTTTTTGAAAATATATCCCCCCCTCGGTGTCAAGTGGATCTTCACAACATCCAGTACCGGATAGTCACCATTGCTTATCATATTTTAACCCCCTTGAATAAAAAGGAAAAAAGGAAAGGTGGAGCAGATTCGCTGTTTAAGTTTAGTCTTTGCTCCATCTTATGTACCATCACAGGGATATGAGGCTCACTAAAAAGAACTCAAGATCCGGTGTTGGAGTTCCAGCGCAAGCGACGCAAGCGAGGCAAGCAGCGCACTCAGTCCCCGTGACCCCATATTCTGGTATTTCAGCCATTTTTTATCACCTCCTTTATTTGCTCCCTCGTTTTATATCGCGATGGGGGAGTAATGATTCACCGCGTATGTTATCTGTTTCCAAATGTAACACAAAAAGATTATCTTTTGATAATTTATACTTACATAATAAGATAAAAAATTACATATGTAAGAAAATAATGACAAAAACCTTGGATGAAATAATTGACCTCTGCGGAGTATTGAACAATAAACACTCTGATACGAGATGCTCTCCACGATGTTGAGTTCGACCAGCTTGTCTGCAAGCAATTTCATGTCCAGCGCGTGTGACCTTGTGGAGGCTGGCTACAAGAAAGGGCGATCAATCTTGCTTCCTTTTCACCGTCAAGATTTCTCTTCCTGGGCGGTGTTGCACGCTTTTTACGCTCAAGTGCGGCTTCCAATCCATGCGCCACAAAACACTTCCTAATCCCTTCCACTGTCCGCTTATGGCAGCAAAATTCCCTGACAATGGCTTCATCAGTCCAAGCAGGTCCATCTGCATCAGCTAATCTCTACACCTTTTCATCCAAAACTTTCACCCGCAACTTTGCCAAATCCTCCTTTATGTCCACGTGGTAGCCCATTCCACCTAATGTCTCTTTTAGTAAGGTTTTAACAAATTTCTTGAGCACATCAGAATTCAAAACCAGTGTGTACTCGTTCTTGGCCACCTGATTTAAGGTATAGAAATTACACGCTTCGAGTCGTTTGAGAACCTGTTCGACGGGATAAAATTTGAACTGCTCTGCATGCGCCTCGCATATCGCCTTATTCAATTCCCAGAACTTATCCTGCTCGGGATGTGATTCGATGAACTTCGAGAAGAGGAGCCAATGGCCTATATCCATTATGACATGCTCGCCAAGCCTAAGCATCTCGGCGTGGGTGTACACCTTCTTATCTTCAATAGACTTAAAGAGCGTTCTGTGCTTGCCATAAAATTTCAATGCTTCGCGCATGAGCTCGCTTTGAGAGAGCCCTAACTCCTCCTGCATCTTTTTGAATAATTTGTACGTATCCTCGTCCATTGCGATAGTAATTCGCCACGGTGCTTTCATTTACTTTATTAATAATCCCGTTTTCGTGTATATATTTTCTATATAACATGGTATGATTGGTATGAAGCGGTCTGAATTGTGCATCCAGCAAGCACCACAATGGTGCAGGAATAGAAGGCGCGGTATTCGGGCATATTGAAACGCATAAGAACGTAGTGGATAGAATTTGTAGCGATTTGGGCATTACGTTGATCTTACCGATTTGGAACCTCGATTCCACGCAGATATTTTAGAGTATGTGATTGAAGAACGACAAATAGAGAGCCAGATTTCCTTCTTTTTGTCAAAAAAAAAGCTCCTCAATTTAGGGCGATACAGGCTGATATACGAAGACAATACGAAAATGAGCGGACTTCATGCATATCAGACGAAGAACTGAGAGACTACGTAGAGCGGTATTTCTTAGAGACTGCGTGATGATCATTCATATTTTTTCATAATTGTTGTGCTGAGTTCTCAAATAGTCTAAAAATGGGATGGTAAGGGATTGTTATGTAGAGGTGGAATACCACATGGAAACAGGAACAAAAATAAAGACAAAAGACGAGGTATTTGAAGCGACAGAAAAGTACGATGTAAGATTCGTCAGGCTCTGGTTCACGGACATCCTGGGCCAGTTGAAGAGCTTTGCCATCACGCCGAGAGAATTGGAAGGCGCCTTTGAGGAAGGAATGGGATTTGATGGCTCTTCAACAAAGGGATTTGCACGGATTGATGAAAGTGATATGATCGCAAAACCAGATCCTACTACGTTCCAGATTGTCCCGTGGCGACCAAAAGAGAATGCAGTGGCGAGGATGTTCTGGGATATTTTACAGCCTGATGGCAGTCCTTACGAGGGCGACCCACGGTACATATTGAAGAGGAATCTGGAGAAATTGAGAAAAGAGTACGGCTACACGTTCTATATCGGTCCAGAGCTGGAGTATTTCTACTTGAAGAACAGTAAGAACCCGGAAGTGCTGGATGCAGGTGGCTATTTTGACTTAACGACACTGGATGCGGCGAGCGATTTGAGAAGGGATACAATTTTAACGCTGGAGGCAATGGGGATAGAGGTTGAGTACAGCCATCATGAAGTTGCTCCTTCGCAGCACGAGATAGACCTCAGATACAAAGATGCACTGACGATGGCAGACCAGGTAATGACTCATCGAATCGTGGTGAAGGAGATAGCGCAGCGCCATGGCTTTTATGCCACATTCATGCCAAAACCTATCTTCGGTGTGAATGGCTCAGGGATGCACACACACCAATCGTTATTCCACGGCGATCGAAACGCATTCTTCGACCTGGACGGCGAATATCATCTCTCCGAAGTGGGTAAGGGGTATATCGCAGGATTGCTCAGACACGCACCAGAGATAACCGCGGTTACTAGCCAGTGGGTAAACTCATATAAACGTTTGGTTCCGGGATACGAAGCGCCGGTGTACATCACATGGGCGCGTCGCAATCGATCGACACTTGTCCGAGTGCCGATGTACAAGCCAGGAAAGGAGAAAGCAACGAGGGTGGAATTCCGCAGTCCAGACCCTGCATGCAACCCGTATCTGGCATTTTCTGTAATGCTCGCTGCAGGGATGGCGGGGATAAAGAACAAGTATGAATTACCACCGCCTACGGAAAAGGACGTGTATCTGATGAGTGATGAGGAACGGGCGAGCGAAGGAATAAAATCGCTGCCTGGAAGTTTGATTGAAGCTATTGCACTGACCGAGAAGAGCGAACTGGTGAGAGAAGCGTTGGGTGACCACATCTTCAGCAACTTCATCACGTCAAAGAAGGTCGAGTGGGACAGGTATCGCGTGCACGTTACCGAATGGGAATGGAAGGAGTATTTGGGTATATTGTGACTAGGTAAAGGATCGGATTTCTTGAGATCCAGTCCGTGCAGTGGGTTGGACAGATGGGTTAGTTATATGGACGAGAAGTTAAAAACGAGAATCAAAGGCCTAATTGGAAAGGATGCAAAGATAGTAGAAGAGGATTTCGAGCGTGCGCTCTGCAGCGCTGATATCGGTGAAGTCCCATTTGCAAAGCGACTCTTTGAGACCACTCCTGAACTGGTAGTACAGCCTAAGAACGTTGAAGGACTCGTAAAAATCGTTAAATTTGCCAACGATGAGAAAATAGCACTTTATCCACGAGGTTCTGCTTCTTCTGGGCTCGGAGGTGTAGTCCCCACGGCAAAGGGCATCGTCGTCGATTTGTCGCACATGAATGAGATTATCAAATTGAACCGGGAAAAGGAGACGATAAAAGCCCAAACAGGCGTTAGATGGTCGGAGATTGAGGACTTTTTGAACCGAGAAAATCTTTCGGTGAGATCATATCCTTCGAGTTTCTTTTCGACCGTTGGAGGCTGGATTGCCACGGGTGGCTATGGTATTGGCAGCTTCAGGTTCAGCCATCTTAAAGAGCAGATTGAATCAATCGAGGTTCTGTTTCCATCCGGTGAGCTGAAGTGCATTCGTTCAGACGAAGAGGAGGTCACACGCTTTTTCGGTACCGAGGGGCAGTTCGGCATCATTCTCACAGCGACCTTGAAATTGAGAAAGAAGCAAAAGAGATCACTACCACATCTGGTATACTTTGAAAGTTTCGAAGGCGCTTTTACGTTCGTAACCGACATGATAAAGGCGGGAATCGAACCCTATCACATAAAATATCTGGATGCAACACACCTTGAAGCGGTAAACACGCCCCTCGGAGAGGATTTATTCAGGGTGAATGATGCTGTATTCGTGGAGTTTGAAGAGGATGAGGAACGAACGAAATTTCTTGAACTCGCAGAAAATCGAGGTATCCTTGAAGAGCAGTATCTTTCAAATTACTTCTGGCACGAGAGACTCTTTCCGATGAAGACGAGAAGCCGTAAGCCAACCCATGTAGCGTGCGAACTCATAATCCCCATCGAGAGTGCTGTTCCGTATCTTAAGGAGGGAAAAAGAATAGTAGAAAGATGCAGGATTGATATACAGGTAGAATCGCACATTGTCGGAAAAGACAGAGCACTCCTGATAGTAACGCACCTCTGCGACATAAGAAAGCCATTGAGATATCTCATCCATATAACGCTTATCCCTGCTCTTACAAGGCTTGGCGTCACGTTTAGCGGAGTCCCTTACGGTCTCGGCATCTGGAATACACCATTCATAAAAGATAAATTCGATAAGAAAACGCTCGAAATCTACAGGGCCTATAAGAAAGAGGTTGACCCACGCACCATCTTAAACCCCCAAAAATTCTTCTCCGTTAGGACGAAATGGGCCAATATACCAGGAATACTGTTTAAGCCGTCCGTATTCAGACTGCTCAGTCGCGCTGCGGCGTTGGTTACACCAGGTCTCGCTAAGCTTACAATTATACAAGAACGTGAAATGCGCCAATCGCTCCTTGAGGAGACGGTATATTCATGTATGAAATGCGGAAGCTGTGCTGCCTATTGTCCGGCATATATTGTCACTGGTGACGAATCGGTCATCCCCAAGAATAAGCTGTATCTTGCTAAAAAACTTATCAAAGGGGGACAAATAGCAAAAAAGGATTCTGATAGGGTTTTTTTATGCACGCATTGCGGGATGTGCAGAGAGGTTTGTCAGAATGACTTAGACCTTGTTACAGCATGTTCAGAGCTGGAGAAGATGCTTGAAGCCAGATTTGGCAAACCTGAGGAAGCGATAAGGGAATTTGTCTCATCAATGGAATCCCAGGAGAACTACTGGAGGTTTGTGTATGCCCAAAAAATATAACATTGAGGTCTCACCTGTACCGTCACGATTTCCACCACTGGGGAAATTCGGGATAGAACGGGGAGAAAATTGCATAAATTGTGGAAGATGCGCAATCTCCTGCCTCTACGGTGCTCATAACAGACAGGAAGACGATCCAAGACGCATGGCTGAACCCGCTGATTACCTCTGCAAAGGCTGCTTCCGCTGTATTCAGGAATGCCCGAGGGACGCATTGACCATCAGCAAGACTAAAGACTATCTCCTCCTTGGCGATTCTTACTGGACACCTGAGATGATCAGTAAGAACTGGTACCAGGCCGAGACCGGTAAGATTCCTGTCTCGGGAGCTGGTTACTCAGGACCCTTCTCAGGCGAAGGGTTTGATGCGATGTGGACCGATATGTCTGAGATCGTAAGACCGACAAGGGACGGGATACATGGGCGAGAATATATCAGTACCACTGTGGATATCGGGAGAAAGTTACCGGTACTCACCTTTGATGCCAACGGAGCACTTGCATCGCCAATCCTGCCTACATTGAGTATTCCCCTACCAATCATCTTTAATGCACTCCCATTCGAGCGGTATGAGAACATATATGAGGCTCTAGCAAAGGCAGCATCTTATCTTGGTACATTTATGATGGTGAATCCTGATGAGTGGTTCAATACCGCCTACAAGGCACATATAGTGCCGTTACTCACTACGGTGAGAGAGGATCTGATCAGGACCTGTAAAATGGTGGAATTTGAATATGGAAGAGACGTTCTGGGTCAGGTCAAAGAGGCAAAGAAACTCAATCCCAGAACTATTCTCTCTGTCAGAGTTCCTTGTAGTAATCAGGTAGAAGAAATCGCTGAAGAATTGACAGTTGGAGGTGTCGAGGTCATTCATCTTCACGCGGACATTAATGGACAAACTTTTAGAAAAAGTTTGATCAAAAACGCTTCGCAACAAACTTTTAGAAAAAGTTTGATCAAAAACGCTTCGCAACAAACTTTTAGAAAAAGTTTGATCAAAAACGCTTCCCAACAGAGCTTTATAAAGGACATGACCTTGAATGTCCACAGACATCTGGTAGATCTCAGAATCCGGGATGATGTCACGCTTATTGTGAGTGGTGGTATCGCAATGGCGGAGCATGTGGCTAAATCGATAATATGTGGAGCGGATTTAACTGCTCTTGACCTGCCGCTTCTTATCGCGCTTGAATGCCGATATTGTAAAAACCATAATAATGGTCAAACTTTAGGAAAGTTTGATCAAAATGCTTCGCAGCCATGCCCGATAGAGTTAAAAGGCGTTAACCCTCAATGGGGAGCACAACGCATAATAAATCTCATCGGTGCATGGAGAAACCAGCTTCTCGAAGTCTTAGGTGCTATGGGATTACGAGAAGTGAGAAGGCTACGTGGCGAAGTTGGAAGGGCAATATTCTTCGAAGATATCCAGAAAGAGACCTTTGATACGGTTTTTGTGAGGGAGGGGATTATAGGATGACCGATTTTGCGATCGCGTATGCGCCTTCAAGATTCCCGAACGAGATCTATGAGACAGAGGTAAAGAGAGACCTTTATAAATGCATAAACTGTGGTACCTGTGCTAAAGTATGTCCTTTTGGAGTGCATGAGCGGAAACCAGGTTATAATAGGATTTCCAAGCCTGTGAGTTATCTCTGTATAGGTACCTCATGTGAAGATAAGCCCTTCTATTGCGTCAGTCACTGCCACCGAAAAGCGCTTTCTGTGGAAAAAAGTACTAATTACCGAACTATCGGGGATTATCGGTGGACCCGTGACCTTATACTGGGTACGTGGAAACAGGCAGAGACGGGAATACCACTTAAAGGTCGACGCTACCAGATTGGGAACTCCGGAGGCGGCTTTGACCGTATATTCTTCAACTTTCCAAACGAAGACGTAAAAGACGCGATTACCGAGGAAGCTATAAGCACCGAGATTGACCTCAATAAGAGGGAGGGAAAGAAAATCAGTATCAAGGTGCCGTTCTATGGTGGAGGGATGTCGTTCGGTTCTGTCAATCTTTTAGTTATGCTTGCACGGGCAAAAGCGGCGAGAACAGCGGGCACATTTACCTGCACGGGTGAAGGAGGCTTCCCTGAAGAATTAAAAGCATTCGATGAGTGCATGATTACGCAAGTTGCAACTGGGCTCTTTGGTGTGTCAGAAGATACTATCAAACGTGTAAAGATCGTTGAATTCAAATACGCACAGGGGGCAAAACCGGGTCTCGGAGGGCATTTACTGGGCGATAAAGTAACACCAGAAGTTGCATGTATGCGGGAAGCCGTTCCAGGAACGAGTCTCTTCTCGCCATTTCCGTTTCATAGCGTCTATTCTGTGGAAGACCATAAGAAACATGTCGATTGGATAAAAGAGATTAACCCGGATGCTATCGTCTCTGTAAAGGTTTCAACGCCCACAGATGTAGATATGGCCGCGGTGGGAAGCTACTACGCAGGTGCACATATCAGCCATATCGATGGTAGTTATGGTGGCACAGGAGCAGCACCCGAGATCGCGAAAAAGAACATCTCAATGCCTATCGAGTATGCAATACCGAAGGTGCATGAGTTTCTCAAAGAGGAGGGCATACTCTTTATGTGGCATGGGAATGCGTGATCATTGACATCCTTAAAAGGTTCGGAATGAGGAGTGTAAAGGAATTGGTAGGAAGATATGACTGTTTAACTCAGGTAGACTATCACACGGAGGGAATGAACTCATGAACAGATGTATCAACTCAGAGGCGGAAGGTGGATGTGGTGTTGTTGGGTTTGCTGCCACTATCCCGGTCAAAGGTAAACATATATTCAAACCCGCTAGCCAGATGCATAACCGGGGTAACGGAAAGGGAGGTGGTATTGCCGCAGTTAGTCTTTCTCATGAAGACCTTGGAGTTACCAAGTCAATACTCCGGGATGATTATCTGTTACACATAGCACTGCTCGACCCCGAAGCCCGAAAAGAGATCGAAGAGGAGTTCATTACGCCCTTCATGGACGTGGATAAGTCAGAACGGATACCAACGGTAGCAGATTATCGTGAGATAGAGGGATTAGAGACAAGACCACCGGATGTATGGCGGTATTTCGTCCGGGTTAAAGTGGATGTGCTTGATAGGTTCGTAAAAGAAAATAACTTGGGCGATAGGGACAGAAGAAAGGCAGAGGACGAGTTCATCTATCAAACGAGCTTCAAGATTAATAAGAGATTCTACGCCTCGCTCGGCGAAAAGAGGGCGTTTATGCTCTCCCATGGCAAGAATATGATGATCTTGAAGATCGTGGGGATGCAGAGAATATTGTAAAGTACTATAAACTCGATAATTTCAGAGCTCATGTCTGGATAGCGCATCAACGTTATCCCACAAAGGGTAAGGTCTGGCACCCTGGAGGAGCTCACCCGTTCATAGGAATGCATGAAGCCCTTGTTCACAATGGTGATTTCGCGAACTACCATTCCTTAGTGGAATACCTTGAGCAGCGAGGCAGACATCCTCTCTTCCTAACCGATACAGAGGTTGCTGTGCTGCTCTTTGATCTCTTAAATAGGAAGTATAACTATCCGCTGGAGTACATTATAGAGGCGAAGGCGCCCACAACCGAGCTCGATTTTGATAGACTACTACCTCAAAAGCAAGAGATATACCACGCGATACAGACCTCGCATCTCCATGGGTCACCCGACGGACCCTGGTTTTTTTATCATTGCGAGAAATGAGCCTTACGAGGACTATTTCCAGTTGATTGGGATAACAGATACCTCGATGTTGAGACCGCAGGTATTTGCCCTTGTAGAAGACGAGGATATTCAGATAGGGCTCATCGCCTCTGAAAAGCAAGCGATAGATGCAACACTTACGAGTTTATCAGAGGAGGATAAGAGAGTACCTTCTGTCGCAGATAAGTATTGGAATGCACGTGGAGGAAGCTATACCGATGGTGGTGCTTTTATATTCACACTCCGTGGGGATGAGCGGAAGACCCTCGTGTGCACCAATAAATTCGGTGAAATGGTAAAGTTACCTTATCAGGTGCACTGCGATTGCACACTCCCTATCATACCATCCCAGAATAGTGTTAGACAGAGAGAACTGATAGAGGTTGCATCAAATAGTCCACAACATTTATTCGAGTTCTTAAAAAGAGGGCGTAGCCTTAGCCCACGGAAATGCAGCTTTGCCTATCTTCTACGGTCTTTATGCGTTACAACACCGGGGTCAGGAATCAGCAGGTATAGCAGTATGTGATGGTGTGTCTGAAGCGAAAGAAGACACAGGCAGGCGGTTAGAGGACGATATACCACTCATAAAAGAGATGGGTCTTGTGAACGAGGTCTTTTCACCAGACCGATTAGCCTCGCTCCACGGCACCAAAGGCATGGGTCATGTGCGATATTCGACGGCGGTGCATCAAAGGTACAGAACGCCGAATCCTTACTCGTGAATTATCGGAACGGGAAAATAGCCGGAGCGCACAACGGCAATTTGGTCAATGCCGAGAATTTGAGGCGCAACACTTAACTCTTGAAAGTAATCTTATTCTTGTAATATTGCTCCGCCGGGGATTTGAACCCCGGTCGTGGGCTCGAGAGGCCCGCATGCTTGGCCGAACTACACCAGCGGAGCAAAACCTTTCTTCTAAGCCCTTACAGGGCTTGCGGGTAAGCCCCTCCTGGGCTTGCGGGGGCACGGGCGGAGCCCGTGATGGGGCAGAGCCCCACAAAAGAAAGGTTTACTAAAGAAACTTATGTATCTCTTTTAAGCTTTTCGTCTTGAATTTTTTCCTTTCTCTATAAAGTAAGTATTATTCAAGCTCTTTAAACCTCAAATCGATGAACGCATCACAGACCTCATCCGGATTGCCACGCATCACAACTTTCCCCTCGTCAATTAATATCGCTTCGTGTGTAAGCTCTCTGATTATGTCAAGCTGATGGCTCACCACTAAAATGGTCGTATTGAATTGACGATTCAAATCTTTCAATGAATTTGCTACAATACGGAGCGAAATCGGGTCGATGTCTCCAAAAGGCTCGTCTAATAGCAGAATTTCACAGTTTGAAGCCATGAGCGCAGCAATTGCAAGCCTTATCTCCTCACCCATACTCATCTCTGAGATGTATCGCCTGAATATCTCTTCAGGTAGATTAACTGCGTTAAGGTATGGTTTAGCAACTCGTAAGGCCTCCTCAGCCGGTAATTTAGGGAACAGTTCATCCAAAATATCCATATCGAGCCCTAACTCCCTGAGTCTTCCCTTCGCTTCCTCCTCCGGCATGTCTGCAAGTCGTAAAAGAATATCAAGGGTGACGTCACTTATACCAAATTCTTTCGCCCTTTCCATCGCCTCTTGTACCATCTCGAACTTCTTCAACCCAATCCTTTGAGCAAAGAGGTCCTGAACGAGCTGGTGAGGAGGAAGTGCGAACTCTTGATGAACAATGCCCAATTTGCTCCGTGCCTCTATTGACCTTCCCCCATATTCCGCAATATTAGCATAGTCCACCGTCCCTATTCTGATCAGAATAAAGCCATTATCAGGCTTCTCAAAGCCGCTCAATAGCCGCATGAGTACCGTCTTTCCCATTGCTGATGGACCAACTATCCCAAGTATATCCCCCCTTGGAACCTTGATATTAAGGTCCTGCATTTCAATCGTTCTTATCAATGTACGACTGGTGACCAAATCATACTTCTTCCAGGCGCCGTCAACCCAGAGCGCTGTTTCCTTCCAATCTCTTACCGGAGCTAAAGGTTTTACAGGCTCAAGTGGCGCTAAGAACTTCTCAATTACACGCTCCGTATCGCCTTCCTCTACTACCCTCCCCTTATCCAGCATAAGCATCCTATCGCAAAGATATCTATGCACCTGTGGCATGTGCGAGACGAGCAAAATACTCAGTTCTGTTCGCTCTTTCACCCTTTTCACACTGTCGAGTAGATATCTCCTCGTCAGGGGGTCTGACATCGTGCCAGGCTCGTCAAGCAGTAATAAAGAGGGACCTTTCGCAAGCTGGCGGGCAAGCAAAACCCGCTGCTTATCACCACCGCTCAAAATCGTGAAGAGGTGATTCCATTTGTCACGCAGCCCAACGAGGTCAAGTATTTTAAATGCTTCTTGCTTTAACTCCTCGTAATCATCCTCAAACTCCGGTACCTCTTCATAGCCTACTTGCTTTGCTCTTAACCGTTTTATTACATTGTCTATCACTGAGATATTATAGAGTGCAAAAGAGCGCTGGAGGTGAAAAGCAGTCATCTCACGAAGCTTCCTGAACTCCGCATAGGATGAGTCAGGTGTTACCTTTACACCATCCAGTTCAATGACCCCTTCGTCAAACTTCTCGTAACCACGAAGCATGCGAAGCAACGTTGTCTTGCCCGCTCCACTTCTTCCAATTATCCCCAATGTCTCGCCCTTTTCTACCTCGAAGGACACATTATCCAGCGCTACCAATTCCCTACCTATCGTTGATAATTCGTACCGCTTACAGAGCCCCTGAACACGCAATATCGCCCCCATCTTCAATCGCCTCTTATTAATATGGATTAATTATAACTTAAATCATAAAATTTTAGTCGTGTTTAAGATGGTCAAAGTTAAAGTAGGCATTTGCGGCTTCGCACGATCTCAAGATACAGTATTTACCAATCTGCGGTTATTAGAGGTGCAAACGACTTTTTACAGACCCATGAAGAGATCCACTGCGGAAAATTGGCGACGACGTGCACCAAAGGAGTTTGAATTCACCGTTAAAGCATGGCAGTTGATTACACACGAGCCGACCAGCCCCACGTATAGAAAGGCGAGAATAGAAGTAGCTGAGAACGAAGTGGACAAGTATGGGTTCTTCAGACCGACGGATAACGTGTTTGAGGCATGGGCCGTTACAAATGAGATACGAAAAGCGTTGGATGCAAAAATAGTCGTTTTTCAATCCCCAGCGAGCTTCACGGAGAGCGAGGAGAATATAAAGAATATGCGGGATTTTTTTCGCGCTATAGCAAGAGACAGGAAAGATACAACGATGGTATGGGAGCACCGAGGGAAGTGGGATAGGAACACCATAGAAAAATTATGCACCGAGCTCGATCTCATTCACGGTGTGGATCCCTTTGCAGAAGGCCCTGCTCCTTCAGATTTGGCTTATTTCAGGTTACACGGGTCTCCCCCTGGAAAAAGGATGTATCGGTATACTTACACGGAGGATGACTTAAAGACGTTATATGAGAAATGTTTGGAGACGAGGAGCTCACAGGTCTATGTGCTCTTTAATAATGATACGATGTATGACGATGCATTACGATTTATGGAAACGATGTAGCTTCATCACCGGTGCTTTCACCAAGAACAAAAAGCAAAGGAGCGTAAAAATGATGGATTATCGCACTTTGATACGGTTGCTTGCCATTGGATGTGTCATCGCTGCACTTGTTGGTGTGCTCTTGCTTTCAGGCACCAAGCAAGAGTGGCGTGTGACCGATGAAGGATTGCTTGAATATCCTCCATGCACGCCTGATTATGAAACAACACCGCTCGAAACGACCGATGAATACACCCTTAATGAGGTCAGATTTACCAGTCGGGGCATGCAGATAGCAGGACTCCTGCGGATGCCTCAAGTCCCACAAGGAAACGGTATTCTTGGTGTCGTGCTGCTCCCCGGAGCAACCGTGACCAAAGAGGGTGAGCAAGGGCTTGCAACCTATCTGTGCAGTCTCGGCTACGCCAGCATTACACTTGACCAGCGCAATTTGGGTGTTATTGATATGCAGGGCGATTTACAAATCTTTCTGAATGGTGAAGAGCCTACCGAACACAAGATGGTGCATGATGCACGTGCAGCCGCGGAGGTCTTGCGGAATCAGCCTGAGATTGACCCGGAACGGATTGTATATGTGGGCGGAAGTAACGGGGCACGGTTTGCTATTATCGCATATAACTACGCTATCAAATTACATATAGAATGATGAGGGAAAAATACGCCCTTTTCATCCTTCTTTTTAAGTTTTTAAAGTCATAATCTGACATTTATAAACGTAAGGGTTATGACGAGGGAAAAGATAAGCGCGAAAGGTATCCGGGTGAAGGTCCTAAAAAATCTGATCCTGCTGCATAACACGCTTTACCAAAGATACGAAGATCATGATTGGAAGAGAGCGCCGATTTATGTTTACCCTGACTTCAAAAATTATGTGTGGTCCGTGGTGAAAGAAAAAGATGTAATGGAAATCCTGGAATGTTCGAGAAGGACCGCACATGATTACCTGGTAGTCTTGAAAAGTTTTGTTGGTTGATGTAGCTGCAGAGCTGCAACTACTGGCATTTAAAAAATTTAAAAAGGAGAAAAGAACTTTTAAGATTTTTTTTCAAAGACAAATACATGTTTTTGTCAATAATTTTTAATATAAAAAATTCATCTTTTAAAAAAATGATTGAAAAAAAATTAAAAGGATGGACCACACCCAGGACTGCCCCCACTGGACTATTTATCCGGGACTATTTGCTTGATCATGGGGAAGGTTATGCTATGCAAATCTGGCGCGCCTTGAAGGAAAAAAGAGGCTCTAAAAAAGTCTGCTCCTATTCCTCGTTTGTAGCAAATTATATTTGGATCCTGCGACAGTTAGGTCTGATCGAAAAGGTGAGAACCGAAGCGGCGCGGAATCGCGCGTATTATGACAGAGTTTATTATCGCATTACCCCTGGGAAGGAACAAAGCCAAGAATGGAACGCACCACAAAAAACTCTGGACCCTCGAAGAGCTCTTGGAAGCAAAAAGTATAGGAAAGAGAAACCAAAATAGGTATCGAAAGGATTTAAAAAAAGCGCCATTCAAAAAACGGCCTTCATACATGCGATATAATCGAATTTAAAAGAAGGTCTGAACATTTATATTCCCCCTATTCTCTTATTTCGTTAGAACGCAAAAATAAAAGGGTTCTTTCCGCTACTTTTTCAAAAAATAAGGCATATTAGAGCTTATCCTGAAAATAATCATTTAGGTTTTAGTCCTGAGGAATCAACGCCATATATCTTTGAATCCGGTATAATCTTCTGAAATTTCTCCTCTAACTTTTTCCAGTATTCTTCCGGTGTTCTTTCAAAAACACGCTTTATAGACCTCCTATCTGGAGGATTTGGCAGTTCTGCGAGTTCTATCAACCATATGTTCATTTTTAACCAATTTACATATTCCCTCTCGCTTATGCTCATCCTGAACATCAAAATAGCGACCAGAACCATCCCTTTAGGCGGATAATAAGGTCTCCCTCTCCCTACTCTTTTCATCTTATAAGGTTCGCTCAATTGCCAAATCACAGATTTTAAGAACTCCGCTAACTTCCTTATCTCGTCATTTCTTCCGTTTTCGTAATTTGCCCAGCTAAATTCTTTATTTTTCTTCCCCATGCTCTCATTTATCTAAATATCTACTATAAGTTCCTTTTTAATTTTTGCCCCAAACCTAATAATTCGAAAAGTTTTTAACTTGATTTACCAAATATATCGAAATAAGAAAAAAGAGGTGATATGAGGAATGGTACACATTACAGATGAGATGAAGGAAATAGTGGGGAGATCAAAAGGTTTCGCAGTAGCTACTGCTACCAAAGAAGGAGAGCCAAATGTAGTGCCGGTTGCTTTTGGGAAAGTTCTACCCGAGGATGAAATCTTGTTGATGGATATCTTTATGAAGAAGACAGAGGAGAATATAAAGGCGAATCCGAGGGTAGCGATTTCGGTATGGGATCTGGATACTTTGAGAGGATATCAGTTCAAAGGCATTGTGAGGATTGAAACTTCGGGGGCTATCTTTGACGAAGGTGTTAAAATGGTGAAAGCTATGATGCCTGAGCTTAATCCGAAAGCTGCGGTTATTGTCAAGGTTGATTCCATCTATGTGACTTCCCCCGGACCTGATGCTGGGAAAATAGTAGAATAGGTCAATCATCCAGAAATAATTAGGAGGTAAAAAGGAAGAATGGATACGAGAAAAGTGGTATTAGCGATGATGGTAATAGCAATGATAGTGATAGGTATTTTAATAATTTGTTGTTTGGAATCGGAGATAGAGCAACGAGAGGCATTATTAGATTGCGAAATAACGCCAAATTATCTCTACCCAACGGGATGGGGACCAGTTATGCTTCCACCTAATCCACAAATACCATCGTATGTTGATATGTGGATGTCGGTGAATATATATAATCCTAATGATATAACAGCGACGTTGGATCGCATGGATTACACAATTTATGCAAACGGGGGACCAACCGGAATGGGTTATTTCGCTCAAAGAATAGACATCCCAGCAATGGAGTCACGTGATGTTATTACAACGTACCGAGTGGATTTAACAAATGCACCTTCGTTAGTAATAAGCGCGATTCAGTCAGGGGCACTAACATGGGGAATAGGAGGTACAGTCTACATAGATACACCAATTGGGGCATTAGAAATACCATTTTATAAGGAGTTGCCGCCACGTTCCATGTAGTTCTCACTCTCCTTCTGGAGCTCAGTTCAAAGGGTAGAATAGAGAAGTCAAACCGAAGTTTTTCTATCCTACCATTTTTTAATATTATTTGACAAAATGCTTAAATCTCATAACCTATTATGGAAGAAGCGAGAATAGGGAGATATAAGAAAGAAAAAATACTGAGTGCATTTGACGAAGTTGTAGAATTTTATGATGAATACATGGAGCAAACCGACCATGTGCAGGCTCAGAAAGAGATCGCGGATAAGTTGAAAGAGCAAATTATTGGTGGTGATTTTGTTCTCGATGTTGCTACTGGGACGGGAGTAATGATACAGCCCTTTGAAAGAGCTATCGGCGTGGACGCTTCCTCGAAGATGATCGAGAGTGCTAAGAGAAAATACCCAGATAAAGATTTTTGTATCGCGGATGTTGAGCACCTGCCATTCAAAGATAATACTTTCGATTATGCGATGAGCTGCCTCGCTTTCCTCTGGTTCATAGATAGAGAGAGATCGTTAGCTGAAATGCTGAGGGTAAGCAGGAGAGGTATCTTTATCATTGAAGAAGAGGGGGTACCCGCAAGACAGAGGATTGAAATACCGGATCACCTAAAACCTTTCTTTGAACTTATAGAGAAACTTGAAGAGCCAATAGACATCGAGAAATGGATGAGCGATATGAGCGGTTTTTTGAGGCTGATATAGATGGTTCACATGGTTTTGTCGCTTGGAAAGTGGGATAAAAATTATATATTTTCAATGTTTGAAATAAGTCTCCTTATCAATGAATACCATCAATTGTTGCATCCATTTATCCTGCGGACAAAAAAGATTTCCGCTCTTTGAACTCCTCCTCCCCCTCGAATTCAAACCTCAGAACTTTATCCTTGAACCATGATATTTCCAGATTTAGCTGATTTATCTTCTCGCAATAATCCTTTAGTGCATCCTGTTCCCTAAAATAGTCAAACTTAACAACAATCTCATCTGCTGTCGTCTTTATTGTAGCTGGTCTATCAATGAACTTCCTTACGATCGTGCCTGTGGTCATTTTGTGATATTTCATGTCCAGGCTCTCCTTGAAGTCATTGATGATGTTAAACGC
>JASEFB010000028.1 GCA_030019325.1 archaeon | reverse complement strand
CATACTTTGGGTCAATATCCAGAGCCTTATCATAGCATTCTATCGCTTCTTCGTATCTTTCTAACTTCCTAAGGGCACTTCCTTTGATGCGCCATGCATACGCATCCTTTGGGTCAATATCCAGAGCATTATCATAGCATTCTATCGCTTCTTCGTATCCTTCTAAATCATCAAGGGCAATTCCTTTGTTGTACCATGCATCCGCATACTTTGGGACAATATCCAGAGCCTTATCATAGCATCGTATCGCTTCTTCGTATCTTTCTAAATCATAAAGGGAACGTCCTTTGATGCTCCATGCATACGCATACTTTGGGTCAATATCCAGAGCCTTATCATAGCATCGTATCGCATCTTCGTATCTTTCTAACTTCCTAAGGGCATTTCCTTTGTTGCCCCATGCATACGCATTCTTTGGGTCAATATCCAGAGCATTATCATAGCATTCTATCGCTTCCTCGTATCTTCCTAACTTATCAAGGGCATATCCTTTGTTGTTCCATGCATCCGCATCCTTTGGGACAATATCCAGAGCCTTATCGTAGCATCGTATCGCTTCTTCGTATCTTTCTAACTTCCCAAGGGCAATTCCTTTGTTGTTCCATGCATCCGCATACTTTGGGTCAATATCCAGAGCCTTATCGTAGCATCTTATCGCTTCTTCGTATCTTTCTAACTTCCCAAGGGCAATTCCTTTTTCGTACCATGCATACGCACTCCTTGGGGCAATATCCAGAGCCTTATCATAGCATTCTATCGCTTCTCCGTATCTTTCTAACTTCCCAAGGGCAATTCCTTTGTTGTTCCATGCATCCGCATCCTTTGGGTCAATATCCAGAGTCTTATCATAGCATTCTATCGCTTCTTTGTATCTTTCTAAATCATAAAGGGCAATTCCTTTGTTGTTCCATGCAACCGCATTCTTTGGGTCTAATTCCAAGCATTTTGAATAATACTCTATTTCCTTCTCTGGGTCTTTCGCCTCAAATGCCAACTTGAACCATTCTCTTGCTCTTTTTCCTTCTATTCTTCTTTTCTCTTTATCTTTTTGCTCCCTTAATTTCTCTTCCGCCCATTTTTTGTTTTTCTTTGCATTTTCATACTTTGGGTCAATATCCAGAGCCTTATCATAGCATTCTATCGCTTCTTCGTATCTTTCTAACTTCCCAAGGGCAATTCCTTTGTTCTTCCATGCATACGCATACTTTGGGTCAATATCCAGAGCCTTATCATAGCATTCTATCGCTTCTTCGTATCTTTCTAACTTCTCAAGGGCAAGTCCTTTGTTCTTCCATACAAACGCATACTTTGGGTCAATCTCCAGAGCCTTATCATAGCATTCTATCGCTTCCTCGTATCTTTCTAACTTCTCAAGGGCAAGTACTTTGTTGTACCATGCATATGCATGCTTTGGGTCTAATTCTAGGCATTTTGTATAATATTCCACTTTCTTTTCTGGGTCTTCTGCTCTGTAAGCCAAATCAAACCATTCTTCAGCAGTTTTTCCTTCAATCGTTTTTTTCATCATTTCATCTTTAACTCATACTTTTTCATCCCTTCACAAAACTTCTTTGCTAACCTCCCCAAAAAAATAAAAAGAGACAAAGAGGCTTTAAATTCAAACCCTCTCTATCTCAAGACTCCGCTTCTTCTCCTCTATCTTCCGGTCGAGTATCTCATCAAGCTCCTTCGTCTCTATCTCCTTACCCCAGACCGCTTCTATTTCCTCATCCGGCAACTGGTCTATCGCATCCAGAACGTGCTTATCACTTATCTTCGCCACTTCACCAAGCCGCTTTAACACCTGCTTCTCATTGAAGTTCTCCTCCACCATGATGTCCATCAATTTTTCCGATGTCAGCGTCCCTTCGATCTTATGCCAGAACTCGCCTTTGAATATCTCTTTTCCCTTCGACAGAATCGAATTCATCTTGTCCAAT
This sequence comes from archaeon, assembly GCA_030019325.1. Lineage (GTDB taxonomy): Archaea > Halobacteriota > Syntropharchaeia > Alkanophagales > Methanospirareceae > ANME-1-THS. Next base: position 18,475 of record JASEFB010000028.1, on the reverse strand, counting down.
GCACGAATGCCCAGGTCTACCTTTGCGAGTTCCAGATCCTTCGCTGCTATCTCACCCTCTATCCGGTTCATCTGCCTGAGCAAAGCCCTTCGTTCATACCTGTCCTTCTCCTTACCCTCCTCATACAACTTCTTCCACTTGTCCTTCAATTTCCTTAACTCTGGTATCGCCTGCTCCTCCTTCATGCTCAACCGCATCCGCTCCTTCTGCACTTCCTCAACCCTCGGAACCTTTGCTCCAAACCCAAGTGTTTCCTTCAAACTTTCCAACAATCCCATTTTTTCACATCACCTCCTATTTTTCTTGTATTTGTAACCACAAGATTACACATCGTGGGCTCTGCCCACGTCCCCGAAACCCCTGAAAGGGTTTATTTCACGAGAAAATGAAAAGATGCATGGTACAAGCCAAACCTGTATCCTGCATCCTGCATCATGAATCCTAACTTTATCTTCTTGTGCTAATCTTGTGAAATCTCGTGGTTTTTCATTTTTCAATGACAAGCCCAAACTCCTTATCATACATCACCTCACCCATTCCTTCCTTCTCGAGGTCGTAAAACACCTTCTTCGCAAGCCTTTTTCCTTCCTCTCCACCCTCTGTCGCTTCCTCCACCACTCTGTCAAGCACTGCAAAATCCTTGAGTTCCAATCTCCCAACCACATACTCCTTTATCGCCTTCACTTTCTCCGCATCGAACATCGGCTTGAACAAATCAATATACGCCTGTATTCGCTCATCTGATTCATTGTAGATTACCTCGCCAGTCTCCAGATCCACCAAACATAGCGAAACATACCTGCTCACGAAATTCTGATGGAACTCATTTGAATTGATCTGCTCAAGCACCTTCGTATCGAATCCCGTTACTGATGCGATCCCCAGCACGTGGAAATAATTACCAAACTCCGCACTGTCAATATACCTCGTCAGCACTGAAAGCAACTCTGACAACGTCACACTCCTCGTATCAAATCCGTTCTCACCATAATCCAGCAAATGCCCCAGCACCGAAGCTTCTATTATTACTCTCGTCTCTTCCTTACCAAAAAGCTTATACCTCTTCTCCGCAACCTCGAATCTCGACCGCAGATTCAAAGGCAACGTTCCCGTTACCTCGTCATAATCAATCTTCAACGTGTTCAAAATCTTATCCATATCGTCAAACTTGTAACGGTAACTCCACCTGTTTATCTTCCGCTCTTTCCTCTCTATCGGGTCGTATATCGCTCTCGGAAGTTCGTTCATCTTGATGTCAAATCTTCCGATATAGTTCATCTCCTGAATCTTCGCAACATCGCTCGTTACAAATCTCTTCACCTCGCCACCCTCTAAAATAGCCCTGATTTTTTCCAGCCGCTCTTCCACTTCTTTTCTCGCATATTCCAACCCCTCTCGTTCGACTTTTAATTCCTCTTTCTTCTTCGTCAGTTCTTCTCTTAGCATGTTAATGCTTCTCAGTTCGTCTTCAAAAGCTCTCTTCGCCGCTTCTTTCAATTCCGCCCCTTGCCTTTCCGCCGCTTCTTTCAACTCCCTCTCCTGAGCATCCAGAGCCCTTCTTCTGCGTTCGATCTCCTCTATGCTCTCCGACCACTCATTCCTGAGTTTTTCATACCTCGCCCAGGCTTCTCTTTTACCAGCTTCAAATTCTCTGAGCTTAGAGGTCACAGCTTCTTTTTCCGTTTCTTTTGATACAACTTCTCGCTCTAAACCCCTCAGCGTTTCTTCTAACCGCTCTTTTTCCTCTTTTACCTCTTCTCCTTCTTTCAGTCGCTCCTCTAAGTTCGAAAGGCTTCGATTGATACTTTCTATTATCCTCTTTCTCTCCTTCTCCGACTCCTCCAAAATCGAACTTATATCCTCTTCAACTGCCGGAAGCCCATACTTCTCGATGTATTTCCTCGCAGTCTCCTCCATCTTTTTCACCCGCTCACCATAGACTCGTTTAAATGCATTTGCCAAATCTCCCGGAATGTCACTTCTTCTTACAATCTCATCCATAACGTTGTAACCCCTGTTAACAGCATCAAATGCTATTTTCACTAATCCTCGCTCTTTCCCTTTTACCCTTTTGAAGTAGTCCACAAGCTCATCAACAGAAAGCCGCCCTATTACCGCGAGTTCTTCAAATCCTCGCAAAAACGTCATCTCATCTTCCTTAAACAAATGCTCAGGACTTCGCTCTCCATTATCCAAAAATGAGACCACTAACTTCAACTTTGCCATTACTATATTCGCTTCCAAATACTCGTTTGTCTTGCCCTCAAGGTAATATTTCCCGTAATATTCCCCCTCTATTCTCAAAATCTCATCCCACCACTGCCTCCGTCTGTATTCTGGCAGCCTTTTCAACTGCTCCAAATCCATATCTGGCTTTGAAATCTCCCTCGGCAACTTATTTAACCTTTCCAAATCTTCAATTCCCAGCCCCATCTTCATACCCTCACCACGCCATACATACTATTGTATTATGTATGGCAGTATTTAAAACTTTCGATTTTTTAACTTTTGTTATTTCAGAAATTATCATTAACGTTTACCGCCGAGGTCGCGGAGAGTGCAGAGATGACGTAAAAAGAGAGACTTACAACAGGAACCCTTGCCAGTGATCTATCGAGAGATGAAGCTGGATTGTAGCTACTGCCTAAATGATTATCCTGACTCTCTGTGTTCTCTGCGTGCTCCGCGGTAAACTTGTACACCACCATTATTCTCCCTCCAATTTCACATTGAAGTAAGAGAAATCCCCAATTAATTCCTCTTTCAACGATTTCGACGCATCTTCTATACCTTCTAACTGAATATCAGCCGTTGTTTCGCCTCCTTCTTCTCTTAAAACGACCTTTACACTAACCCCTCCTTTTCCTTTCCTCGAGTATACCCCGTATTCCATCTCAGAAAAAGTGTCACTGAGATACCTGTGCTCGCGGAGAATGGTGTTCTTCTTGCTGAAAATGAAACTTATAAGCTTCTCAACAGACTTTATATCATCCTTAAATGCTACTTTTAAAATTTCAATGCTCTTTTCTGGTTCTACCTTTTCTATCTCCGCTTTGTATATCTCTACTCTTCCCGCACTTATCTTGGAATACAATTCCTCAAGAAAATCGCTTACTTCACCTTCATCCAAATCCGCCTTTACAACTATCGCTTTCACCTCCGATACCTTCCCTTTTCTCTCAGCTTCCCATTTGTCTATAACATACCGCACCCGCTTCTTCTCCGTGTCGTCTGCGCAATCCATGACGATGATGTGTGTTGTCATTATTACATCTTAATCCGTCATAGTATATAAAACATTAGTATTTTTTGCGGTAGTATTTAAGACTTATTATAGCCATTAAAATTAGAGTCAAAAAAGTTTCCCTTCCAAAATATTTGATATGACAGCACCATTCGTGAAATAAAGGAAAAAAGCTAATTAAGCTAAGAAAATATGTACCTTTAAAAGAATCCATAGTTGGGGCATTAGTGTCACATACTTCACAAAAGGCACGAAAAGCGGTGCCCCAATCGAAAAAAAACGAAAGTTTTTTAAAGAAGGAGTCGAAATTTTCATTCCATGAGTGGGGATGTGCTGTTGCTTTTAGCTCTCGCAGGTGTCGCCATCTTATTCTCCTTAGGGGTTTTGGTGAGCAAAGATAATTTTTACTCCTCGCTCTTCATGTCTGTGACCTTGATCTTTGTTGCAGCCGTTTACGCTCTCTTTAATCTCCAGCCTGTTTTCGTTTTAATCGTGTTTATTTTTGTAGGTGCGATTGGTATAGTAACCGTGGCACTTGCGGCAACGTATAGATCTGAGCCCGTACGGCAAGTTTCTCGGTTTTGGGTAGTGCCGGTGGCTATAACCGCTTTTATCATCGGCTTCTCCATTTACAGTTACACTATCTTTACTCCTCAACCTGTCTCTCCCAGCGAGATTGAATTTGAACTGATGAATTTCCTACCCATTACCGAATACCTGTTAATCGTTTTATTCCTCATATCGCTCGTTGTACTCTTGCTGTTATCCGTTTTAAAGATAGGGATAGGAGGGAGGAGTTGAATGGCAACAATAGATATAATGAGTGTGTCGGTGATCTATGCTGCGTCTTTTGCGATCTTACTCGTTGGATACCTTGCAGCGATGTCGAGCAAAGATGTGATCAGGCTTCTTATATCGCTGGAGATGATGTTTGGTGCGGTGTTTATGGCTTTGATTCCACTCTTCTCTGTTGCGCACCTTGCGAATGCCGCATTTGGTATCGCACTCATCACGATTTTCGCGAGCAGCGGTGAACTTTTAATCTTGATTTCAGCGATTGTCATCCTTGACAGGCAGAAAAGGGATATTCACACACGTGCCATTACGATAGGAGGTGATAGAGTATGATTATGCTCTACTTCCTGATTTTGCCTTTACTTGCAGCATGTTTAGCACCGCTTTTGAGACCCAAGGCAGCAACGTACCTCACCACGTTGTTCTTCATGCTGCCTTTCTTTTCCATACTCTATTGTATCTTCTATGGTTGCGCTGAGATCCATTTAACGACCTTTTCTCCACCAATAGGCGAGATTTATCTCACTGCGGACTTTATATCCCACGCGTTTGGACTTACCATCTGTATTGTCTCCGCAATGGTCGCCCTTTTCGCTCTACCCTACATGGAGCACCGATTTGAGGAGATGGAGCTCAGTGTTGATGGCGAGTTCAGGAAATACATCTTCTTGTACGACCTCTATGCTGCTTCGATGTTGTGGCTCGTTTACAGTGGCAATCTCATCCTCCTGTATATCTTCCTCGAGATCGCGCTGATAACTGCGTTCCTCCTCATCTACTTCTATGGATATGGTAACAGGAGGTGGGTGGGTCAATTATACCTGATTTGGAGTTTAATAGCAGGAGTTCTCACGCTGGCAGGCTTCCTCATAATCGGTATTAATAATGACACGCTCGCCCTCAAATACATAGCTACGGTTGGGAAGTATGCATGGCCCTTTATCTTCGTCGGTATGGTGATAGAACTTCCTGTCTTAGGACCTCACGTATGGCTTCCGTGGGCGCATGCAGAAGCTCCTACACCGTTGAGTGCACTGCTGAGCCCATTAACCGTGGGTCTGGCAGGATATGTTTTGCTGAGGATTGCACTTATAGATTATTCCTTTATTGTGTCTTACCGAAACTACATACTTGCGTATGCGTTATTCTCAAGCATTTATGCCGGTTTTTCGGTCTTCAAGCAAACTGATTTCAAACGACTGTTAGCGTATTCTACGGTATCGCAGATGGGATATATGCTGGTAGCACTCTGCCTTGGTCCTTTTGGGTTTATCGGCCTGGTTATCCAGTACATGTCCCACGCTTTTGGTAAGTCAATCTTGTTCTCGAGTGCTGGAGGGATTATAGCGGTTCACCATGGTCTCCGTGATGTTCGGCAGATGGGCGGATTGCACGATTCCATACCGGCGATTTCAAATGCTGCGGTGGTCGGATTTCTGAATCTCGGCGGAATCTTGACGGTTGGCATGTTGGGTGAATTTTTCATATTGAGAGGTGTTGTCGACACTTTCCTCAAACCTGATTCTTCCTATTCCCTTGGTTGGACTGGGAGTTTACCAATTATTCTGGCTGTGATATTAATGTTCATTCTCTCAGTTTGGTATGGGTTCTATACAATACGGAAAGTATTCTATGGTAAGCCGAAGGATACGAAAAGGCTTGAGATAAGTAGATATCTGTATGTTCCACTCTTTATTATCGGTATTATCTCCGTGTTACTGCTCTTACCGCCGCTCTCAACAGCGTTGATTCCCGGGCTTAAATCGGTCATTTGGCCGTTAATGGGTATGGGAGGTGTAGCGCCATGAACGAGTGGCTTGTTTTTTTGTTACTGTTCCTTGCGCCGGTTGTTAGCAGTATTCCCATTGTGCTCGCATACAAGAGTAAGGAATGGACTGAGAAACTACCCTATCTTTCTGTCTTCGGTATCTTCGTTTCGGTCGTGATGAGCCTTTATGTCTTCTTCGTTTTACCCGAGAACCAGCAATATACTTACGCCTGGATTCCCGAATTCGGAATAAACATCGTCCTCATTACTGACTATTTGAGCAGGTACATGGGCGTTATAACCGCAGTTATAGCATTTTTCATCGCTGTTTACGGTTTGGACTACATGAAGGGGGATTACAGACCGAGCTGGTATTGGTTCTTCTTCAACCTCTTCACCGCATCCATGCTCGTCGTTGTGTATAGCGATAACTTATTCCTGCTCTTCGTCGGTTGGGAGGGACTGGGCGCGGCTTCATGGGGGTTAATCGGGCACTGGTTCCGGGATGATGATAATATTACCTATGTAGGTAAAGAAGGAAGGAAGGTCGGACCGCTTGAACTGAGCTGGCCGCCGAGCTTTGGCGGGTGGCGTGCGATCTCAACGATACGATTTGGCGATGTCCCTATGTTTTTAGCAGTTGCTGCAATTTGGGTATTGTCACCTACTCTCAACATATCGGAGATCGAGTGGGGCACGCTCTTTGAAACGATTGGCGCTGCAGGAACGATAATTCTGTTCCTTTGCTTACTCATGGGTCTGTTCACAAAGTCTGCTCAGGTTCCTTTCAGCGAGTGGCTCATGACTGCGATGACCGGTCCTACAACCGTGAGTGCGCTCTTACACAGTGCGACCATGGTAGCGGCTGGTGCTTTTGTGTTTATTAAACTTACATGGTACATCGAGCCCTGGACGTTGCATGGTGTGCATGGGCTCGAGTATATTTATTTGCTTGTTCTCTTCATTGGACTTTTATCAGGATTGTATGGAGCGCTCGCAGGATCAGGGATGCTTGAAAGAAAGGTTCTGCTGGCGGCATCCACGATGTCAAGTATTGGTCTGATGTTCGCTTCGGCAGCCGCTTCGTTCTGGGCTGGGCATCTCGCCGTGCTCGTTGCGTTCTGGTATATGGCGGTACATGCATTTGCAAAAGCGAGTTTATTCCTCGTCAGTGGTCATTTAATCCATGCTACGCACAGCCGGTTCTTAAGCGGTGGTCTCGAGTTCGGGAAGAAGATGATGACTCCCTTTATCGTTACCATCGTCGCTACTACCTTCCTTGTAGGAATACCACCTCTTACCGCTTACTGGGTAAAATCAGCAATGGACGAAGTTATGGAACACTTATTTCATGAAGTCGGCTTTCTACCCCTTATCCTTCTCGTCCTCACCTCTGTGGTTTATTCAGGGATTATGGCGAAATTCCTCACCTTGAACTTCATAAAAGGAGAGAAACCGCATCACGAGCATACAGAAGGTGGAGGCTTAATGAAATTGGGTTATGCATTGATGGTCTCGGTACTCTTTCTCTTGCTCTACCTCATTTTCACGAGTGAAGAGACCCATGAATTTGTGGCCGCGGGAGCACTTGTAAAGCACGGTACGATCACCCTTTCTTTTACCGTTGGTATCTTGGCGTTCCTTGCTTATATCTTTGCGCTTTACAAACCACAGATAAGCGCCCTTACCAAGCTCGGCACGTTCTTCAGCGACCGGATGTATCTGCCGTTTGTTAATGATTATATTATGCCGAAGATAGGCTTTTTTGTCTCTCACCTCGTTCAGGACTATGGAAACCGGGGGATTGATGGATTGTTTAATACAATGGTGGTACCTGGTTTATTCGGTGGGATTTCAAGAGGGATCAGGAGTATTCAAACGGGGTACCTTAGCAGGTATGTCAACATCGTTCTCGGTCTTGTAATGTTTATTCTTATAATAGCTGTGGTAGGAGCGTGGTTATAATGGAATTGCCCATGCTGATTATGGTTGGGGCTTTACTAATTTTGACGCTGTGCTCCATTTTTTCCTTCAAATACCGCGATTTGGGATTCTATGGGGCGATCGTTGCGATTATACTTGCATCCTCGTCCATTACGCTTTCAGCCCCCCATCTCATCTATTATACCGCATTTGTTTTTGCAATAGGTATCATCAACTTGGCCTCGCTTAAAGTGATAAAGAGCGTGATTCAAGGTGTGGACTATGGATTGGTGGGGTTGATGGTTCTGGTAACCCTGTACATCTTTACTACACAGAACCTCGCTATGATTCTGGCAGCGTTTGTCCTCGTTTCCGTGCCAACGTATATTTTGGTTATGGTGAGGGAGGGGGGAGCGAACGTAGAGGTTGGTATCAAATATATTACCTTTATGGTTTTGGCCACCGTTCTGTTTTTAATCGGTGCTATTACCTTAGCCTATACAAAAAACGCGTTTAACGGCCTTCTTTACATACTCGGCTACGTGATGCTTGTATTAGGATTGAGCATCGAGGTAGGCGTAGCACCGTTGCACGAATGGGTTCCGGATGTTTTCACGAGTGCAGATCCTATCCCGATGTCCATCATCGCCTCGCTCGCGAAAATAGTGCCTTTTATCATCGCTTTGCGCATACTGATCAGCACTTCTAACTCGCTGACCGTTTCAATAACCCTTTTCACTGCGGTGCTTGCAGCGATATCCATGTTTACGGGAAATATAGGAGCATTGACCTCAAAAGAGCACGCACGAATTCTTGCTTATTCCACCGTCGCGAACATGGGGTATGTGTTAGCATGCGCCGTGGTGATTATCAAGCCTGAATTCTTCTATTTCGCATTGACCGGAGCATTGCTCATGTTGTTTGCAAATGCGATGGGTAAAATTGGTTTTTTCAATGCGATAAAGGGGGAGGGGGCTTTTTCACCCACGATGTACCTGCTTGCGTTCTCTTTCATCGGTCTCCCTCCGCTCATGGGATTCTGGGGCAAGCTCTTCATTCTCTTCTCGCTGGTCAAAGCCGAGTATATCTGGCTGGTTGCGCTCATGGTCTTAAATTCCGCAATCTCCATTCCGTATTATTTACGGCTCGCACGGGAACTCGGCGTTGGCTGGAAAGCGAATCTTACAAACTTCATTTGCGTCGCCGTGGTAATAATAACCTTAATTACGTTCCTGCCAGATTGGTTCTTTAGAGGTATGGAGGTCATTGCTCAAGCTCTAAGTATTGCGATATGATAGAGGAGGAAGACGAAAAATGATAGAAAATGCGTTGATAATCGGTGTCCTGATCCTTGTTTGCGTGCTGGTAGATGGGGTTCTACTCTTGCTCGTCAAAATATTGCCGAGGTACAACCTAACCGAGATAAAAACGATGCGGTGGGAAGCGGGAAACCCGCCGATGAAATTCCCAAAATACACGCTACCTATGCAGTATTTTGGATATATGTTCCTGTTCATGGCGGCTGAGCCTATCATTGTCATACTACTTCTGTTCTCAGCATATCCGAGTGGAAGCTTTACGATACTCTTGCTGCTTTCGCTCTTACTCCTGCTGCCCGCGGTTTATGTGGGCTATAAGATAACGCTTGAAATGGCGGAGGCGAGAAGCTAATAGAAAAATAATAACTGTAAATATATAGAGAGATGAGGTGAAAACAAAAATGGAAAATCCAAATGCGCATATAGACTTCCTCGAGTCGGGACCCCTTGCACCATTTAAGAAATGGGCTGCGAAGTGGAGTTTGTGGCCTTGCCATTTCATTACCTCGTGCTGTGGCGTTGAGCTGGCTCATGCGTTTGCTTGTGGCTATGATGGTGAACGGTTGGGGACTTTGAACCTTGGCATTGCACGGCAGTCGAATTTTATCATAATTGAGGGGACGATAACAAGGAAGATGGCGCGGGCGTTACAATTCGTGTACGGCCAGATGCCGGACCCGAAGTTCGTGAACGTGATAGGTGCATGTGGAGAACGAGGCGGGATATTCTGGAATAGTTATAACATAACGCATCCCTCTGATATCGTTCCGGTCGATTTCTTTGTTCCTGGCTGTCCGATAACCCCTGAAGGTCTTTTACGGGGTGTGAGAGCACTTCAAGATAAGATAATGGGCGTGGACAAGACCACGATCGACTTTAAGAAGGTGGAGTTGCCGTTCGAAGAGCAGTTGGAAGAAAGAATGGTGCCCACATCGCCAAAGCTCTTTGCTCCCACACCTGAAATTAAAGTGGATATTAAACGAGAGGTGGATTGGGATTTCGGGAAGGAGTTGGAGGATAAGCTCAAGAAAGAACTTATAGGTCTTTATGAATCCATGACGATTACCGGTGTGAATCGAATTGCTATTAAAACAACGCCTGGAAACTTGAAGGTTGTAGCACAAAAGCTCAAAGAGATGCAGTTTGACCATGTGAAGAGCGTGAACGTGATCCAGGTACCACATGAACGGAAGTTCATCGTGGAGTATATGGCGGCGAGCTACAGCGTTGAGGAGTTAATGCCGGTTCTTGTAACCATTTTCACGGAGATCGGGATAAAAGACCCGAAGCTCCAGAGCTTAATGTCCGTATGGGAGAGTGCGAATTATTCTGAGCGTGAAATGCATGAGTTCTTTGGGGTGTTGTTTGAGGGCAACGATTGGATGGGGAAGAAGTTCCTCCTTGCCCCTGATACCCCGGATCTCCCGTTGAGGAAAGAATTCAAGATTCCTGAGGAGCGATATGCCTTTGAAGAAGGTGTAGAGCCTGAGTTTATGGTCCCCATCGAGCCGCCAAAGGATCTGTATGTCCCGATCTGGGAAGAATTCATTGAGAAAGCGTATGATAGTGACGAGATTATCGTTCCCATCGGCCCGCACCATGCGGGAAGTGGGCATCTCCGGGTGACGTTCAGAGTGAAGGGTGACCGGATCGTGGATGCCATTCCTGAGCCGGGATTCGTCCACCGATCAATGGAGAAGCTTGCGGAGAATAAGCTGTACATCCAGAATATTCCGTTATTTGAGCGGCTGGCAATCAATGATCCAGCGAACATGAACCTCGCATACGTTCGAGCGATAGAGAACGCGCTGAGCGTTGAAGTTCCCGAACGAGCGCAATATTTACGAACGATCATGGCTGAACTCTCCCGGATAGAGGCGTTCTACTACGACTCGGGAATTTTCTCGCTGTTCTTCGGGCATACTACCGGATTCATGTACTGCATGGCAATCAGGGAGATGATCATTGAGGCTTTGATGCAAATTTCAGGATCACGAAGCGGGCCTTCGTTCATCGTTCCCGGTGGGCTACGGCGTGACATTCCAGATACTGTGCTCGAATTGATCGATAACATGACCTTTGCGCTGAACAGACGGATGAAGAAGTTTGAGAGTATCTTTGTGTACAATCCGGTGACGGTCGCACGAGCAAAAGGAGTAGGGGTGCTGACAAAGGAGGATGCGATCCGCTGCGGCATGGTAGGGCCGTTCCTGCGAGCATCCGGGGTGAATTACGATGTCCGGAAGATAGCACCATACGATGCGTATGATAAGGTTGACTTTGAAGTAACGACGGGCGATGATGGCGATTGTCTGGGACGGTTCCTCGGCAGGTTGGCGGAGATAAAGGAGAGCGTAAAGATCGTGAAGCAGGCGGTGGATGCCGTGAAAGGGATACAAGGTCCGATTTTGAGTGACGATATCCTCGGCGAGTACAAAGAGGCGGCGAGCGATATCAAGGGCAATTTCTTTAGAGTGTACGGAAACCTCGTACTGCCGAAAGGTGAATGGACGACGATTACCGAGGCGGCGCGTGGTACGACGCTCTTTACCCTTATCAGCGATGGTGAATCGAATGTTCCGTATCGTGTGCGGGTAATAAGCCCCTGCTGGATGAACTTACGCGGCTTTATGGAAGCGGTCAAGGGTGAACGCTATGCGGACTTCTGGGCGGTTTATGGAAGCTTTGGATACTTCCCACCGGAGGCTGATAGGTAGGTGAGGTGAGGAGAAATGATTGATATAACTGGTCTTGTAAGCACAATACTGAACAACCAGGTGAACATTCCTTTACTGTACGTCATCTACGAATTCTTGCTCAAGATACCGGTAATCGGGAGTATCGTTACGTTCTTGCTGAGTATCATTCCCCTATTCGATGTGCCGATCATTCGGCTGCTCATTGGATTTGTCCTGTGGAAGCCAATGTGGGTGTTACTGATCATTCCCGGGTTCGCGACGCTGGGCACTATGTTGCTCATTTTACCCTGGCTGGAACGGAAATTGGTCGGGCGGATGCAGTGGCGGGTTGGCCCGCGTGAAATAGCGCCACGCACGAGAGGAAGCATCCAGTTGCTTGCAGATTCGCTCAGATTTCTCTGTCAGGAGGTGATCATCCATAAGGATGCGCATAGACTGTATTTCTTACAGTTCCCGTTCCTGTATTTCCTGCCCGTGCTTCTTCCGCTCCTGTTTATCAATGCAGGAGCCATCGATCATCCTCTTGTACCCATTGAAACACCGTACGCGCTGCAAATAATGGTGGGATTGATCAGTTTGATGCCGGTGTTCATCATGGGTGTTGGCTGGTCTTCGAATAACCGGTTCGCGTTCATTGGTACGGTACGAGAGGCGTTCATGTATTTCGCCTATGAGATTCCGTTTATTATTGTGATACTGGCGATGATCGTCCTGTACGGGACTTCAAACACCGCAGAGGTAATAACTGTCGCCAACCAAGGCTCGTGGTTGCATTGGGGAATCGTTCTCAACCCGCTTGCTGCGCTCACCTTCTTCATTGCCACCGTGATGGCTACCGCGCGGCTGCCGTTCGAGATCCCAGAGGCAGATCAGGAATTAGCCTTCGGGCCGTTTATCGAGTATTCAGGTATTGCGTTCGGACTTGCGTACGTGATGGCGTATGAGAAGATGTACGTGCTCAGTGCGATCATGACGATGTTGTTCCTCGGTGGTGGCAGTGGCCCTGTTATTCCCTATTTGGGCGAGTTATCCTACGGTATTTGGTTCGTGATAAAAACCCTCATAATTCTGCTGGTCATGGTGAACCTTCGTGGCGTGTATCCTCGGTATAGGCTCGACCAGGGTTTGCGAATTGGATGGGGTGCAATGCTTATCTTAGCATTAATCGCGTTGGTATGGTCAATTGTAATAGGGGTGGTACTATGAAGAAAGTAGCAACACCGGACTATACGGTAGCAGACAAGCTAAAAACTCACGTAGCAGCGCTGTCAACAGCAGCGAAGGAAGTAGTATTGCCATTGAACATAACGACACATTACCCACGGGAGCGGAAGCGCCAGCCCGAGTGTTTCCGTGGCTTTATGCTCTTTGACCCAGAACGGTGCATCAGTTGTTTCCAATGCTCGTTTGTCTGTCCGGCGAATGCGATCTGGATGAAGGAAGCACCAAGTGGCAGGTACTACCCCACCGTGGATCACGGTAAGTGCATTTACTGTCATTTCTGTGTTGATACCTGTCCCGGTGGCGCGTTAAAGACAACGAAGATTCATGACATTGCGTTCAGGACGATGGATGAGATGGTTGCAATGACCGAGGATATGGTAGAACCGCCGGCGATCATTCGAGAGGATAAGGTCGTTGTGGACTATGTAATAGACAAAGAGGATCTCACGTTGAAGCGGACGAAGGAGGTAGATGAGCTTATTGTTGAGATTGAGCCATCAGAAGGGGTTCCGATGGTGAGCGTGTGTGTGGACCGAGGGAGCTGTATCGCATGCAAGGTTTGCACGAAGGTGTGCGAGAGTGGAGCGGTTTCTTCGCTAAAAGATGAGGAGAAGCTGATAGTCAAGATGGAAATAGATTCTGAGAAGTGCACCGGTTGTGGCTTATGTGTTAAGGAATGCTCGATGCAGATATTGAGGCTTGTGAGGAGGGAATGAAGATGGCAACTGGGTCAGAATCAGAAGCGGAAAAAGGGGAATCTAAATGGGAAGTAGAAGTCCCAGAGAAGAAGTTAAAGGATAAATTGTATTTTGAAAATCTCAAGGCGGTAGTTATAGATACAGAGCTCTGCAGCCGGTGTTTGACCTGCGTCTCTATATGCCCGAGTGGGTTAATTGTAACCGAAGAGGATAGAGTGGGCTTCCCTGATTATGAAGAGCGATGCCTGGACTGTGGCGCCTGTGTGCGGGTGTGTCCGCGCTTTATTTACGAGCCCCCGGGTGGTTTAGGGGACTATATAGAAATCGTTGCTGCGAGGTCAAAGCGGTTCACGGGGCAGGATGGTGCGATGGCAACCGAAATCATTGCTTCTGCGATAGACATGGGAATGATTGACCAGGGTTTATTTGTTGATCGGAGTGAGAAATGGCAAACGAGCATTTTCCACGTGCGAGACCCAAAACAATTTGGAATTGGGACCTTGGGGGGGACGAAATATGTATTTGCGGGTATTCTTCCAGCGTTGAAGGAGGCTGTACGGTTCACCAAGAAGGGGGTTGGTGTTGTTGGAACGCCCTGTATGATCTCAGGAATAAGAAAACTGCAGGAGGAATTCCCCGTTTTCCGGGAGAAGGTAAAACTCGTGGTGGGTTTATTCTGCACTGAAAATTTCCATTATGAGGATCTTATGAAATTCCTCCGTGAAGAGAAGGAAATTGAGATCGAGAAGATACTCAAGACAGATATAAGCAAGGGGAGCATGTACATTACCATCGAGGGCAGGGAGAAGAAGAGGAAGGTAAAAATGGCGGAGTTCGAAGAGCGGGGATTGGTTGCGAAGGGCTGTGATTTTTGCACCGACTTCACTGCGGTTCAAAGTGATGCCTCGGTTGGTAGCGTCGGGAGCGAGAAAGGATTTTCAACCGTTATTGTGAGGAATGAGAATGCAAAAGAGGTTATGGAGTATATCAGGGAGAAGGGAAATGCGGACTTTAGTGAAGAGATAGTGATGGATGAGATCGATTATCTCATCAATTTCAAGAAGAAGAGGGAAGCACATATTAAAGAATTAGCTCTGCCAGAATGATTTGATTTTATCGGAATTAAATCCCGATTTTAAGGTTGATTGGTTTTACAGATCTGTAGGCGGATGTTGGGGGAAGCAAAATATAACAAGCCGCGTATCAGGCAAAACTAGACTACGTTTTTACTCAGGTCCTCGCCTTTTTAACAAGTTAAGAATCTCGAAAGGGTGAACTGTAAATATACGGAATACTCCACTGAAATTCATGATAGAAAATTCTTAAAGACTTTACTCGATTTTCAGCATGTCTTTTTTGCGATACACCATTCCTTGAAATGACGCGATAAGTTCACCCGTTTCATTGGTTACGTCTATGGAGTAACTGGCAAGTTTAGGATGGAGTGCTAGTTCCTTCGCTTCGGCATATAAAACGCCGGCTGCTACCGCTTTAAAAAAAGAAATCTGAGCATTTATTGCCACTGCAAGCGTACCATACGAATTTGATGCAACTTCAAACGCGAAATCTGCTAAGGTGAAGATCACACCTCCGTGCACCGTACCCGCGCTATTAAGATGGTTTTCAGTTACCTCGAGCATCGCTTTTGCTCTCCCGTCAGAAACTTCTAACAGTTTGATTCCCATCAACTCAGCATATTTATCCTTCTGAAAAAAACTCTTCTATCTTATGCATCATAACTAGTTTTCAATGAGCACAGCTTGTTATAAAGATCACCGTTTGTTATCAACCGATAATTTTTCCTCCAGATCACCCACTTTCCCTATATATGTTCCGTCCAATAAGTACACTTCCATAGTTTCTAAGCGGAGCAGCTTTGAGGCTATAGGTCCCAGGAGCTCTTTTCTCGTGGCATTAAAAGCAACGCCACCACAGAGTTCGTTGAATGCCGGCATGATTATTACCCGGGGAGCATCCCGTTCGCTCACCGTAATCTCAGGATAGCGCTTCTTCACGGCTTCATAATCGCAGTGCGCACGGATCCATACCGGTTTCATGCTTCTATACTGCGAGCTTGAACTGACCAGTCGTATTCTCGGATGATTATGCCCAATCAAGATATACGGTGCAGAGAACAACTCGTGCGACGGCCATGCATGCCCGTGTGTATAGCCAACGTGGTCAAACAGAAACCCTTGTGTACCTTGAATATATATTTCATGCTTCAGTTCCGGCGCCTCTGGTAGCAGTCTGTTTATGTCGCCATCATGGTTCCCCTTAACCAGGTATACCGGTGCATACGCAGCCAGCTCGGCTAAGAAAAAGGGTACTTCTCTTCGATCCGTAAACAATATTTGCGGTACGGTATGTTTCACATCGCCCAGTAAGATGATCACATCGGGCTCAGCCGCTTTTACACACTTGATCGCTCGGTCTAACAATTTATCCGTTTGACTGCCGATATTGATGCCCTTTTCCCTGAACTCCGCTTCGATACCTAAATGGAGGTCTGCAATCACCAATGCTTTATGCTCATTCTCGACTACGAGTGCCGGTTCGTCTATCAATGGTTTGAGAGTTATCGTTGTTTCCATCCTGTTAAAGAGAAAGGCATCGGTAAAGAAATTTTTTCTTTGGTACCCTTTTCTTTTTAGAGAACAGGTCGATGAAGGTTGTAAAAAGGAAGCTGAAGACAAAGGAGAAGGAGAGCGGAGAAAAGAAACGTATCGGTGAAATTTCTTTGGTTCCCGAATCGTTGGATGACTTATGGCATCTCAAGCATGTGATCGAAGCGGGTGACCTTGTATATTCGGTTACGTATAGAAGGCTGGACGAGGCTACGGATAAGGTACGACCGGATAAGGCGGATAAAAAGCCGGTACGATTGGGCATAAGGACTGAAGGTGTTGAATTTCATAAATTCTCGCGTCGGCTACGGATAAAGGGAATGATTGAGGAAGGGCCGGAGACTGAACTGGGCGCTTACCATACCTTTAACATCGAACCAGGTGTGCAGCTTTCTGTTGTGAAGGAATGGAAGGACCATCAGTTGAAACGGATACGAGAGGCGGAAAAAGCGGTTGCAGCGCTTGATGTGCTTGTGGTAACGATAGAGGAAGGCGAGGCGATCGCGGGTATCGTGCGACAGTATGGCGTGGATGAGCTCTTTTCAGTACGATATGGTTCTGGGAAAGGTATGGGGGAGGGTAGTAAGAAGGATTTTTTTAATGCCCTGCTGAAGCATGTGAAAAATTCGTTTCAAGCCACGAACGCGGAAGCACTCATCATTGCGGGTCCGGGCTTTATAAAAGATGATTTCTTTGCGTTTCTGAAGGAGCACGATGCGGAGTTAGCGGAGCGAACGAGAATAGAGCAAGCGTCTTCAATCGGAGTCTCAGGGTTCTTAGAGGTATTGAAACGAGGCGCGGTGGAACGGCTGAAGAAGGAGGAGCGGCTCACCAAAGAAGTGACGCTTTTAGACAGGTTAATGGAAGAGATAAGCAAAGAGGAAGGTGGTAAGGCGGCGTATGGCAAGAGAGAAGTGAGAAAAGCGATAGACTATGGCGCGGTAGAAACGCTGCTGGTCAGTGATGAGAAACTTATGAGGGCACGCGGAGAGGAAAATGAGGAAGCGGAGGAGATCGAACGCATGCTCGAGGAGGCGGAACGGCAACGAGGGGAGATAGTAGTCTTCAGCACGGAGTTCGAGCCGGGGAAGCGGCTCAATGCCTTAGGTGGCATTGCTGCGATATTGAGGTTTGGGATATAACCGGCTAATTCCTTATTTCATATTATCAACGTGGATTGATAGCTTCGTCTTCGTTATTTCGTACCTTCCCCATCCTCATTAAAATGCTCCACTTTACAATCGTTAAATGAGAATCAGCGCCAATAGAAAGGTACTTTTTCTTTAGTCACAAATAAAACTTTCTTATATAAATATCTTTTGTTTCCATGAGAAATCTACCCATAAGCTTTTAAGTTGTTATGAGCTAACATAATTCCGCTCATTTCAGGTTCATCCCTCGGATGAAAGCGCCGAAGAGGGGCGCTTTAGAAATACCCAAAAAATTAGGAGGTGATATGAAAAAAATGAACAAAACAAGTGGTAAAAGGGTATTACCAACCTGAATTTGACAGTTAATTCAATTTGATCTCGCAGATTAACAAAAATCCACCTTTTTCGTTTAGAAAAATCTGGCGTTGTGCCTGATTTGGATTCATAACTAATTGAAGAACCGTAACTCCGCAAGTTAACCCATAGGTAGAACCTGAGGGAATAATGAACACATTCGTTTTGCTCTCTTGGGAATCTTAGCGAAGTACTCTCTTCCACTCTTTTCAACAATTTTTGTGACCTTTGAAAGCTCAAATAGTACTTCCTCGACAGAAATCTTGTTTGTGAGCCCCTTTTCTCTCAAACTCTTCAAGATCTTGAAGTATATCCGCATAGCAGGAAATGTGGCCAGAAAATACCCTCTTACCGCCTCGTCGGATCTCAAATACGTCTTATCAGACTCCAATTCATTTTTCATCGCATCAAACGCCTGTTCCACATCTTCTCTACCCTTGTACAGGTCGAAGATAGCGATTCCTTCTTTATCCATGTCCGAGACCAAACATATGACACCTGCAAGTCGGCATTTCTGCTCAAACATATCTATCGTCAGTTTATTTGCCTCCACTTTCCTGAGAAGCGCTTGTTCTTCCTCACCTTTGAGCAGAGGATCTTCAAAGACGTATAGGGTGCCATACTCAGTCCCTTTTGTACCCCATCGAATAGGTCTCTCTCTATACAGGAAAGG
>JASEFB010000296.1 GCA_030019325.1 archaeon | reverse complement strand
TTCCTCAGGTTGGATTTTCACCAACTGGATATTATAGACTTTGCTCGGCGCACTCCTTTTCGCCTCCTATTTTCCCAGACAATCTCTCCCTTCTCACCTGAATGTAATCTCCAAGTCTTTCCGTCAAACGATGGTACCAGTCCCCGTTTCCATAGCCTTACGGCACTGGCAAACGGGTATACCCCGTCTTCATGCTCCACATATTTCCATCTTCGGATATTCGGGAACAGTAATCCGATATAAGCCCCGACTGAATTTCTGACTGAATTCCAGACTGAATTTCTGACTGAAACCTTGACTCTGACTGAATTCCTGATGGAATTCCATACCGATTTCTCGACGGAATCCTCGACTGATTTGAATGAATCTTCGATGGATTTCTCGGCTGAATCTCCGATTGATTCCTTGACTGAATCTTCGACGGAAATCCTGGCGGATTCCCAGACAAGAGTCCATTCGCGAAGATCTTGTATATCCTGTTCAGTTATAGCATCTCGTTTTGGTAGCTTGAACGGATGAATCGGGTTTTCCACTTCAGAATACTTCCAACCAAATAACTTGTTTAGGTCTATGATTTCTTTGA
>JASEFB010000295.1 GCA_030019325.1 archaeon | reverse complement strand
CTCAATTGACTACGAAGAGTGTGATGCTGTGGTCTTTCAAGAAGTTGAAAATAAGGAGAATAACCACAAGACAGAAGAAAAGAGCCAATACTTTTGGATTTTATGCCATTAATGGAAATAGCGTGGTTTGCTTTCAGGAAAGGAGCAAGAAAGAGAACGTAATAGAGGTTCTGAGAATGATAATGGAAGATAACAAAGAAAAACCTATTGTGATGATTATTGACAATTTTCCCAGCCATAAGGCTGAGGATGTACGTAAAGAGGCTGAAAAGCTGGGAATACGCCTCGTTTTCCTCCCTCCGTATTCCCCTGACCTGAATCCCATAGAGTTTATATGGAAAAGTTTGAAGAGGCTTATATCTGAAGTCTTCATAGGATCGGTTGAAAGTTTGAAGGGTTTTATAAAGGAGAATGTTCCAAACCTCTACAAAAACCCAGGTTATGCCAAAGGCTGGCTTAAAAAATTTTCACCTCTTTTTCAAAAAATCTTCAGGCTAAATTTTTGCAATTTGTTGGCGGAATGACTATAATTTGACGTCCTCTGCGTGGGCAACGTTAAATGCCTCGTGTATTACCTTCTCGATGAT
>JASEFB010000294.1 GCA_030019325.1 archaeon | reverse complement strand
ACTTAACTAATTTGCCGTTTTTAGTTTTATAAAGGGTATTACCGCCATGTCCTCCTCCACAATATGTATCTCCAATATTCACCCAACATGTCCCCATCTTCTTTAGAACACGTTTGACTTCAGCGAAAACTTGCATGAGATGGTTTATGTATAACTCAGGTGTTGGCTCCAAGCCGAGCTGACCTTTGGTTGCATTGCATTTTGTACAGACTTTCCACATTCTATCTTTATTCAGGGAAAGAGGAGGAGAGTGTGCATCTAACAGAATCCACTCATGCTCACACATTGGATCGCCATTCCAGATAGCTGTTGCGTCCTCTCCGTAATCCCGCAAGGCATAGTACGGCGGTGATGTCAAGATGCAATCAACCGATCCGTCAGGTATTTCCTTTAGGACAAACCTTGCATCTCCACGGATTATTTTATTCCTGAATTCGTCTATGGATTTCATCACTAATTATATTCTTTCTATTCCAAAATACAAAAGTTTCTTATATCTCCACCTGTGAGTATCACCAAAGCAAAAGGATTTCATGGATAAATATATCAAATTATAGAAAAATATGGCAGGGAGTTGGTAAGATGAAGA
>JASEFB010000293.1 GCA_030019325.1 archaeon | reverse complement strand
AGGAATAATAAAAAGAATAAAGAGTGTATGAAAGAGAATGGGTAAGATATTGGAAGAATTCGGAATAGAAGTTAAGTGATAAAGGGGGGAGAAAAAAATGGCTGAGGAGAATAAAGAAAAGAAGGAGGAGAAAAAGGAAGGGATAGTAGAGGCTTTAATTAAAAAACCTTTAGAAATGGCTGAAGGCGTAATTGAAGGCGTTGGAAAGATATTTGTAGGAAAAGAGGGGGAGAAGGAAGAGGAGGAAAAAGAAAGAAAAGAAAAGGAGGGAAAATAGTATTAGTATGTTCTTTTGGTAAAGCTTTTCTTTCTAAGAAAAGGTTTTATGAAATGCACCTTAATTGAGCCACCCTGGACAATAGCGGGACTCTCTGAGAGTGAATCTTTGGCAGAAGCTCCATGCTACCTGCCCATAGAATTGGCTTATGTAGCAGCGGTTCTCAGAGAAGATGGAGTAGAAGTGAAGGTAATTGATGCAAAGTCGCTGAGGCTGCGGCATGAAGAGGTATATGAAATAGTTGCGAGAGAGAATCCTGATATTGTAGGAGTTACGGTTTTTTACACGACAAATAAAAAGCGCGTTAGAGACAT
>JASEFB010000292.1 GCA_030019325.1 archaeon | reverse complement strand
TGCGCCAAAACCGGAAATGAATTTTGTCTGGGTTTCTTCAATTGCAACAATTGATATCCAAGATGAGTTAATAAATTGGTCTATTGAGACTGTTAAAAAATTTAAAAAATCATTCTTTCACAGGATTAAGAAAGTAAAATTAGAGTAACTTCAAAAATGTGTTTGGCAATACCAGCGAAAGTGGTGGAGATTAGCAAAGAAGAAGGGGCAAGGACAAGGGGAAAGGCTGATTTCGGTGGGGTATTCCGTGAGGTAGACCTCTCGTTAGTAGATGCAAAAGTCGGCGACTATGTCATTGTCCATGCAGGTTTTGCAATCGAGGTATTAGATGAGCAGGAGGCACAAGAGACGCTTGAGTTGTGGAAGGAGCTGCTTGAATAAAGTATTTGAAACCGTTCAGAAGCTGATTGCGTATAACGTCAGACTGTGTGAAAACCCCAAATTTTGCGAATTTTTTACCTTACTTTTCGATTTAAGGGGTGTATAGGGTTTATTTTTTATACAAACATGAGTTTTTACACAACCTGACGTCACGAGCGTATCTAAAGTCCTGCGGAGCAGGATTTGAGCGGAGTGCCGAAGGCACGAAGCCA
>JASEFB010000291.1 GCA_030019325.1 archaeon | reverse complement strand
TGAGAAAAGAAGTGGAAATCAGGATGTGCGGGAATGAGCAAGGAAATGCAGATGAGCGATTTTGCATCCGCACCACCGAAAAGGTGTAATCTAAAGAAGAGATAAGCGAGTGCAGAGGTAAAAAGGAGGGAGAAGGTCAGGAGGATGAGGAAGGGTATGCGATGGATGAAGAGGTTATATGAGGCGAACGGAATTCCCACCGCGATCATGAGCAGCCAAAGATTATTTGTCACGCTTCTTTTCTTTATGTCACAGTAACATGCGTAAATCAGGCACCCAAAGCAAAATACCACGCTAAAGATATCCATCCCCACCCTCTCTTCCTGCATAATACATAACCACCACTTCCTGCTCCATGATCGAGGAGATTAATCTCTACATTCTTTGTATTTGACGATATGAAAAACTTTTTTGGGATCTATTGCAATAGGTGGAGAATGTGCATCGCTGGAATAGACAAGTTGCTTGAAGTTATTGAGGGGAGGGAAGCGAAGGAATCGACAGAGAGTGAAGAAGTAAAACTTCTCATGGGTATTCCTGGAGTGGATTACTACACAGCACTTCTGTTCACGAGCGAGATAGGAGATTACAGCA
>JASEFB010000290.1 GCA_030019325.1 archaeon | reverse complement strand
CTCTTATATCTGCTACATTCTCCTTATAGGTCAAGCCCATGATCAAAACTTTCGAGCCTTTGATAACTTTACCAGCTTCATTCAATGCCTTTATTGCAATTTCTACAACGTGCGTGGGCATGTAATCGTTAATCGCTCTCCCCGCTAATATGACTTGTGGATGATAGCCTAATTCTTTCGCCTTGTAAACCAGATAATACGGATCAACAGGAATGCAGTGTCCACCAACCAGCCCTGGTGAATACCTGTGGAAGTTCCATTTTGTAGAGGCTGCATCCAGGACATCTTTCGTATTCAACTCCATCTTTTCAAAGATTAGCGATAGTTCATTCATTAACGCTATGTTTAAATCACGTTGAACGTTCTCAATAACTTTTGCTGCTTCGGCAGTCTTTATATCCTTCGCTTTGTAAACCTTGGTGATTAATCCATATAGCCCAGCCAATATTTCTGTCGTCTCATCATCCATCCCTGCTACTATCTTCGTTATTCTATCGGTCGTATGTTCTTTATCACCCGGATTTATCCGCTCAGGAGAATAACCGATTTTAAAATCTACTC
>JASEFB010000289.1 GCA_030019325.1 archaeon | reverse complement strand
ATAGG
Organism: archaeon; assembly: GCA_030019325.1. GTDB lineage: Archaea > Halobacteriota > Syntropharchaeia > Alkanophagales > Methanospirareceae > ANME-1-THS. Next base: position 590 of record JASEFB010000289.1, on the reverse strand, counting down.
TGGAGAATGTGCATCGGCTGGCCCGTGCTAAACATGACCCGTAAGAGGTCGAGTATTTGACTGGGCTAAGCTAAGCGGCTATCAAAATGCTCCTTTGAGAGCGGATGGATGCTTGCCGCGTAGAGCCAATGCACAGGAGGCAACCACCATGTGGTATATAGGAATAGATGTACATAAAAAGATGTGTAACGCGTGCATAAAGGACCGAGACGGGGATATTCAGAAAGAGCTTAAATTCCTAAACAAGAGCACTGGAATAGACAAGTTGCTTGAAGTTATTGAGGGGAGGGAAGCGAAGGCAGTAATAGAGAGCACCGGAAACATGTGGTTGAGGCTTTATCTGAGTCTTGAAGAAGCAGGCGTGGATGTGGTGTTAGCCAATCCAAAGAAGACAAAGGCGATAGCGGAGGCAAGGCTGAAGAATGATAAAGTGGACGCCCGCACACTGGCTGACCTATTGAGAGCAAACCTGGTAGCTCCCTGTTATGTCCCGCCAGAGCCAATAAGGGAAGTGAGGAGTCTGGTGAGGCACAGAATCAACCTAGCAAGGGACATGACAAGAGTAAAGAACCGGATACACGCGATCCTTG
>JASEFB010000288.1 GCA_030019325.1 archaeon | reverse complement strand
CTGACGAATACATCTCGTATGATGAGAAGGGAGCGAAACTCGTTACGAAGGATACTGGCAGAACATTAGGAGAGGGTGATAAGCTACGGGCACGAATAGTGGCGATTTCGCTCAATGAACATGATCCGGGTGATAGCAAGATAGGATTAACGATGCGACAGCCGGGCCTGGGGAAATTGGAGTGGCTGGAAGAGGAGCGGGGGAGGGAGAAAGAGAAGAAGAAGGAATAATGGAAAAGGCGTGCAGGGACTGCCATAAAACCTTTTCTTAGAAAGAAAAGCTTTACCAAAAGAAAAAATAAAGGAAGAAGGGCATGGAAAAGGCGTGTAAGGATTGTCACCGGATAGTTGAAAGTGGAATGCTGGTCTGCAAATGCGGTTCAAACTCGATGAGCAGGGACTGGAGTGGGTACGTGGCGATTCTCGATGCAGGCGAGTCGAAGATCGCGGAAAAATTGGGGATAAAGAAAGAGGGAAGGTACGCATTGAAAGTGAGGTGAGAAATGATAAGATGGAAGTAGAGATAACGAAGGAGAGGGATAATCAGTTGATGAAGAGAAAGGAAGTCTTTTTCAGATTGAGTCATGAAGAAGAAGG
>JASEFB010000287.1 GCA_030019325.1 archaeon | reverse complement strand
CTTGGGATTTGGTAGTATTTGACATTGGGATTTATTGTCCAGCTATACAAATACCTCCAATCTTTTTCTAGCCAGACTTCAGACCAGCGATGGTTAGCTGTTCGATTATTCTTTGGATCAATAAATCCGTCGATTGCAAGTTTTTGATATGTTAAATTGGTTCTTTTTGCCATATCCTCAAAAATAATGGCTCTTTCTCCGCAATTTGCTCTTCTCAAAAATATGTACCAACGTGGATCAGTCGAAAAGTAACGCAGATGTATATTATACCATTTAAAGGGCTTTAAACCTAATTCATCATTTTCCCACGCGATAATTCTTTGTACCTTCTCAATATCATTCGCAGAATTTTTAGAAAAGTCTTCACTTTTTTTTATTTACATACTGCTCAATATCTATTTCGGAGTATATCAGACAAGGGAAATATAGAATAACAACCGAGACAAAACCTAAAACAACTACTATGAGTATTATCCTGTTTTTATCACGTTGTGTCATCTAAAACTGTTGGTGACATTTTAATTTTGGAATCTCTTCTTTATAACTTGACTTTCGCCATTATATAAATTGAGGTGTATTTAGCTGTTTCAATTTCTC
>JASEFB010000027.1 GCA_030019325.1 archaeon | reverse complement strand
GGGGCAGAGCCCCACACTACCAAACAAATCCCAAACCCCAATACTACCAATTTTGCAACCCCTTTTTGCTTATCCTTTCTCTTTGGAATTTGGAAATTGGGATTTACTTGGGATTTGGTAGTATTTGAAGTTGGGATTTATTCTCAGCTATACAATTTTAACTACCCACTCAGTTCCCTCAGGTGTATCGTTGAGCAAAATCCCTTTCTTCTTCATCTCTTCTCTAATCCTATCAGCTTCCTCCCATCGCTTTTGTTCCCGCAGTTCTTCTCGCTTCTTAATCAACTTCATCAATTCAGGCGGAAGCGGTTTTTCTTCCAGCCTAAAATCGATTCCAAGAACTTCTCCTATCTCATAGATCGCGGGTGATAGCTCTTCTTCAGTTTTGTTCATTCGCTTTGCCATCTCAAGAAGGAGGGCTACAACTTTCGGTGTGTTGAAGTCATCATCCATGGCATCAACAAACGTTTCAATCCACTTTTTCACGGCCACTCTCTTCTTTCCAGATTTAGTTGCAGCCCGAATGTATCGTAAGCTATCCTGAGCTTGCTCCACTGCGGATTCAGAATGGTTTATAGGACTGCGATAGTGTGTTGAAACAAGCATGAGCCGCAGCGTATCTACATCCCACTTATTCAAAGCTTCGTGAATCGTTATAAAGTTCCCACGTGACTTCGACATCTTTCTCCCCTCCACCTTCAGAAAACCGGTATGCAACCAATATTTCACCATTGGCTTTTTCCCGCTGATCGCTTCCATCTGAGCTATCTCCGCTTCATGATGTGGGAAAATCAAATCTTGTGCGCCGCCATGAATATCGTATGTTGGGCCAAACTCTGTTTCTGTTATTGCGGTATCTTCTATGTGCCAGCCGGGTCGGCCTCTTCCCAGTTCTGATTCCCAGTAAGGTTCTCCTGGCTTATGACGTTTCCAAAGACAGAAATCAGCTCTAGTTCGCTTCCCAATTGCTTCGTCTATCCGTGAAACGGCATCTCCAGCCTCCTCAACGGTGCGGCCAGACAGCTTTCCATACTCCGTGAACTGCGAAACGTCATAGTAAATGCCATCGTCTAATTCGTACGCATAGCCTTTTTCAACAAGCGTTCTGACCTGCCTCAAAATTGCATCGACGTACTGTGTAGCAGGAGCATATTTGTTTACACCGGTTATTTTTAACGCAGCTACATCTTCCAGATAAGCCTTTGTATACTTATCTGCTAATTCTTTCCAACCTACTCCTTCTTCCCGCGCCCGGATTATGATCTTATCGTCAATGTCTGTAATATTTTGAAGATAAAATACATCGTAGCCTTTATATTGGAGATACCGTGCTATCACATCAAAAGCCACGTACGTGCGGGCATGACCGATGTGGGAATAATCATATACGGTCGGTCCACATACGAACAACTGAACGTTCTTGCCGTTCCGTGGAATAAACGGTGTTTTCTTTCGTAGAAGCGTGTTATACACCTTTAGTACCATTTTTAATACCAAGCGCAGGGAGGGATTTGAACCCACGATCTCCCGATCTGCAGTCGGGGGCCTTACCGGACTCGACCACCTGCGCACCGGTGATTGTTCATATCATAAAGTAAATTAAAAGGCAGAAGATAAAAATTTCCATATTTGTTTACCGCCGAGATCACGGAGAGCGCTGAGATGACGAAATATAATGGGGCTCCGCCCCATACCCCCGGAAACCCCGGAGGGGTTTAATGGTAGATATTTTTCCTGACTCTCTGTGTAAGCCCTTTCAGGGCTTGCGGGGACGTGGGGCGGAGCCCCACACTCTGCGGGCTCCGCGGTAAACAAGTACCTTTATCTTTAAGACCTGGACAAATCTAAAATCATTATTTTAACCAGATAAGGATATTACCGTGCACTCTCCACTAAATCTTTGACCACAGCGTCCTCTAATAAAATAAAGCCTTTGGTGAGTTTTGCAATACCTTTGTAGAAATCAGATCTCTCGTAGTTGTATAATGCATCGCAGAAAGCCGGCACCCATTTCAATATGTGTTCATCTAAGAATTCTCGCTGTAGCTGCAAGCATTCCTTTAGCCGTTCTCGAGTATCAGCCGCTAATCCCTCCTCACAGAGGTAGTGCATAAACTTGAGTTCAAATGCGATATGGTCTTCCGGCTCTTTATACTCGCTCGATTTAGCGATACCCGCTTTCCTATAAAATGCCTTCACCTTTACCAGCGGTTCGCCTAGTAGATGTCCACTCACCCACCACGCTTCGTAGGGCTGTACAGGGAGTTTAAACGGACCGATGAACAAGCGAGTGTATTCTTGTACCAAGTCTTCATGCAGTGCGTCAACCTCTTTGCCTTTGCTCTTCTTCATGAACTCGTTTATCATGCGAAATCCTTGAGATAGCTCTTCGCTTATGTTTAACGCTGATAGCTCCTGAAAATGGAACCGTTCGTTCACCAGATCATCCGCAAGCTCTCGTGGCGGTGCTTCCACATACAGTCGATACAAAAAGGCATAGAAGTTTCTTCTTATCTCCAAAATTTCTTCAATTAACGGGGCTTCGCCCCGTTGCCCCCGAAAACCCTGTAAGGGTTTATCGTTCATCTATTTATTCACTCTCCACTTTTTTTAAGGACAACTCAATGGCTTTTACAGCTCTGCACTTTTCACAATATCTGAGCAGTTCTAATCGTTCCTCAACGTTGAGCTCTCCTGTCCCTTCACCTTCCTTTAATATACTTGAAATTCGCGCAAGTGCCGATTTAGGCATAAATAATTTGCCACACTCGGCACACGCAACAAGCTCAGCCTCGAACAGTTTTTTGCGTGTCTTTTCAACCAGGAGTGAAAAATCAAGCGTCCGCCTTAATTCAATCGATCCTTCGGGACATGCCTGCTCACACAAGCCACAGGCAATACAGAGCCCGTATACAAAATTGATTTTGTTATCATCCTTACTCAGGGCATTTGTTGGGCACAAGGTCACGCATGCATTGCAGAGCGTGCATTTTGAATTGATAGAAATATCTGCGAACGGAAATGGTGTATTTTCCTCTTTTAACGTTGGGTGCACGCCTGTTTTCAGGTAAAGGGTTTGTATCAAGTCTAACAAAATATCCCTCTTCGGGTTATCGAAGTCAATCGTTCCTGGCTTCTTCTTTCTGATCGGAGAGGGACTGAGCGTCTTGACAAAGTTCGTAATGGTATTTGCGAAATCCTCTGCATCGAATTCTGCATCATCCATCAGGAGCACTCGCTCTCCCAAATTGAAGGCTGATACGGTCAGTTGCGCAAATGTTGCCATTAGCGGGGCTCCGCCCCGTTGACCCCGAAAACCCTGTAAGGGTTTAGATTCAATCTGTTCACGATGGCTATTTTCACAGCCCCACAGAATAACACCATCAGCTCCGCGTTCAAATGCGCTGAGTATATGGGTCTCTGATATCACATCAATGCAAGGCACGAAGAGTGGTAACACCGCGGGATAACGAATTTTTCGCCGGCCAACTGCGTTCAACCGTTCGATGTGATCTGAGCAGGCAAATAAGAGGACTTTTGAGTCCAAATCACCTGATAATAAGTTTTCTATCTGAGAATAGAGTAACCGATTGGGATATCCGCGCAGCTGAGGGACTGATAAGGGACATAAAGAAGTACAGAGCCCGCATCCTTGACATTTCACATCGCTGAAGACCATTTTAACCCCTTCCCTCCTTATCGCCTCGTAGGGGCAAGGGAAACACAACTCACACCCAATCAATTCACTCCTCCCGCTTGCACACCGTGCCAACTCTAACGCTAAATACCTTTCCTTCTCTATTTCACCTAAATGTGAAATAACGTCATGTGCTTTCTTCAGTGCATCTTCGTAATCGTCCGCTCTATAAATCCCGAATTGGGCTGATCCTTGCCATTCCTTATCAATCACGAGAATTTGCCCTACATGAATCACCTCTCGGTTGTGGAATGCGATAGCACCAGTTGGACACACCTCAATACAGTCGCCGCATTCATCACATTCCTCACCAATGGTGTATACCACCGCATCATAGCGTATCGCATGTTTCGAGCACGCATCAGTACAAAGACCACAGGAGATGCACTTCTCTCTCTCTATGGCGCTCTCTATCTCAACTTCAAAATCACCGATCTTTCCCTTTATGCCTTTGAGCGAGCCAATATGTATTTCCGGCTCATCACACCATTCATGAATATTCTTGGTCACCAGATGGACAGTAGCCAATTGAGAAAGACTTTTCGCAACTTCTAATGCTCCTTCCCCTTCATTCCCTATCACCAACACTTTATATCCAGCATCTAAATCGATTTTTTCAGGTTTTGGAAGCGAATCAGTCGTTTCAGCAGAGCTGATAGCCGCTTCAATCATACTCTTTGCCTTCTCTGTTGCTTCTTTTCTTCCATGCACCCATCCACAGTGTTCTCTGAGGTTTAGGAAGAAGGTATCACAGCCAAATCCGGCTGTTACTCGTCCAAAGATGCGCTTCTTCTCGGTGCACGCACCAATGATTATGCCATCGAGCTTCAATCGTCTGAGGTCATCTATGATATAATCCAATCCTCCCTGGCATAGTAGGTCATGGGTCTCAACGACCTCAACCTCTTTCTTTATGCCTCTCTTAACGGTTCTAAAATCGATATCAACGGTATTGTTGCACGTGCAGAGGAAAATTCCCAGTTTCATGGATTCTCACCTTTCTCTTTTTTGGTTTCTTTATTCCTCATTAACTACTATCAACATGTATTAATCTTGCACGACTATATCTTTCCTTTCTTATGGTGCATGAGTATATTAATACTACTACTCCTTCTTATCATCATTTCAATCAGGAGCGGAATTTAACAACGCTCAACCAGAAATGCTCTACTATCTTACGAACTTAATCACGCCACTTCCCGGCGAATACAGTATGCCATCTTTTTTCATCACTTCTATTATCTCCTCAGCCTTCTCTCTTTCCATCCCTTCCTCCTCTGCAAGGTCAAGCACCTCGTCGATGGGCACTTCCTCTCCGTATTCCTTCTCCAGCTCCTTTATAATCTCCCGTATAGATCGTGCACGGTCCCTTTTGGTCTTCGTTGTGCCCACGGTTATCCAATCGGCATCCAGCTTGCCGGTTTCTGGGTCTACAAAAACACGTTTCAAACAGTAGGTAACCACATTGATCACACGTTCAGCATCCTCAGCGGTTATTTTATCGCTGAGCCGAGCTCGTGCCCGAGCCTCGCCCAACCTGATCAACGCCTCTAACTGCCGTGCTGTTACCGGAACAGGTGCCTCTTCATCTTCATAGCCCTGCCTGCGAAGCCCGATATAGAACTCCAAAAACTTATTCTTCGCTTCCTCGGCCATCACAGGGAATACCTTCCGCTTACTCCACGCGACGTATTTCCTCAATAATTCCCCGGATACTGCCGGCTCCATCGTTTGCATCGCCTCCCTGAAATGCTCTCTTTCCGCTTCTTCCATTTTACCTATGTTCTCAAGCCTCGCAAGCAGTTCACCTGCGTAATGTGTCCCTATTATATGCTCTGCAGTTTTCGTGTCCACCTCTTCGTTCGGTCTGTCCATCATGGTAAAAATGAGGTCGAATCGTGACAATAACGTAGGAGGCATGTTTATCTGCTCGGCTATCGCGGTATATTTATCGAAGCGCCCGTATTTCGGGTTTGCGGCTGCTAACAAGGCACATCGTGAGTTCAACCTCGCCATTATCCCTGCTTTGGCGATAGAAACGGTTTGCTGTTCCATCGCCTCATGGAGTGCATCACGGTCCTCCTTTTTCATCTTGTCGACCTCATCTACCGCCGCGATCCCTTTGTCCGCAAGGACCAGAGCACCCGCTTCTAACGTCCATCTTCCTTCCCCAAACTCATCTCTCACCGCCGCAGCAGTGAGTCCCGCGGAAGTGCTGCTCTTCCCACCGGTATACAAACCCCGCGGTGCTAACTTCACCAAATAGGTGAGCAATTGACTCTTTGCAACCCCCGGATCACCAACGAGAAGCACGTGTATATCCCCTCTTACCCGTGTCTCATCCGGCAGCTCCTTTGGGACACCTGCGAATAATTGGAGGATCATTGCCTCCTTTATCTCTTCGTAGCCGTATATAGAGGGAGCAATGCTTCTTATAAGCTTCTCATACACATCTGGCTGATCCCGCAACGCCATTATCTCACGTTCGTCCTCTTCTGTTATTTCAATCTCTTCAAATTCCTCCTCTTTGAGCTCCAACGAATTGCCATCAAGGAATATATCAAAAAAGGGTGTCTTCCCAAATTGCGTTGTTCTCTGATATGACCTGAGAATCCCGGTAACAATTACTCTATCGCCGGGAGATACCTCGCCTGAAATGTCGGCTTCCAGATTAACGTCAAGTACTTGCGGTAATTCACCACCTCTCAATTCCTCTGGGGACTCCTGTAACCGTATTTTTTGCGCATTCACAAATTTGGACTTATCCACCCGTATTATGAAACGCTGTGCCTTTCTTCCACATCCCCCGCTCTCCTGTTCACACTCCACCGGCTCTTTAAATTGCCGCCCACTTTGCATTACCGAGAAGATATGGTGGCAAAAGGGGCATTCAAATGCCGCCTCTACTATTCTCGGTCTCACCTCTGTCGCCTTGGTGACCAACCCCTCTATGCTTATCAGCTTACCTATGTCCTCGCTTCGAATGTCCCTTATCTTTATCTTTCTCGGAAGCTTGATTATACGCAAATTGGCTTCGTCGAGTGTAACACCGGTAGGGATATCCATCTCCCTTAAAGCCCGAGTTGCTGATTCAATTGTTACATCAGGGTCATCTAAAAGCATATCTGCAATAGTTGGATCGTATATATCCATCTCAGAGAATTTAACAAACAAACTACGCCTTTCAGGGTAAGAATTCGATAGTTCTATGATCTCGTTCCAATAATACCTCTTCAGAAAGTCCTCCCATTTATCCGTCACCAGGTCCTGCATCATTATATCTTCGTACCTCTATTACTCATGGTATTATATATTTGCATCTGTATCTATCCTGAAATGATATGTTTATAATTGTGATAAGAAGCACGGAAAGGAAGAAAGAGAGAGAATGTCAAAATTAGCGGTGGTTTTTGATGGTGCGGGCGTTATATACGCACCTTTCAGGATCATAAAAGATATGGAGAGGGGGGTGACCAAGCGTAGCAGCGTCTCAGGAGTAACCTGCACGGATCGGCTCGAAAGAGGGGCATTGGCAGTATTGAAGACAAGGTACGAAGAAACGATAGAGAAAGAGAATCCCGCTAAGAATTTATCATGGTTAATGAAGGAGAAAAAAATCGAAAACAAAGTTATTTATAAGAAAGATGTGATAAGTGACCAGGAGGTAATTGAACTACTGTTGCGGGATACAAACGTCAAGGTAAGGGATGTGCACGAAACAGTAACCCTTTTGAAAAGATGCGACATTCTTCCGGTAATGGGAATAGGTTTGATTGTGGATATGGTAGAAAAAGAGATACGATATATCATTGCAGGAGGTATAAACCTCTTTCCCGGGACGCCTAAACTGTTTAAAGAACTACGTGAACTGGATGTTCTTACCTTTATTGCATCGGGGGATAGGATAGAGCGAGAGGAAATGGCAATATACTTACCGGATGTGCTGCCGGAACATATTTTTGGCATGATGAATCCAGATGATAAGTGGGAATTGGTGAGAAGGTTGAAGAAAGAGCATACGGTGATGATGGTAGGCGACGATAGGAATGATTATCTTGCAATGCAGGAAGCGGATATTGCGGTATTATCGCTGCAAGAAGCTGCAGATAGGCCAAAAGAGATTTTTGATGTTGCAGATTTTAGGATAAACGATATAGGAGAGATAAGGGAGATAATAAAAGAGATACAGGGGTAAAAATGGAAAGCGTGAAAGATGAAGTGGACTTGGAATCGCTGGCAGATGGACTGAGAAACTTCGAAGGGGTGAAGCGGAAAAGAGCTATAAGTGATCTTGTAAAAAGGCTGGGTGATTCTGATAAAGTAGGAAGCCGAACGATAATGGGATTCGGAGAGGACGCGGCGGTGCTTAAAATTGACAATGATAATGATAATTATCTCTTACTTGCAATGGATGGTATCTGGGGTAGATTGTTGAGTGTAGACCCCTGGTGGGCGGGATATTGCGCTGTGCTTGTTAATGTGAACGACATAGCGGCGATGGGAGGCACTCCGTTGGCAATGGTGAATTTGACCTCAACGCAGAAGAAGGATGTATGCCTGGAACTGGGAAGAGGAATGGAGGACGGCGTGAAGAAATTTGGCGTGCCCATGGTCGGGGGGCATCTGCATCCTGATACTGTTTACGATGCGCTCGACGTTGCTATAATAGGAACGGTAAAGAGGGATAGTGTTATATTTTCAAACGGCGCGAAACCCGGAGACAAGGTAGTGGTTGCAATCGACCTCAATGGCAGAGTATCTCCGACATACAATCTGGCATGGGATACCACGACAAGAAAGTCAACAGCCGAGATAAAAAAGCAATTGGAAACAATGGTGAAGATAGGGGAGAACAAGTTAGCAACCGCTGGGAAGGACATAAGCAATCCCGGCACAATAGGCACCCTCGGAATGTTACTTGAGTCTTCAGGAGCAGGAGCACTTGTAGAGCTGGCTAAGATACCAAGACCGAGTACGGAAACGATATCTTATGATCAATGGTTAAAGATGTATCCGGGAACTGGTTTTGTGCTCACGGTCGAGAGCGAGGCTAAAGGAGCAGAATGTATAAGAATATTCCAAGAAGCTGGAATAGCAGCTTCTATCATTGGTGAGGTGGATACGAGCAAGAAATTGAGAATAACAAGTGGTGAAAAGACAGCAACGGTATTTGACTTCGAGAAGGAGAAAATAACGGGAATAGTCCCCAGTATCATAGCATATACGATGCCGTAAGCATGGAGAGGGCTAAGTAACCCCTCCTGTAAAAACCCATGAAAGAGGATTTTAATGAGTTATATGAGCAGATAAGAGCGGGTAAAATTGAGAGAGAAGATGCGTTCTTCTTAGCACGTAACCCATCTTATCTGTTCTGCATTGCCGATGAGTTACGAAAGGAGGAGAAGGGTGATATTGTCACGTATGTGGTGAATCGCAACATCAATTTCACGAATATCTGTGTGGGCGTGTGTAAGTTTTGTGCTTTCCGGGAAGAGGAGGAGAAAGGATATTTGTTGAGCATGGATGTGGTCTTAAGCAAGGTTCAGGAAGCGGTGAATAACGAGGCAACGGAGATCTGCATTCAAGGTGGTCTGCATCCTAACCTTCTGGTGGATAACTATTGTGAGATTATTGAAAGGATAAAATCGCATTTTGATGTGCATATACACGCCTATTCGCCGATGGAGATCTACCATATGGCAAGAAATTCGGGGATGACCGAAGCGGAGGTATTGAAAGAATTAAAGAAAGCTGGACTGGATTCTATCCCAGGGACGGCAGCAGAAATACTCGATGATACTATAAGAGAAGTAATATGCCCCCGGAAGATAAAAACTGAGAAATGGGTAGAGATAATAAAGACTGCACATCGGTTGGGAATCCCATCAACGGCAACGATCATGTATGGGCATATTGAGTCGTTGGAGGACAGAATAGACCATATATTTAAGATACGGGAGATACAGGAGGAGACAAGAGGCTTTACCGAGTTTGTACTACTGAAGTTCATGCGAAAGCACAACGAATTGGGGCGAATGGTGAATAGCAAAGCTTCTTTTTTTGACGATGCAATCGTTCATGCTCTCGCTCGGGTTATTCTTCATCCCTATTGTAATAATATACAGGCATCGTGGGTGAAGTTGGGAGTGAGGAATGCACAGAGGATGCTTTATTTCGGTGTCAATGACTTGGGTGGGACTTTGATGGAAGAGAACATCTCACGGTTGTCGGGTTCCCAGGCTGGTGAGTATATGAGTCCAGAGAACTTTGATAGACTTATAAAGGATGCGGGGAGAATATCTAGGAGGAGAAGCACATTGTATGAGTTATTATAACTCTTTCGCTAAAGGAAGGGCATCCCCAGAGGAAGCGAGGCGAATACAAAAGGCGCTACAAGCGACGACAATGTTTTTTCATAAAACATCTAATATCCGTGCTTAGAGAATTTAACCAAAGATAAATCTTCCTTTTTTAAAAGGTCGCACTGAGACAGATTGGCAGTAGTGCTAAAGGACTCTGCAAAGAGTTGCAACTGGTTGGAAACCAGTTTCTCACGTCTCTTATTTGTGGTGTTCCAAATTATGTGTGGGCAGAGCTACCGAGGTGGCTACTAAAAATAGGAGGTAAAAAGAAGAAAAAATGGAAAAAAACAGGAGGAATAGGGTGGCACTGCTCGGTGCGCTGCTCGTGACAGGGCTGGTATTGGCAGGTATGGGGACTGCTCTTGGAGTAGGAGAAGTGCTGAAGTTTGCTGGAAAGGAGGTTAGTGCCAGTGTGATGACTAACGAAGATGGCATGGATGTACTAACAATACGAGAAGATGGCAAATTGGTAAAGGAAGTTACTCTTCCTGAGGGAGAGTATATCTGGGAAACTTCTGGACATAAGCTAGTGTTGCATAAAATGACACCAGAAGAGATGGAGAAGAGACAAGCAGAGCATGAAGCAGAGACGAATAAATGGATTGAAATAGCCAATAAAGACAGCAGAGTGCAGGAATTAACTAATGGAGAAGGAATACAGTATAAAGGAGAAAAGTATAACGTAGTTACCGCAGCAAATAGCGAAGATGTAGTGGTTTTAGGAGTTAGTATAGAAGACAAATGGTACAAAATTACGATTGATTTGAACAGTGAAACAGTAAAATCTATTGAGGAACACGAAAGTCCAAGCATGAGTGTGTGTTATGGACCAGAAGGACCAATACCTTGTGAGAAATTGCCATTACATGGACCACACGCACCAAGGTAATGCAGAGGATACTACTCGCCAATCCCAACGTGATAAAAGAGCAAAGTCTGAGTAGGATAGAAAAGAGGGTGGGAGAAGGGTGCAAGTAACGCACCCTTTTTCCTTTTTTCTTTTTAGGAGGAATGGAAAGAAAATGGAAACAAAAAATATTCACGGAAAAACGGTATTCGTGGCAGCAGTATTTGTTGCTTCAGTATTTGTTCTTGGAATGAAACTGTTGAATCCCACGCCGATACAGATATTCGTGGAAGGAAATGATATTGCAGTGAAGCAAATTCCGGGATTCTTTACATACACGGACGTGGTCATTCTTGTCATAGCTTCTCTTGTGCTTGGCATCAGTGGTGCGTATCTGTTGCTCTCTGCTCCAATAGAAAAACCCCTTGCTGAAGATGCCGGAAAAGTGATACTGGAGGAAAGGAAAAAGAGATGGGGTGAGATATCGAAAACGCTGAAGGATGACGAACGCAAGATATACGAAACGATTCTCGAGTCAGATGGAATTATTGAACAAAGCGAAATAGTGGAGAAAACTGGACTACCAAAGGCAAATGTCAGCAGGTCGTTGGATTTGCTTGAAAGCAAAGGATTGGCAGAGCGAAGAAGGAGAGGAACGGGAAATGTGGTTCTGTTGAAGTGAGTGGGAGATAAGAAGAAAGATGAGGAGATGTTTTTCATGTGGTCGTTTTATTATCACTTTCATTAAGCCTTCTTCGCATTTCTAAATTTACTCACAAACCAACCAGCCAAACCTGCCAATCCAAACATCGTGCCTATCGGGAAACACAGACAGCTCATCTCTAACCAAGAACAGCCCATGACAAACAAAGGGAAGTATGCGACCATAAAAGACATAATACCATGCCGCTCTTTACTCCAGATTCCATACAAAAACGCTGTTAATGGTATCATGATTAGATAAGTGCCATAGTGGGCATAGGAGTAGAACTGAGGATAGAGCCTCGGCAGATAGTATGGAGGAAGCACAATTTCCATCAATACGAGCCAGATGGCAAAGATTGATATAGTTACTATGCCAATCAATTCCTTCTCATTTAAGAATGGCTTCTCTCCTTCCCTTATCCTCCTCCCGAGAACCGATGCTCCGTAACCAATAAATCCGGGACCAAATCCTGCCCATATACAGATCCCGAAGACCAATACAAGCAAAAAAGTGATTTCCATTGGTATTGTCATACGAAGAGCTAGCTGATATATGCTGCGATATATGCTTATCACAAATCCAATCAGAAAAGCAAAAATAGACCCATATCTCCTCATAAAATAGCCGATGAGAAATCCTATGAGCATTATACCACCGATCCATTTTCCTAATGAGACAAACGGAAATAAGTCAATCATTTTTTCAGCTTCTTCTTTTCTTATTATGGTATATGTACTCATCCAGATTGAGGAGGTAAGCTGTGATATCTCCTCGTGCAGGTATTTCCATTCTTCCTTCGTATAATTGCCTTCCTCTATGTATCTGATTTTCTCATGTACGGCTAAGGCGAGTTCAGAGCACTTTAATGAGCGATTCGCCCTCTCTTCTGCTTCTGCTCCCGCTCTTGCTCTTCCATCCTTCAGAAAACTGTAAGTATACTCAACGAGGTGCACCCTGAAGGGGTTGTTTTTGGCTATCTCCGCAGCTTCTTCAAATTTTGAATAATAAATAATAAAACTCCTGTAGCCAGGCTCTTTTTCCTCATTTCGCCGATTGTATCACCTCATTCCTTAAAAATAGCTTCATTCACGCACATATAAATCCGACCTCATAGTACTCATCGCCGAGTTTGATATTATATGAGCCCTTTTTCTGTAAAAATCAAAGTCCTTCCCCATTCGTCAGGATGCACTTTTAATGTTGTTCGGCTATCTTTCATTTTTATATGCAAGTTCTATCGCCTCTTTAAAGAACGGATACTTCTCTAACTCCTCCTCGGTTACATTGATATATTCTTTCGGTACCCCCAATTTCAAATTTCTCAATACTTATAGCTTTCGCATAATAATGCTCGTGGGCGGAATAAGCGAAAAGAGCATGAAAGGTTAAAAAGAACAAAAGAAATGAGATACCAAATGCTTTAAAGCCAAAACCAAGAGAGCGCTCCTTACAAATATACAAACCGAGGAAGAATACCTATTATAGAAAACATGAGATATTTCCATCCCCCTCCCCTTCTCTCCACTTCTTTCCTTCTCTCATGCTATATACCCAAGCAAATAGCTAAGACTCCGATTAGGGGGAATATGAAAAATATAAGAAATGCTTCTATCATTTCCGTAGAAACTCCACGCATTTTACGTCCCCCCTCCATGATATTCACGTTCGAGCAGTGGTTGTGAACCACCATGAAGTGGTTGTTGTAGGGGCAACATCAGGGCCTGGGGGCTCTTTTTGACCAGCAGTGACCGTAACCGTGTAGTTTGTCCCAGGTTGCAAAGGTTTAGCAAGGAAAAATGTGTACTTACCGCTGTAAAGAATGAGTTCTTTCTTGACGTGGCTTATCTCTACCCCCGGCTCTATTTCCAGTTTTAAAATAGTCGGTGGTCTGGGAAAACTTACTGAGATAAAAGTGTCGAGAGGTACATCCTTTGCTTCTGGCTCAGGGAAGCGATCAACGATGAAATACGGTGAATGCATGAGTGATTGGTTGGAGGGTAGTGCAGGTAAAGTAACATTTGTTGGAGAACCAGGGTATTCTACCTTGGTATGAGTTTCAGGGCGAGAAACCCCATAATTACCGCAAAATATCAAAAGTCATTCTTTAGAATCTTTTAAGTATATCCTAACTCTTTCACCTTTATGGAATGTTAGTGGTGATCCTACTGCTGCGTTAATTTGAATCTTATTAGTTTGAAGCGGCTTTCCTTTGATATAATCTGTAATAATCATGTGAACACTATAACTATAACCGTCACCGGCCTCTTCAATAATTCCTTCGATTATGTAATCCGCTGTCTCAGTCATGTAAGATCTATTAAAACACTCTTTTGCCATGGGTCCAGCTTCGATATCTACAATTATCTCATCCTTCGTTTTATCTACCGCTGGTTGCCAGTCTTCTCGTTCCTGTATGGACGGTAATTTCCAAGCCATTGTGAATTCCCCGCTATTCAGATAATAAAACAGGCTAAGTCCTGCAATGGCTACTATGGCAACTGCCAAAATTCCGAAAAGTAATTTTTTGTTCTTCATTTTAATTTTAATTTCTTTTTTCTTATATAAAACCAAACAATAACCCCTACTATTAACGCAATTATGGTAATAACTCCGACAATAAGAGCCTTTTCATGATAAGCAATGGTCACGCCGAATGGTAACTGATTATCAGGAACAGACTCATAAGGAACAGGTACACCGCTTGGAACTTCATCAGGTAATAACCCAGCAGGAAAACCACCACAATCAATACCTATCCTTACCATGTACATTCCTTCTTCTGTCATCTCCTCTGTAATCCCCTGCACCCACTTGCCTTTAAAATATCTGATCTTTGAATTCCAGCCAGCAGTTCCTTTATCTGCCACTTTTACTATTCTATGTAAATCATTCTCATCAGGCACACTGCTGATTACATTTAAACCGCTGATTACATTATTATTTTGTAACCATATTAACTCTACTATTAGTGCTTGTCCCCAATCAAAACTATCTAAATCAATATCTATGGCGGGTGCCAAATCAACATCTTCTCTGGTTTCGGTTTTTATTTTTGCATGGTCCAAAAGGTCTGGATTAACCCCGTAAGCTTTAAGTACATTCTTACATTCTTCTTCTAATTCAGGGGTTAAAGTGCTTTGATTTCTAACACGGATAGAAAACCCACTAAAACTCTCCTTCTTTTCACGACTTTCATCATCTTCCTCTTCTTCAATATCACTAATACTCCAAACAGCAATATCAATGTTTTCCTTTATAACTTGGCTTTTAAGATAGCCTGCTTGAAATTCACCTTTAACCTGATAACCCAAAGACTCAAGATGCTCTTTATCAACTTCTTGAGTAATTGGTGGTAGACCGTCTAAATAAATTTTTATCTCAGGATAAGAGCTTTTAACAAATTTCGTTGGCACCTGTATTTTAACATTCAAATATTTTTTGCCTCCCCACTCTTCTTCCATTAAAATGACGGCAACATCTTTATTATAATGCGAACGGTAAATTATGGCGCTGGTTTCAATATAATCTTCAAAGGAAGGTTCTTCACTTCTTTTTGGTTTTTCTACCTCTTCTTCTATTGTTATTATTTCAATCGGTTTTGGGACAGCTTCTTCTCTATGCACCTCTTCAACAACATCAGGACTTTCTTCTTTCTCCTTCTCTATAACCGTTACATCTTTTGATTGTTTTATTCCGCTCAAGTCATAAGTTATAGAAGGTTTGTTTAAAGCTACTTCCGTGGCAAAACTGTCCGTCGGGTTAAAACAAGCCATGCTTATATTCGGGAAAATGAGCAGGCTTAAGATTAGCAAAATGCTTATTCCGAATAGTTTGGTTTTGTTTTCCATCATAAGCATGGTAGATTTTTAACA
This sequence comes from archaeon, assembly GCA_030019325.1. GTDB lineage: Archaea > Halobacteriota > Syntropharchaeia > Alkanophagales > Methanospirareceae > ANME-1-THS. Next base: position 5,229 of record JASEFB010000027.1, on the reverse strand, counting down.
TTTATAAGATTTTCGATGACTACGAACCAAGTTGAAGTAATAAAAGACGGAAAAGGTAAATTTTGGATACCTTTTCATTTCCACCTTCTTAAGAGATATGCAACTGCTGACAATCCTGTGATTGTGAATACAGCCTCAAATCCAGGAATCTTTGATGGGTTGTTCTCCTTTCTCCTTTCGGTAACTTCAGCCTCTCTGTATATTTTATCTATTCTATTCATGATTTCCTTTGCAGTTATTGTAGCTGTTTCCGGTTTTGGAAAAGAAGGAGGTCTAACCACTAATATCAATGTTTTATTCAATGGTAAGCATGAAATTTTTGTGCCACCACCAACGGGATCAAATATGCAGTCCATATGGTCCTTGATAAGTTGCACACTCGCATTAACTGTATACTCACTATACTCACTAAGATTTGAGAAAAGCTCTAAAAGGATATCAATTTCTTCCCTTGAAATATAACCCTCTTTAATTACTATTTCTTTATAGTCAGGATAGTAATGGTCACTGTAACACGTAACCTTTCCATCACTAAATATAACCATCCATCTCTCTCCTTCAAATACAGTTGAATTCACCAAAACAATGGGTTTTTGAATGGTAGAATTAATTTCGGGCGCAAATGGAGGGGGTGATGGTGGAATTGACTTTAGGGCGGATAATATCTTAACAACCTCTTTACTCTCTAAATTCACGTATATATTTATAAATCGAAGGAGTTCTGGATCAGAGTTTACGGTTATACTAACCGCCGGATATGCGAGGAAAGGACACTTTCCTTCATAGCATGTTTCCCAAGGGGGGCCACTCAGAACCCTCTGAACCCCCACATCCTTTATCTCATATTGTTTACCACCTATCATATCCAACACCTTGGGATTGGTTAGAGCTATTCTCAATACCTCATCCTTTTGTTCATCCGTCAAAGAAGCTAATTTTAGATCGAAATCAAAACCATATACTTTCTCCTGAATCACATCTACCGATACTTCAAGGGTAACCCCAAGCACCCATGGTAGTTCCTGCTTCTTAGTGAGGATATAAACTATGCATGGACGGGTGTCCTCGTAATCGGTAGACTGGGGAGGAAGAGGAGGAAGAGGAACAGGAACTACTTCGTAGACCTCGTACCCATTATCCAGCCATTCCTGCACGCCAAGGTCGTTTATAGCCAATTCAATTGCTTTTAACTTATCCTCTTCTGTTAGCGGCTGCGCATCCGAATAAGGCGGGATGGGTATCGGTGGTTGTGGCTCGATTTGAGCCGACTCAGGAGTTTCATTGGGTGAAAAAACGGTGTAGCCTATCGTCCCTAAGATGGCTACTGCTAAAATTAAACCTGTTACTGTTAACCAAGCTTTTTTCATCTCTGACCCCCTTCCTCTTTCTTCTATTTCACCTTTTAGTGCAATTAACTATACCTGATGTTTATTTTTATGAAGATGAAAATCCGTAACGCCCTCACGGAAGATTTCGAATTTATATTGAAATTAACTCGGCAGAATATGGAAAGAATTGTTGCAGAAGAATGGAATGCCGATTGGGAGAAGGATGTTGAACCCAATTTCGTAAATATGTGGAAAAGCCAAAGGGAAAAGAGGATTATAGAGATAGATAATCATAGCGTCGGTTATTTTTGGTTTGAGCAACATTCTGAGAAAAAAGAAATTTTTATCAACTCGATACAAATAGTTGAGCAATTCCAAAGAAGGGGTATAGGAACCGGGGTCATCAACTGGCTTCTCAAAGAAGCGAGGAATCGCAACTTAGAATTCGTCAGGGGCGTGATTCAGAAAAATAACGTTCATGCGAAGGAATTTTTTGAGAAGAATAAATTTAAGCTTACTGAAGAAACAAAAAGTGGAATACTAATAGAAAGAAAAATAGTCCGATGATCAAACTCAATAAGCCGTTAGAGAGATGCAAATTGGAAAAGAGCCCCGCTTTTACCGATCCAAGATATGGATGTGCACCCGAAGCGCGCCCGATACGTGAGCATCTCGAAAGAGGTGTAGTAACTATAGATAAGCCCGCGGGTCCAACGTCCCATGAAGTTGTTGCGTGGGTAACTGATATACTGAAGATAGACAAGGCGGCGCATACCGGAACACTTGACCCAAAGGTTACCGGAGTGCTGCCTGTCTTGCTCGGGGCGGCAACGAAGTTAGCTGATACTTTTCTTGGCGATAAGGAGTATGTGTGCGTGATGAAACTGCACCGGGAGGTGGACGAGGATAAACTGAGAAAGACAAGCGAGGAATTTGTGGGCAAGATCTATCAAAGACCGCCACTGAAGTCCGCGGTCAAAAGGCAGATAAGGATAAGAACCGTGCACTTCATCGAGATAAAAGAGATAGAGGGTCAGAATGTGTTGATGAAAGTAGGTTGTGAAGCAGGAACGTACATAAGAATGCTGTGCCATCATATCGGGCTCGCGTTGGGAGTAGGTGCGCACATGTCACAGTTGAGGAGGACGAAATCTTTTCCCTTCGATGAGGACACTCTCATCCCACTACAAGACTTGAAAGATGCGTATGTTTCTTTAGAGGAAGGAGATGAGAGCCTTCTACGGAGACTCATCATGCCAATGGAATACGCGTTAGGGCACCTGCGAGCGATAATTGTAAAGGATAGTGCTGTTGATGCGATATGCCATGGTGCGGATCTTACCGCTCCAGGGATTTCAAGGATAGAAGAAGGAATAAATATAGGAAATTCCGTGGTAATATATACCTTGAAAGGGGAAGCGGTGGGCATCGGCGATGCAAAGATGAACTCAGAAGATATCTACAGAGCTGAAAGAGGTATATGTGTAGAGACAAAGAAAGTATTTATGAAGCCAGGGACATATCCAAAGGGTTGGAGGAGGAGAGCCGAGGTGGCTGAGTGGTAAGGCGCAGGCCTGGAGCTCGCGAGAATAGATAGCCTGTGTTCCGAAAGGAACTCAAGGGTTCAAATCCCTTCCTCGGCGAAACAAAAGAAAAATAAAAGAAAAATGAGTGAAGAGGCGGAAGAAAGAGAAGAGAAAAAAGGGGAATTCAAGCATATTGTCAGGATTTTGGATACTGACTTAGAGGGTAAACGGAGCATAGCATATTCGCTCTGTGGGATAAAAGGAATAGGTAGGAGAGTAGCGAATGTAATTGCTATCTCTTCTGGGCTCGACCCGAGGGTAAAAATGGGCGAGCTCTCCGATGATGAAATAGAGCGGCTAAAGAGTGCTATCAACAGTGCAGAGAAGCGATTGCCGCAGTGGATGCTGAACAGGAGAAAGGATTTAATGAGTGGGGAGGACCGGCATGTAATGGGATCAGACCTCTTATTAAACTTACGAGAGGACATAAATCTGCTGCGTAAGATAAGGTCTTATCGGGGCATAAGGCATGAGAGGGGACTGAAAGTGAGGGGTCAAAGAACAAAATCAACGGGACGAAAAGGAGCGGTGGTAGGAGTGATAAGAAAGAAGCAATTAGCAGCAGCAAGGGCTGGGACGAAGAGATGAGGTAGATAAAATGGGCCATCCAAAGAGAAGGGGGAAGAGATACGAGAAGCCAAGAAGGCCGTGGGAGATGAAGAGGATAAAGGAGGAGAAAGAGCTAACCGAGATGTACGGACTAAAGAACAAGAGAGAGATATGGAAAGCCGCGAGCATCATAAAAAAATACCGGAGGGAAATAAGAGAGATTTTAGCGGAAATAGCAGGGATGAAGCCCACAGAGCATGCACTGCGGAAGCAAGAAGCCATCTTAGCGGCCTTAAGAAGGCGGGGTATATTGAAGGGGATGACTTCGAGATTAGAAGATGTTCTGGCGCTGGGGATAGATGATATTCTGGAAAGGAGGCTACAGACAAGGGTATATAAAAAGGGGCTGTCTAATTCGTTAAAACATGCCAGGCAACTCATCGTTCACGGTCATATCGCGGTTAATGGGAGAAGGGTCACCATTCCCTCTTATATAGTTGATATTGAGGAGGAAGGGAAAATAGGCTACTATGAGTATGAGAAATCCCAATAGCAAATACTACCAAATCCAAAGAAAGGGAATACATGATATTTTAAGTGCAATCATTATAAAACAAAAGGAGAGTGAACAAAATTGGTAGTATTGGGGTTTGGGATTTGTTTGGTAGTGTGGGGCTCTGCCCCACGACCCCGCAAGCCCTATAAGGGCTTATTGGTATGTTGGGATTTGGGATTTAAAAGAAGAGGAGGGTTTTGAAAAATGACGGGAGACAGATGGGCAATGGCGCATATATTCTCTTCGTTTAATAACACCGTTATCACGATTACTGATATGACCGGTGCAGAGACGATTGCACGAGCTTCTGGAGGGATGATCGCAAAAGCGGACCGTGATGAGAGTTCTCCTTATACCGCGATGCTGATGGCAACGCAACTTGCGGAGAGATTAAAAGAACGGGAGATAACGGGTATACATGTGAAAGTAAAGGCAGCAGCAGGACGTAAATCGAGGACTACTGCTCCCGGTGCACAGGCGGCGATAAGGGCCTTTGCGCGCGCAGGGCTGCGAATAGGGAGAATAGAGGATGTGACGCCGATACCACATGACGGCACAAAGCGCCCCGGTGGGAAGAGAGGGAGAAGAGTTTAACTGTCAAATTTTAGGAAAGTTTGATCAACAAACTTTTAGAAAAAGTTTGATCAAAAAGCTGCGCAAGCTTCGCTGAAACTTTTCTTTAAAAAAAGAAAAGTATTTTTTAGTACAGTAAGCCCTTACAGGGCTTGCGGGGACGCGGGCAGAGCCCGCGATTGCGTACAAAAAAGTTTGAAATGGAAGTAAAAATAGTGGCACGTGGGAAAAATGAAGTGAAATTTATGCTCTCAGGTATGAAACCGCGTTTTGCAAATGCACTGAGGAGGGCAATGATTGCAGAAGTGCCAAAGCTTGCGATTGATGAAGTAGAGATTCATGAAAATACCTCGTTGCTATATGATGAGCAATTAGCGCTGCGTTTAGCTTTGATACCGTTGAAAACAGACCTGAGCGCCTTTAGTCCCGATGAACGGGTTTCTCTGACTTTAGAGGCGATAAGCCCGGAAAGGGAGGGATATACGATGGTTTATTCTAAGGAGCTTATCTCTTTTGATCCCAAAGTGGAAGCTGCTTTTGAAAATATACCAGTGGTGAAGCTGATTTCAGCGGAGAGAGAGATCGGAGGTATAAAATCGATCGCTTCGAGGGAAATCTTTTGCCTCGCGATCGATTT
>JASEFB010000286.1 GCA_030019325.1 archaeon | reverse complement strand
TAATGCATGTGTGTATTAATATAAAAATGTGGGAATTTAGGGGGTGAAGAAATGAGTGCGCCAAGAAGCGTATTAGCTCTTGCCAGTGCAAGTCTGGTCCGGGTAAAGGTTAGCCACCAGCCCAGCACCAAATCCCACGTATGGTTCGGTAACGAGCTATGCGATGCTGGGAGGCGGGAGGTATCGGGCTTCAACGCAAGTGAATGTATTGAGCCCCGAAATCTCACCACGTGTCGGTGTGGCCGATACTGTTCATTTAGTTGCAGGCAGTATTCTCATAACCGACCTGAATGTGTGTTTATAGAGCACCCTAAGGCGGGTACTCACACTCAGGATATAATATGGCGAGGTTATGAGAACCCGACGGGGTCTAAGGCAGTTGCAAGATACCAAATGGAGCTAATACGAACTTGGGAGAGCCAGTGTATTCCCGAAGGTGGGTATGGAGTTGACAAGCCTATAAACGGCAAGCGACTTCAGATGATGCACTGGCAGTCGGACTACCTCATAGTATTGATGAAGCAGGGTAATGCCTGTGGAGAGAAGGGGGTAGCAGCAATACACAATGTTTCAGGGAAACATTCGGTGCACTCAGAG
>JASEFB010000285.1 GCA_030019325.1 archaeon | reverse complement strand
TAGCACACCTTCCATACTCATCAATGTATTACTCATCTCTGAAACCTTATCCATAACCCTCGCTTCAATCCTAATCGCAAGGTTAAACATATTCATAATCGCTGTAATCACAAGCGATAGTATTGCCATTCCTATACCAATGTTTACTGAAATTAATGCTTCTACTGGTGGAGAACCTCCCATTGCCCAATTGATTACCAATGCTATTGCTATCGCTGTACCAATCCACAATACGATGAGGGCAATGATCGTTCTTCTGCTGAGTAAATCTGTTATCTTGGTGTTCATCTTTCACCTTCTCCTCTTTGTTAGTAAAACATACCCTGCGAGCATGAGCAGACCAAAAGCCAGTAAAACGATGCTTGGAAGCTCTGGGACTGGTGGTAAGGGACCGTGTTCTCCAGTCCAAGTAGAATTTTGTGGATTTGGATATGTTTGGATGAAGAAATCTGCACTATTGTCGTTAGAATCCCATGCGGGACCGTAACTGGCACTTTCGTTTATGGTGGCGTTGACTTTTCGCTGGAGACTTTTGCCCTTGCCAGGAACAGCTGCAGGCGATCCCTCATACCACTCTGCTTCATCGCCATATCCAACAG
>JASEFB010000284.1 GCA_030019325.1 archaeon | reverse complement strand
AGCATATCTTTAAGCCCATCTCAGGGCATCATGCAAGCAGGCTGAATAGTTACCAAAATTCTTTAATGATCCCTCCATCCTTTAAATCCTTTCTTAGTTCAGGTTCTTTCCTGGGAAAGAAAGTGCATATATAAAGATCCCCGACAAACCTTTTTAGGAAAGAAAAGATTTACCAAAAGAACTCTAAAAAGAGAAAGCGTAAAGAAAGTTTGGCAAAGAGATAACATTGGTCATTTTCCGTCAACGCTTTTAAGGGTTGAATCCATGGATAAAAGGCGGTGCAGAGAAGCGAATATATGAGATAGCAACACGATTAGTTGAAAGAGGGCATGGGGTTCATCATCAAACTTTTTCCAAAAGTTTGTGGGATAAAGTGGTGGGATGGTGAGAAAGATATCACGATGGACGGGATAAATCTGCATGGAATTGGCAAGCGGAATAACCTGTATGTTGATGGTAGAAGATCAATAAAAGAGGCGATTATTTAAACACAGAAATCCAATATTAAAAAGTGGTATTTGATACTGGAATGGAAGTAAAAGAGAAGAAAAAGGAAAGAAATATGGAAAAGATTCGATCTGAGGTAGGTGTAGGATGGGTG
>JASEFB010000283.1 GCA_030019325.1 archaeon | reverse complement strand
AAATTCAAGACCTTCACCATCTCCGATCCCATATAAAGGACAGTGATACCCTCGAATACCTGAAAGACACGCTTCATCGTTGGTTTCTTCGTTGGCTTCTTCCTCTGATCAGGTATTGTCTCATCTTCTCTCTCCAGAGTTTCTCTTAATCTCTTCTCCGCTAAACTATAGACCATGAGCGCGAGCCCCATTATCATCACCATCGCAACTATCCTCGATTCGTTCTTAAGGAACATACTGTCTGCGAAGAATAGTGGGTCTTTAAGGAATCTGAACCCCCTTTCAGCATGTTGTTGCTCCTTGTAAGCTTTAAGCGCTTCTTCATCGCTGAGTTTATCGCTATCCAACTCGTTTGTAGCCAAGATGAATCTCCCCTTCCTTAGCATTTCCTTCCTTATTGCACCTTCATCCTCCTCAAAGCCTGCCTTTATATGATAAAGTTTTACACCACCGTATTCAACCTCTGTGCTGAATAGATGATAGCCATTGAGTGAGGTGCTCCGCATCTTCTCCTGGTCTGAGTTTTCTATCAGTTCTTTCGCTTCGGATAACGTCTCAGGCACCCTTGTTATCCATTTGTAGCTCGGAGAAATCTCTTTTA
>JASEFB010000282.1 GCA_030019325.1 archaeon | reverse complement strand
CGCCAAAACCGGAAATGAATTTTGTCTGGGTTTCTTCAATTGCAACAATTGATGATATTTTAAGAAGATTATTTCATCAAATTTGCTATAAAATTTGAACTTATGGTAACATTTAAGTAAGAACCAGGGAAACCACAATTAGGAGTGGAAACTGAGTGACGCAGGGTAATGAAATTTTTAAGTAATCTTACGGACCTGGTGGGGCTTGCAAGCCTTATCGGCTTTACTTCTATTATTATCTTAATCTCCATCCTCTCCCAGGGTGCCTTGATTTATTATTACGAACCGAACAAAATCATCTGGATTTCAGAGGTGTTTCTGGGAAGTTATGGCGTTATAATAGGATTCAGGAGAATGATGGATTGTTTACAGGTTGAGGAGCACCCTCAGGAAGCTCAATCAACTATAAATTAATTGCAATCAGGGTTATTAAAATAGCAAGGATACAGAGCAGCAGAATAAACACTAAAACATCTGTTCTCATTGTATCTATCTTCACCTCCACGTTTATTGCTTGTCTCGCATCATATAAATCTTTTGGTATTTTCAGTAGTTCCGAACACCCCTACTTCCGAACTTATTTATAAGGGTGATTTCTCCTG
>JASEFB010000281.1 GCA_030019325.1 archaeon | reverse complement strand
ATTTTCACAACCAGAATCTCTTCGCAAAACCAAAAAATTATGGTCTGGTAAAACAAAGTGAAATATTATCAAACATGAGAGCAGAGCCATGCTGATAGGGTTCACAAATAAGCGTTTTTTAGGTCCACCTAGATGATCATCACCCGATCTTCTCGGTGCCAACTTTTCCCGCAGCTTCTCACCTTCCGCTCGCCACGAGTTCGCCGACAGCCGGTGCATTTTCGTTCATCGACCTCTCATCTTCATCGGTCTCCTCAATTATATGAAGGACATAGCTATTTAAATACTTATTGTTTATATTAATTCATGGGTGTAATGAGAATAAAGATAGAGGATGAGGTGGATAGAGCCTTTAGAACGAAGATAGCGGAGCTTGGAGGGAAAAAGGGAAGCTTATCCAAGTATGTGGAGGAAGCAATAATATTATGGATGAGGGGGCGAGAGTGACAATAAAAGGAAGATTGGAATTAGAAGGTTTAGAGCGTGCTAAACTCCTCTACACGATGAGGTTGTTCAAAGAAGCGGTGGAGAAGGCGCATCATCTCATCAAGAAGAGGATAGTAAAGAAAGAGATAATAAAAAGCTTACAATGGACGATTCCAAACT
>JASEFB010000280.1 GCA_030019325.1 archaeon | reverse complement strand
GCCGTCTTCACGACGTTACGCCAGGCAGATTTAATCCCTGAGGTGGTCCAACGTGAAAAAGGGATAGCCGCTGCTGTTGACTTCTTAGGCCTCCCGAGAGAGAAGAAAGCACCTATAAGTGTTCAAACTTCCTTTCAGGAAGAGCTAAAGGAAGAAGAGTTCAAAGTGAAGGGAGAAGGCAGTTTAACCATACGGTCTGCTCCTCTCTACCAAGTCCTCGATAGTTATATCATAGCACTGAGTGAAGAGGACGATGTGATCGTGATAGACCAGCACGCTGCGGCTGAACGAATAAATTTTGAGCGGTTAGTTGGGAAATATGGAGGGCGAATAGATAAACAAACGCTTTTAAGTCCACACATGCCTGAGCTCAGTCCACATCAGCTCTATGTACTGAGGGAGAATGAGAAGGTGCTTAGAGATATGGGATTTGATATAGAGCGGCTAGGAGATGATAGTTATGTTATACGGGCGATACCAGTCGTTTTTCATGGTATGGTAGGGGAAGATGAGCTAACCGACGTAATAATGCGGTTAGTGGAGGAGAGTGGAAAAAAAGAGGAGCGAATAAAGGTATTGTTCAGCACCGCGGCGTGCAAAGCGAGT
>JASEFB010000279.1 GCA_030019325.1 archaeon | reverse complement strand
AGCGCTTTTATCCACCCCACCAGCATGAGATGCTTATCCCTGAATTGCACCTTCTCAGCCTTTGGATCCAGAGGATAGCTCTTAGGAAGCGCATCAAGACTCAAATCGTGCGTCAATACACGATAGCATAACTCATGGTTCTGTCTGTTGCGATACTCGACCAGGAGGTCATATGCCGAAGTGACTTCATCGTTCGCATATATAGGATAGAACCTGTCCTTTCCTTTCTCCATCTCATTCAGGAGTAAAATAGTGCGAACGAGCTCTTTACAGCCCCTTATCTTCGTTCTCACATCAGCGACAAGGATTTTCTTCTCTGGGTCTCCAGGGTCGGTATACACCTTGTATTCGCTTTTTGGAACCTTTTCCCACTGTTTTACCTGATTACGCTGCCTCTTTCCCCTTACCAGAAACGTTAGATTCTTTATTTTACTTAATCTCGCGATAACTGAGCCCTTGCACCCACCTGCATCCAGGATCATCCTCACTGATTCCGGCTTCACTTCGCTTATAAGCTCTTTTATCATCTTGAGGGCGGTATTTGCGAGAGTTGCATTCCCAGGCTGTGGTTTGAAGCTAAGCAAGCGCTTTTTCGTGAGTTCAAAG
>JASEFB010000278.1 GCA_030019325.1 archaeon | reverse complement strand
CGCGGGAACGCGGGCAGAGCCCGCGATTGCGGGGTCGTGGGGCAGAGCCCCACATAAGAAAAGGTTTGTGCTAAAAGAAAAATCCAAAGCTTTTATGCCGAAGTTCTCTATCTCATCTTTGCTCAGAAGAGGACCGTGTCCGTAAATCTCTATTTCAAAATCTTTCAACTCCTTCGCCATTTCTCTCAGTGGCGAATCCCTCGTATTTAACACATTCTCCTTGTATGTCAAGCCCATAATCAATACTTCACCCTTTATTCAAAGTAAGAGAAAAGTTCCCTCCGGTCATCTTCTGAAAATTCGTAAAAATCCCTTTCCTTTAACAAAGAAACTATCTCAATCAGTTCCTCTTTCTGAATTATTCCTTTTACAATACACGCTTCTAAAAAGGTTAAAAGATCATAAGCATGCTCAACTTCTTCATTTATCGCTATCTCTCCAAGGTACTTATCGTCACTCAATAGAAGCATCTTCCTCATTTTCGCCACCGCTATACATTCAGAATCAGCAATACTCAGCCCATATTCAGTTTTTAATTTATGTGCATATTGTAACTCTTTCGAGCTTAGAGACACAACAAGAATGAACTTCTCCTCCTCTATCTCCT
>JASEFB010000277.1 GCA_030019325.1 archaeon | reverse complement strand
GATCTCTTATCTTAGCCTCAGGCTCTATTTCCAGTTTTAAAATACCTGGCGGTCTGGTAAAACTTACAGATATATAAGTATCAAGCGAAACATCGCTTGCACCGGATTCAGGGAAGAGATTATAAGGATAATACATCGATGGGGGGATGAGCGATTGGTTAGAGGGTATGGTAGGTAAAGTAACATTTGTTGGAGAACCGGGGTATTCTACTTCGGGTCCAGTGTATGGCACTGGCGAATGCGTTGGCGCTGGCGTAACCAGAGATGTTGGCGTAGATGTGGGGATGGGTGATGGTGGTGGTGTTACTTCCTCTTCATCTATGCATCCCGCAAACATCGGTATCGCTACAATTGCTACTATAGCTATTAAGCCTGCTATGGTTTTCCTCTCCATATTTTCTCCCCCTTTATGCTTGGTAAATCAAGTAAAAAACTTTTTGAATTATTTGGTTTTACACCTAAATTTATGCAATTCATGGCTTGGCATTTTTTAACCAAATCCTGTATAACTGTTTTAGGATAGACTTTTCGGCTGTTTCAAATGGCTATTTTGTAATATCATCAATTGTTGCAATTGAAGAAACCCAGACAAAATTCATTTCCGGTTTT
>JASEFB010000026.1 GCA_030019325.1 archaeon | reverse complement strand
CATGTAAGACGATATACATGACGCAATCCACTCCGTATAAACCGAAGGGACGCTGCAACATGATCGCAACGCGCTTCTTTATCCTCTTCCTGGCGTCTTTATCTTTCCAGTAGTTCACCTCCCGTAATTCCAACGTGCTACCGCAGATCGGACAGACCGAACCGGCTTTGCTCGGAGGCTCCAGCGATCCGATGGGAGGATGAATCTTTCCGAGCGTCTCCTCTGCCTCAAAGTAATGGGGACATACCGCGACTCTGAAGATCACCTCGCCACGGGTCGGTTCGTATTCCTCAGTCCCCCGGAGCATGTGAAGCAGCACTGATTTCCCTGCTCCACTCCGCCCAAGCAGACCTAACGGCTCGCCTTCGTTTATCACCACGCTCACGTTCTTCAGAACCTCTTTGCCATCGAACTCCTTACACACATCAGAGATTTTTATGAATGGCTCTTTTTCGCTCATTTTCCTCTCACTCTTCATAACTGACCGCCATTAAGCCCTTACAGGGCTTGCGGGGTCGTGGGGCAGAGCCCCACATAGGATATAGTTTAAGGTTTATACTATATAAAAGTATAGTATTTGTATAGCTTGAGAATAAATCCCAACGACAAATACTACCAAATCCCAGGTAAATCCCAATTTCCAAATCCCAAAGAGAAAGAATGAGCAAAAAGGGGTGCAAAATTAGTAGTATTGGAGTTTGGGATTTGTTTGGTAGTATTGGTATATATTTGGATTTGGGATTTTCTACGGAGCTAAACAAGTACAAAGTATATACCTTTTCTCTGGGTTTGACTACATATAGTCCCAAATGGTGGAATTTGTGGCATATGCTCTGGAAATTGAAGATATCTCGAGGCTAGTTACTGCAGAATTTGATTGATTCGATTCCACATCCCTTTTATTTCTTCTGCTGCTTTGCCCTTTGTTTCAGTTTCAAACTCCACCACAGGAACTCCTTCAACCATTGCTTTCGTGATTGACTCGTCATACCGTATCTTCCCTTCTTCCAACCGTATCGCTTCTTCGGGGCATGAGATAACGCACACACCGCATCCCTCGCATAAAATCGGATTTATTTCGTAATCATGAATGGCATCAAACCTGCACTTATCTTCGCAAAGCCCACACTCCGTGCACTTATCCTCGTCTATTACCACAGTTTTAGAGCCCTTAAACTCTTTCTTAGCCTTTATCTCCGGATTCAATACTAAATAGAGATTTGGAGCATCCACATCACAATCCGCGATTATTTTATTTGATGCCAGTGCTGTGAAAGCAGCAGCTATTGTCGTTTTACCCGTGCCACCTTTTCCGCTTAATATTGCTAGTTGCTTCATTCAGGTCTCCTCTTTGAAGTTTCTTCATAATTAACGGATTTCACTTCTGGCTTTCGTGCTTCATAAACCGAGACGGTATCCAATCCCTTTTTCTCAAATATCCGGTTTATATCCCTTAATTCCTCCGTGCTCAGAGGCTTGGCTGGACAGCCTCTCAAAGGAGTGTTTATCTCAACTCTATCAGGATCTATTTCCACCGCGAGGCTTGCCAATTCCTCCGCATTCCTTTTATTCTCAGTAATAAACATCATTTGCAGTTCAAATTCGCCCTCATACGCCTTCCTCAATTCTTTTATCCCCTTCAAGATGTTTTTTAAAGAAATGGACGCATGAGGTCTATTAATTTTCTTGAATATTTCCGCATTTGGAACATCTAACTTCGCAACCACCTTATCAATCTTCTTCAGCGTGCTGCGCACCTCTTGAAGGTGAAGAAGAGACGAGTTTGTTAGAATTGCGATAGGCAGGTCGGTAATCGCTCTCACTACTTCAATCGCTTCGCAGAGGTTAGAGGCGAGCGTAGGCTCTCCCATTCCTGAGAATGTTATAATATCTACCTCACTTCCTTTGAGAGCGTCAAGAGCTTCTGATAAATCCTTTTTTATCCTCTCCACTTTGACAAATCTTGCTCTTTTAACACCTCTACCATGAGCTTGAGGTCGTGTAATCCAAAGGGAGTTGGCTCTGTTACCAAAATGCAATAGTCACTGCCATAAACAGCGTGTATAACCGGACATGAAGTCCCCGGTGGACAATCGATGATCACAGTCTTACGAGTGTCAAGCTTGCTTTTCACTGCCTTTATCACCGGCACGGGCATTGGTTCTCCTATGTGAAGTTCGCCAAAGACAAGGTCAACATTAGCATCAAGCGTTTTAGCTCGTTTAACCACGCCAATTTCCCTATCCTCCTCTGTTATTGCACTCCGTGGACAGATGAGTGAACAGCCACCGCATCCATGACACAGCTCTGGAAATAAGAGCACTTTGCCTTCTCTATCCTTCTCAGCATCTGCTCTTACCACAAAGAGTGCGTTGAACTGACAGAACGTGGCGCATCCACCACAGTAATCACATCTCTCCTTGTCTATTCGTGGTACTTTTATGCAAACCCGCTCTTCCTCCTCTATCTTCGGCTGGAGGAAGAGATGCGCATTTGGCTCCTCAACATCGCAATCTAAAAGTTGGACATCACCCTTAGATAACGCCAGGTTCACAGCAACTGTTGTTTTACCGGTACCCCCTTTTCCGCTTGCTATTGAAATGATCATTCCAGCTCTATAGCACTTCCGGCATTGTTGTAGAAGAACCTGTCACCAAACTCATCGGCAAGTCTTGCAGATGCTTGTGGTCCTGTGCAGTGCGAAACACCTATTCTCTGAATCTTGTACGCTTTTAAAGCCTTAACCGTCTCCTCCATCTGTAGCTTATCTGCTGCTACCAGATGTGTTCCACCTATAACACCGTATATTTTATCTTCACCGGTGATCCTCTTTGCCTGCTCTATCGTGTTGATCATACCACGATGTGCACAGCCGAGGATCACGAATAATCCTCTATCGGTCTTTATCACCAATGCCTGATCGTCCAGTAGCTCATCCTCCTTCAGCTCATCGCCCTCTTCAACATACAGCGTTGCATCTATCTTCTCAAAATCGGTCCTTCTCTCCACTTTACCCGTTATGGTGATATCTCCGATGGTTGTTGGTTCTTCGCTGAATCTGAACTTTGCTCCAGCATCTTCTAACTCGGTCTTTGCATAAGGAATTCCTATCGGGGTCTTGCTATTTTCATGCTTTGCGTACCTCCTCTTGAAGATGTCGGGATGGGCAATTACTTCGATCTCACCCGTCTCTTCTAATACTTGCTTCAATCCGCCGGTGTGATCATAATGACCATGGCTCAGCACTATTACATCGAGATCCCTCAAATCTATGCCTAAAAGGGGTGCATTATGAACCACGGAGATATTCTGCCCCGTGTCAAATAGAATCTTCTGCTCATCGGTCTCAACCAGAATAGAGAGACCATACTCAGCCAACAGCCCTTTTGGGCGCTTCCCCGCGGTATTCTCGCTTAACGTTGTTATTCTCATTCTTTTTTATATCACCCGCCCAACACCGTTTCTAATGAAATCGTTTCCGTATTCTCTTTCGAGGAAAGCTATCGCTTTATTTCCAGTGCAGTGACAAGGAGCAACCCTCTCTACGCCCAATCTTCTCAAATCTTTTGAAACATCCACCTCTCCAAGATGGAATCCGCCAAGCACGAGGTATATCTTCTCATTAAATTCTCTTCTCACTTCTTGCAAAATGCTCACAATTCCCGGATGCGCACAACCAGTAATAACTATCAACCCTCTTTCGGTCTTCATTACCAAAGACTGCTCCTTTATTCCTCTTCCCAATTCACCGGTCGTATAGAAATCTTTGTATATCTCTTCCGCTTTGTATACCTCTATTACATCTGCACCTTCTTCTTTCGCCCATACTTTGAAGCTTTCAGGAAAGGAAGCGCCTAAATAGAGCTTTACACCCTTGTTTTGTCTCAAGATAGCAGAGAGTCCGCCAGTATGGTCGGCATGAGGATGAGAAAGCACAATAAGATCAATACTCTCAGGCTCCTTCTTTAATATCCCCATATTTTCTATCAGCGTAGCAGTATCGCCGCCGGTGTCAAATAAAACTTTCTCTTCGCCTTTTTCAATTAAGCATGAGAAACCCCATGCGGTCCTCAATCTATTATCACAAGGATTATTGTCGTAGATTATAGTGATTGTTACCTTCTTTTTCACCTCAAGCATCACCACCCTGACGCACCTATCCCTTCTTCAAGTTTCTTCCATAGCGCTTTTATCTCACGAGAGACTCTTTCATTCGTATTCGTATTCGTATTCGTATTCGTATATTCCACCACCGGCATCCCCTTAACAATAGCTTCTGGAACCACATTATCAAAGGGAATACGAGCAAGAACTTCAACCTCTCTTTCAGCACAGAACCTCTCAATTTCAAAAGTATTTCCCGCATCGAGGTCATATTTATTGATGACAACGGCTGCTGGAATTCCAAAATGGCAGCAAACGTCCAAAACTCTCTCTAAATCGTGAATCCCTGAAAGAGTGGGTTCAGTCACGAGCAAAGCAAGAGAGGCTCCGGAGAGCGATGAAATCACTGGACAACCCATTCCTGGTGGACCATCACACAAAATAAGTTCAATTCTTTCCCTTTCTGCAATCTTCCTCGCTGCCTGTTTCACTTCGGCAACGAGTTTCCCTGAATTCTCCTGTCCAGGCTCAAGCTTGGCATGAACAAAAAGCCCATACTTCGTCCTCGAGGTAAACCAGTGTCCGGCAAGATTGGGCTTCATTTCTATCGCATTCCCAGGGCAGAGATAAAAGCAAAGGCGACAGCCTTCACAGGAAAAGAAATCCACCTCAAAATCCTTTATCGCATTGAAACGACATTCAAGGCAAAGTCCGCACTCGGTGCACTTATCTTTTTCAATAAAAGCCACTTCTCTTCCCCAGAAATCGTGCTCCTCCTCTATCTCAGGCTTAAGGAGGAGATGAAGGTCCGGAGCATCAACGTCAGCATCGCAAATAACCTTTCTTTCGGCAAGAACTGCGAAGGAAGCAAGAATAGAAGTCTTCCCTGTCCCTCCTTTTCCACTTATTACCACTATCTCTTTCATACATCCTTCCTCCTTCTTAAAACCTCTTCTATCTCCAATGGCTTCACCCTTTTCTTCTTCGCATCATATACTGAAACGACATTCAATCCCTCTTCCTCAAACACTCCTTTTATCTCTTCTATTTCTTCTTTGCTCAGAGGATTTACAGGGCAAGTCCTCAAAGGGGTATTTACCTGAACTTCATCCGGCTTTATCTCAAAAGCTATCTCCGCCATCTCCCTCGCATATCCTTTATTCGCATCAATGAACATCATCTGCAGTTCAAATCTCCCTTCATACGCATCTCTAAATATTTTTAACCATTTTAAGATACTATCGAAGGAAATGGAGTGGTGAGGTCTGTTTATTTCTTGAAATAGACTCTCATTATGTGCATCAAGCTTCGCTACCACTCTATCAAACTCTAATAGAGCACTTCGCACTTCTTTAATATGAAAAAAGGATGAATTTGTGAGGATAGCGATTGGCAGGTTTGTAATCTCTCTTACGATTTCCACAGCTTCTTCAAGATTAGAAGCGAGAGTTGGCTCCCCCATGCCTGAGAAGGTTATAGTCTCTTGCTCACTCTGTTTAATAGCAATGGGCAACTCCCCCTTTATTATTCCTTCATCCACAAATTTACTCCTTTCTATCGTTTTCCGATTCGTTCTCTCAAGCTGGCAATAGATACAGTCGAAGGAGCATATTTTATCATCCGTAGCAATCAAATCTATACCCAAAGATAGGCCCAGACGCCACGAATAAACAGGCCCGTAGATTAATTTCATCTCGCTTCTTTAATCTCCCTAAAAAGATTGTTGAAATCCTCCTTCCACTCTGGCATTCCCGAGACCAGGGAAACGCCCTTTGAATAAAGTTCTGCTATTTTCCTTTGAAAAGGTATTTTAAGGAGAACCGGAATTTCTTCGCTTTTGCAATAATCCTCCAACCTGTAATCTCCAATACCATCCCGGTTAATTATCACGCCAAAGTTGACTTTGAGCTTCTTTACCACTTCTATCGCAAGTTTAAGGTCATAAAGCCCAAAAGGCGTAGGCTCAGTTACTAAGATACAAAAATCAGAGCCCTTCACTGCCTCTGCCATTGGGCAAGAGGTCCCAGGAGCGACATCTATAATCACTGTTCTCTTAGGATTAATTTCCCTCTTCACCTCACGTATGACGGGCGTAGGCATGGGCTTTCCGATGTCAAGCTTCCCTTGAATAAACTCTATTCCATCCGCTTTCCCACTTTCTACCACTCCAACTTTCATTCCTTCCTCTGAAATCGCATTCTCAGGGCAAAGATGGACACAGGCACCGCAGCCGTGGCAAAGTTCGGGAAATATGAGGACTCTCTGGCTAAATACGGCTATCGCATGATAGACACAAACCTCGCTACATTTCCCACAACCAGTGCATTTTTCCTCATCCACCTGCGGAACCGGAATGAAAACAGGCTTTCTTGAAAATATCTCAGGTCTAAGTAAGATATGAGCATCCGGCTCCTCTACATCGCAGTCGATGAATTGGACGTTATCTATTGAGAGAGCAAGGCTTGTTGCCACTAATGTCTTTCCCGTCCCTCCCTTGCCGGCAGCTATAGTGATTATCATCTATTTCTAAAAATTAAAATCCTCTACCTTTAACCTCTCTACAGCATCGTCAACCAACTTTCGAAAAAGTATATCAGACTTTACCCCCAACATAGACGCATAAACAACAACTTTCTTTCCAAATTCACCCATACATTGACCTCCTCCTGTTTGGCAGTAAAGAGCGAACTTAGCATCCTCCGCTAACTCATCTAAGACTTTCTCCTCATTTTCTGTCAATTCTCTCCTTTTTTCTTCTTTAAGCCATTCCACAATTGCAGTCATTTTTTACTTCCATATAAAAAATAAAGAGGGGAGGACTTATCTTAGCTCCATTATTCTTTTCTTTACCTGCTCAATCTCTTGCTCAAGCATCTTCGCTTGATTCTCTAGCATCTGTATTTCTTGCTCTTTTGTCATTGTAGGTGTGGTAAAGCCAAAAGGCATTGTAGGGAAAGGAGCACCGTAGCCTGGCGCAAAAGTTCGTGGTTGAAAATCCTTGCATGCCACACCCATAGAATCAGAATCTACCTCTTTATCCTTAAGAGCGCATCTGTTAGGGGGAACGAAGTTTACACAGTTGCTGTGTGTAAGTACCATCGCTTGCATCCCCGGAATAAACTGTGGCATTTGCCCTGTTTGCATCAGATACTGCGCGGTAGGCAGCAATCCGGTTGCACTTCTGCCTGCCCAGCTCGGAGAGTATCCGAACCTCCCCCAGCCTGGCAACCCCGTAAGGTAATACATATTTCCCCATCTATATCCCCCACCTCTTCCGTATCCATATCCATAAGCCATTTTTCCTCACCTCCTAAACTAAACAAACTTTAATGCCTGTGCATTTTACACGCATCAGCGTCAGTAGCTTCTCTAAGCAAGCCAGCCTGAAAAGCTCTTATTGCGTCTCGAACGATTCCACTTGCTCCGACATACACCTCTATTCCTAACTGCTCAAACATGCTGATTGCACGGGGTCCTAACCCTGAGCAGAGAACCACTTCAGCACCTGCTTCCGCTATCAGGTCCGGTGCAGTACCCATACCACCAAAATGTTCTCCTCTATTCTGCACTATCTTCACTTCTTCTTTCAGAATGTCCACGATGGTAAAGGTTGGTGCTCTTCCGAAATGCTCGCTTACCGAATCATCTAATCCCTCATTCCCCAGCGTGGGAATGCATATCTTCATCGCCTCTCCTCCTGTTTTTTCACCCTCTTCTTGTTGTTGTAATCCTCCAGAGCTGCTCTTAACGTGTTCACTGCAAGGACAGGGCAATGAAGGTTCTCCTCTGGCAAGCCACCCAAAATTGATAAAATGTCCTTATCCTCTACATTGATTGCTTCTTCGATTGTCTTACCCTTCACCATTTCGGTAACTACGCTCCCACATGCAATTGAAGCACCACAACCATCAGTTATGAATTTACTATCCATGATTTTATCTCCATATACTCTTATGTGCATCTGCATGGTATCTCCACAAGGACCTGTTATTCTGGCAACGCCATCAGGGTTTTTCAACTCACCAACGTTTTTTGGATTATATGCCTCCTCAAGTGTCTTTTCAGTGTATATCTCACTCTCTTCCTTACTAATTGTCTCCTCGATACTCGCTATGAGTTCCTCCAAACCAGAAAATCCACCATCCTCTTTTATCAACCTTTTTCCTGCACCCTTATCCATTTTAACCACCTTTCTAATCCATCAATATAATTGCATTTCTAGGACATACTTCCACACAAGCACTACAATTGCTTCCATTATAACTATAACACCTCTCATAGTCTATAATCGCTTTTTCACTTACCATTTCAATTGCATTCGCCTCACAGACACTTGCGCATTCCCCACATCCAGTGCATAACTTCTGCTCAATGACTGGAATTGCTATTGCTATTCTCATCTGTACCTTACAAAATTGGGTATGAATAAAAAAGAGATGGAAGAGCCGATTTACTTCTTGAGCTCTTCCAATCGCTTCTTTATCAGCTCCAACTGGTCGCCAAGCATCCGCGCCTGTGCTTCAAGCATTGCAATCTCCTGCTCCTTCGGCATTGCTGGCATGCCCATTGGTGTTATAGGCACTCCTGCTGGTGCTTGCTGCTGTAGCCATGAAGTAAACTGCGGCATCAGCCCTGCTTGAGCGAGATACTGTGCGGCTGGCGGTAATCCAGTTGGACTTCTCCCTATCCAGCCCGGAGAGTATCCAAATCGCATCCAGCCTGGCAATCCCGTTAGATAATACATCCATCGGTATCCCCACATTTTTTCATATCACCTCCTAAACAACCTTTTTACCAAAAAGGATAGCCATAATATGGCACTGGGTATGTCCCTGGGGCTATTGGTCCATACATTCCCGTCCACCACCATCTCGGCATCCACGGGAATCTCCGGCAGAAGGGAAAGGGATTACCCATTCCTCTTCCTGGTCCAAGGCCAAACCCAAAACCTCTTCCAAATCCTATTCCTCTTCCTCTTGGCATTTTTTTATTTTATCACCTCCTTTTAAGTTCCTCTAATCTTCTCTTCACGTCCTCCAATTCCTTCTCCAATCTCTTTGTCAGATCCGTGAGCTGTTCGAGTTCTTCCTCTTTTGTTCGAGGCGTTAGTGGTGCTTGGGGCTGCGGAGGCATTGATTGCTGCATACCAGTTCCCATGCCCCGGCCCATTCCTCGTCCTCTACCACCCACTCGTCCTCCACCCATGCCCATACCGGCATAAGTGGCAACCGACGAAGCACCTGTCTCGCTTAGTTTACCGCTTTTATACATCTCAACTGCTTCTTTCACTGTTCCATACGCACCCGTTGCGACTTTCACGCCTGCTGCGGAAAGCACCTGAAACGCATTAGGACCTATATTTCCGGATATAAGCACATCCACTCCTTTACTCACCATTGCTTGCGCTGCTTGAATCCCCGCTCCTCCCGGTGCAGCAAGAGCTTGATTTGGCATTGCTTCGAAGGCCATCGTATCAGAATCGACGAAAACAAAGTATTGGCACCTTCCAAACCTCGGATCCACCGGTGCATTCAAATCCACTTCCGCTGCGGTTACACATATCTTCATCTTTTAAGCTCCTCCAATCTCTTTCTTATATGAATATATATTCATAACTATATAAATACCTTACTTCACTTCCACAAACTCCCTCACCTTCTTCACGATCTGCTCAAAGGCTTCTCCCACCTTTGACTCTTTTTGCAAGACGAAGGGCGTTCCACTATCCGCAGCCTCCACCATCTTAGGGTCGAACGGCACTCTTCCAAGGAAGGGCACATCTAATTCAACCGCCGCTTTCTCACCACCACCATACTTGAAGATGTTCATATCTTTTCCACAATAAGGACAGACAAAACCACTCATGTTCTCTATTATTCCTATGACAGGCACTTTCAACAGCTTTGAGAAATTCACCGCTTTTCTTGAGTCCAGTAATGCCAAATCTTGCGGTGTTGTAACTATTATCCCACCATCTACCTTTTTTATCAACTGTACAACGCTTAGCGGTTCGTCACCCGTGCCAGGCGGTAGGTCAACAACCATATAGTCCAGTTCACCCCACTCCACATCTGTGAGGAATTGCCTTATCGCATTCATCTTCATCGGTCCTCGCCAGATGACAGGAGAATCTCTGTCAGGGAGCAGAAAGCCGATAGAGATCGCCTTCAGCCGCGGTGTAACTTGAACTAGATAGATTTTATTCCCTCTCACTTCCGACCTCTTATCCTCTATCCCCAATATCTTCGGTATATCGGGTCCATGTATATCAGCATCCATTAAACCAACGTCCAAACCAGCCATACCAAGTGCAAACGCAAGATTCGCTGCTACCGTTGTCTTCCCTACACCTCCCTTTCCACTCATCACCATTATCTTATGTTTTATCCTTCCCATTCTTGCTTCTATAGCCTTTCCTGCCTCTTCTCCTCTACTCTTATCCATTCTATCGCCTCCTCTTTTATGAATATATATTCACAATAAGGGAATGAAGTTGGTGTGTATAAATCTATACTTCGCAAC
The DNA here is from genome assembly GCA_030019325.1 of archaeon. Classification (GTDB taxonomy): domain Archaea; phylum Halobacteriota; class Syntropharchaeia; order Alkanophagales; family Methanospirareceae; genus ANME-1-THS. The sequence goes on along the minus strand of JASEFB010000026.1, from coordinate 10,119 downwards.
CTCCAAAGGGAAGCTAAAATGGAGGACCTCCTCCATGTCTTCTTCTCCAACCCGGCGGTATCACCGGAGGCGGAGCAGGCACCCTGCCCTCAGGCATTATTACATAATCGCCCCCTTCTATCCTTATCGCCTTACCTTCCACGAGAGCCTCCGCTATCTTTCGCCGTGCTTCATGTAATATCCGGTGGAATGTAGGTTGCGAGACACCCATCCTTTCCGCTGCCTCCTCCTGTTCCATCTTTACGTAATCCTTCAGCCTTATGCTTTCCAGCTCCTCCACTCTTAGCACTACTACCTCGGGATTAGCAGATCCTCGAGGCTCGAAATATAAGAAATTCGGCTGGAAACCTACCCATCTGCACCGTCTTGATCTCGGCATTTCGAATACCTAAACCTAATTAAGAATATATATTCATAAAAATATTCTTAGTGGTGGCTCTTGAACAAGACACCTTCAGTGGGTTTTAGAGCTTTACCGAGCACAACGTGCTATCACCTGAATAGGGGCCGTTCAGCATTCGGCTACTAGCCTGATAACATCATCGAAAGTTTTGTATAAAATTCCTGTGGATTATCGCACATCAGAAAATGCCCGCTCTTCGTAATCTGTATTTTCGGAACAGTATCGAGCATTTTTATCGCTGGCGCATTTCTATTCGCTTCTCCAAACACATAATATTTCTTTATGTCCAAGTCAATGAACATGTTTAACAGTCTCCCGCTATCAGACCATTTCACTAACGACTCTGAACTCCGGTAATATGCGTATGGGTCACTTTTAGAAAGCCACTGGTAAAATAATCGGGTGCTCAGAGGCGGAGAAGCCGCTAAATCTTTTATGTCTTTAATCCGGGATGTAAAATCGGTAAAAAATCTTTCTTCAAAATCTTCTAACGAATATCTAATAGCTTCTCTACTAAAGGTACAATCTTCCCCTACCAGATTCCCTTCTAAATTTATAAATGAGATAATATTCGATGGATATTTTTCAATCAACAGCAAAGCAATTGCTCCACCCATGCTGTGTCCAACGACATGCACCTCATCAAGCTTTAATTTCTCAATAAGTAACGCGCAGATTTCAGCATGTTCCTCCATGGTATAAGAAAACTCTTTAGGCTTGGAAGAATCACCAAAACCCAACAAATCAAACGTTAGAATGGTATAGTTCTTAAATTCTGAAAAATTCCATACATCTTTGAATGAATCTTTAGAGCATCCTAATCCATGTATAAACAAAATGGACTCCTCAGAACCCTTTCTAAAATTGGAAGATACTTCGAAGGTATTGTCCTTATAGGTTAATTTGATCTTCTTCTCCATTCGGAACTTTTTGGTTTTTTTCTTAACTTAAAGTTTGGGCACAGATTTGATATTTGAACATAGGTACTGTATCATCCATTTTAATGAGTTTATCACTCACAACCACAGTGACACCACTTTCCATTTCCTCAGTGCGGGGAATTCCAAGATGCCGATTTCCCCATCTACTGCGTAGACTGCCATTTCATCAATTTCAACTTCGGGACTCTTTAGCAAAGGGGATAAAAAATCTTCTTTGCTTGCAACGTTTACTGGCGTGCCTCCCGCTAACGGTGAAAAAGCGGGCATCACTATTACATTCTCATCGTAGAGCTTCATCTTACCTTTGAGAAAACAGGGCAATCGCACCCGTGCCCCTACACGGTCTCCTAATACAAGAAAGGGGTGCTCATGTGCAATCACCTGTTTTGAATAGCTCGATATTTTGTAACATTAAATGCTCACCGACCAATCAATCAGATGACGTTTTGGGTCCCTGGTAGCGTGCCCTCTCTGCCTGGCTATCTCCCACTTTCCTCCAAGAACTTAATCATTCTCACGATAGTCTCGTTCACTGGTGTAGGTATACCATGCTTTTTACCCAAGTCCACAAAAACACCGTTTAAAAAATCGATCTCGGTCTTTTTACCTCGTTCGATGTCCTTAAGCATCGACGAGTGGTGTTTTTCGGTTAGTGGTATCTGTTCACGCCATAGATACTCCAGGTATTCTTCTGCCCGGTTCCAAAATAATGTGACGTCCTCTGCGTGGGCAACGTTAAATGCCTCGTGTATTACCTTCTCGATGATCGCAAAAGACTGCGGATGCGCTAATTCGCCATAAATAACCCTGAAAATCGCACTGAGTGGATTTAACGCTGCGCTATACAATGCTTTAGCCCAAATGTGCGACTGAATATTATCCACCGCATCGGTGGGTATCCCTGCCTCGTTGAAGAGCGCGACGATTTCCCTCAACCGCGGCGTAATTTCATTGGTGAGTTCCCCGATTTTTGTTGTAGCCGCAGAAACAGTCACTTCTACTTCCCCCGGTTGTAAGAACTCAAAACCCGTTATGACCATACCACCCATTGTATGGGCTTCTCCTACATACCGTGCTATACGTTCCTCATTGCCTATTCCATTCTGCAAGCTTATAACCGCCGTATCCGAATCATCAGAAATAAGCGGCTGCAACGCCCTCATCGCAGTTTCAGTATCAAAAGACTTTGTTGTTAACAAGACAACCTCAGGTTCACCATTTACAGTTAGTTCTGTCGTTGCTCGTATATTTGTAACGATGTGCGATCCCCATATCCCCGATATTCTGAGCCCCTGTTCTCTTATGGGGATCATGTGTCTTTCTCTACCAATGAGCGTAACGTTGTGCCCCGCGCTGGCTAACATACCGCCAAATGCGCTACCCAACGCTCCCGCACCCATTACAAGGAACTCCATGCTATCAAAAAAATTGGCAACAAAAGCTGATTAATGTTCAGTTTTAGATCTTTGTACACCGAATTATCTTTAATCTCTTACTATGCCTTCTTCTGCTTCTACTTCTGCTTCTATTCCTGCCTCAACCTCTTCATTCTCTTGTATTATGGAACTTCTCAGATACCACGAGATCTTCACGCCGATAAAGGATAGGATAACTGCACCGAGGATGGAGAGAGAAAGGGTTAGATACCCCATAGGGTAATTGCCTTTGCTCAACCAGATTATACATTCGCTCCCTCCCCACAGAATCACCCCCGAGGCAATTATAGAGAATAATATGGCCCACTGCCTCACTATTTTTTCCCTTTCTATGAGCATATTCATCATCTTTCCAATTAGAGGAGCGAGTGCTGCACCAATGTACCACCCTATAGTAAACTTAGTGTAGTACACAATACTCAATAATATCCGCTCACTTATTTCTGGTTCCAGTTTTGTATAGCCCCTGATACCTTGCGAGGTACCTGCTAAGAGCAGCACAATTGCAACGATGTACGTGACAAACGATATCTTACCGCTGTACAAGGACTGCTTCACGCTGTCAAAGAGATCTATTAGGAGATTCTCACGTCCTAATCCTTTGAGCAGGGTGTAGATTCCTATAAATCCCAAGATTAGTCCCATCGCTTTACCTGACAGTTCAAGGAGTAGAGAAATGGCTAAGAGGAGAATAATAAGACCTATGGGCGGTAAGAACGTGCGAGCAAACTTCGGCTCCTCTAACATTCTCTTTATCACATAAAACGTGCTTTCCAGGGGCTCACTCTGCTTTACTACAACTCTCCGGACAGAATCTATCTTCACTCGTGATTGGATAATGGGGATAATCCATTCGTCCCCTGCACCATCACTCACGAGAATTGCAGAATCGGCTCTGAATCTGGACAGAACGTCATCAAGTTCTTGCCCTATCTTTCTATCCGATTCAACTCCAACGTTCTTATCGCCTGCGAGCAAAATGACTTCCGACTCACCACCTTCTTCCGTCGAGCGAAACCTTTCATATATTCTAACTGCTTCAAATATCGCATTTATATCAGACTCTTCGGAATCAGCGAGAGCCAATTTTGTCGCCGCTGAAAAGACTGCCTCTCTACCTATGATAGGTGTCTTTAAGCCCGCCTTCTCACCAATGTCATTATCCCGGTCTACGCAAATGACAAGCGTCTTAGTCTCAGACCTCACCCTCCTTTCCATTTACTATTCTTATTGCCTACTTACTATATAAATCCTCCTTAGAAGTGCGTCAGTTTCAACTGTCGCACCATGCACAGTTCACCCGGTATTTCAACGGGATAGCTCTCCGTGAGACAGCCTAAACACAGATTCTTCTCCTCTATTCCAACAGAATCGATCAGCCCTTCTAGGCTCAGATACCGTATTGAATCGGCGTTTAAAAACGTACTGATCTCATCGATGGACCTCTTCCAAGCCACTAACTCCTCCCGTGTCGGCGTATTGATGCCGAGGTAGCAAGGCGCGAGTATGGGCGGGCTTCCGATTCGCAAATGTACCTCTTTCGCACCTTTTCTCTTCAAATAATCCACGATTTTCCTCGAAGTTGTTCCTCGCACGATGCTATCATCCACCAGAATAATTCTTTTTCCCGCCACATTCGCCTGTACGGCGCTTAATTTTAGCCTCACCGCGATATCTCGTGAAGTCTGCTCGGGCATGATAAACGTTCGTCCTACATATCGATTTTTTATCAACCCCTCCATATAATCAATCCCCGCTCGTTTCGCGTATCCTATTGCAAACGTGATGCCCGAGTCCGGTACGGGTGATACGACATCAGCCTCAACATCATCTTCCTCTGCCAATCTCTCGCCTATCTTCATCCGCACATCGTACACTAACCTCCCATCTAATATCGAATCCGGTCTCGCAAAATAGATGTACTCAAATACGCAATGAGCGCTATTTAGGCATCTGTATAACTGATAACTTTCTAAATCGGTTTCTCGTTGGTGCTCTGCTTCACGACTCGACGAGCCTTGTGGGGGGTTAATCACCAGCACCTCGCCAGGTCTTACATCTCGTATTAAATCCCCGCCTAACGTGTCTATCGCAGGACTTTCTGATACTACTACATAACCTTCGGCGATCCCGTTTCCGCCTTTTATCTCACCGATACAGAGAGGTTTAATGCCCACGGGATCCCTAACCGCTAGTAATGTGTTATTCATCAGGATGGTCAATGAATAGGATCCTACCACGCGTTTCATCACTTCCTTGAGTGCCTCTATCGGGCCATGGCGCATCAATTCCTTTGCGAGTAACTGCGCGATCACCTCCGTATCGGTATCAGAATGAAAAATCCTGCCTTCTCTCTCTAACTCTCTTCTTAACTCCACAGCGTTGACGAGATTGCCGTTATGTGCGATAGCAATCTTCCCTTTTCTGTAATTCACGAGTAACGGTTCTGCATTTTCTAACCTCGATGCACCCATCGTAGAATACCTGACATGACCGATACCTATATTGCCCTTCAGCGATTCCAATTGCTGAGGTGAGAAAACCTGGTAAACAAGTCCCATTCCCTTTTTCAGAGTTATATCCTTCTTCCTCCCACCTATTTCGTTTTCTATCCCTTCGTTCACAGTACTACTCACCGCTATACCTGCTGATTCCTGTCCCCGGTGCTGTAACGCATAGAGTGCATAAAAGATAGGCAAGGCTGCATTCCCCTGTGTTAAAGCTATGCCAACTATTCCGCATGCTTCCTTTTTGCTCAATTCTCCTCCTCCCACTACCCCTTGATTCAATTTGGAAATGGTCTAAATGATCATTCATATATCCCAATATTCCCGTTGCACGTCCTTTACCTCTTGCACTCTTTTCCTCACCCGCTCACTCTCGCTAGGCTTCTCTTCTCTTTTCCGCCCCTCGCCATTTGATAAGAGTGAATTGAAAACGCACAGTGTGGATTCTGCCAACGCGTCCGGGTTATATCCTCCTTCCAAAGCCATTACAACCCTCCCTTTGCTATTCTTTCTCGCTATCTCTGTTATCAGATCGGTGAATAACCCAAATCCCAAAGAGGTTACTCCCATTGATGCTAAGGGATCAGCAGTATGTGCATCAAATCCTGCGGATACGAGCACAAATTCAGGACTGAACTCCATAGCTATCGGCACCAAAATAGTGTCGAGCGCATATAAATAACCAGCATCATTGGTACCAATTGGAAGCGGGACGTTAACGGTGAACCCTCTCCCTTCTCCTCTCCCTACTTCATCTATCCATCCCGTACCGGGATAGTGAGGATATTGATGTGTGGAGAAATACAACACCGAGGGGTCCTCGAAGAAAACTTCCTGCGTACCATTCCCATGATGCACATCCCAGTCAACAATCAAAATACGCTTGAGACCATATTTTCTCTTTAAATGTTCAGCGGCAATCGCAACATTGTTAAATATGCAGAACCCCATACCTCTATTCGGGTAAGCGTGATGGCCAGGCGGTCTAATCAATGCAAAAATGTGCTTCAGGTTATTAGACTCACCCATTACCTCATCCACCGCTTTTATTACTCCGCCCGCTGCAAGTAATGCGGTGTCGCACGTATCTCTGCATAACGGCGTATCCAGGTCGAGCATGCCACCGCCTCTTTTACAAATTGCTTCCACCCCCTTCACATAGGTATCTGCATGCACATACTCTACCTGTTCTTGTGATGCTCTCGCAGGAAGAATTCGTTGCACCTTCTTCGTCATACCACACGCTTCCAACTTCCTCATCGTGCAGATCAGCCGTTCCGCACTCTCAGGATGAGCCCCTGTATCGTGTCTCGAATAATCCTCGTGATAAATGAACCCAGCACTTGTATTCATCTTTTCTCGAAGTGAATGAATTTATAACTGAAGTAAAGGGTTATAAACTTTTTGACCTGCTCAAAATTCGGTGGGATTTTCGATATCTCCGATTGGAGAGGAACAAAACTCTATTATCATTATAAAACTTTTTCACTATTCTCAAAGTCAACCGAATTTTTTTAGAAGTGGTGATATTTCTTAAATCGGTCTATCCTTGTGGTATAATTGCAGGTATCCTCAATTGGAACGGGCTCAAACCCCTTCTCCAAAAGATACTCCATGACTTTGTCCCACTCGTCAATGTTTTTGAGCTCAAACCGAAATTTTTCCCGATTATAATACTCAGATAAATCCGCAAAGATTTCTCGGTCATCAAAGAAATAATTTGAAGTACCACAGGCTTCCTATTCTGAAGATATAGATTCTTTCTCTTTTTGCATTCGCATTAGATGATTACCCAGTCATTTTGTTATCTCTTCCTTTTATTCACTGGTTCTCAAAAACTATCAATGTATTTATAATACGTTTTAGGGTTACAAAGATAAGTGTTAGAAGCATGTGAGTAATATATAATGACGGAATTAAGGGAAGGCGACCGCATAAGGATACGAAAGAAGACTGATAGTGGCGTTGTTGTTTATGAAGGTATTGTTATGCCAACAGCTTCACGAAATATAGTGATGAAACTCGATAGCGGCTATAATATTGGCATACATCCTGAAGATGTGGAAATTGAGGTTGTAGACCGGTTAGGAGGAGTAAAAGAGGGGAAAAAGGAGGTGGAAAGGGAAATAAGAACGGGGAAAAAGGGCGAAGAGCATTTACCCTCGTTGTCCATCCTCTCTACGGGCGGCACTATAGCCTCTAAAGTGGATTACAGGACGGGTGCGGTTTCTCCTCAGTTCTCCACCGAGGATATACTTGAGGCAATACCTGAATTAGGCACAATAGCTAACATCAAGGGAAAAGTGATTTACAGCATACTGAGCGAGAATATGCGTGCCGAATATTGGAAGAAGCTCGCAGCAGAAATTTACAACGAAATAAAAAACGGTGCGGACGGTATAATCGTCACGCATGGCACGGATACCATGGGCTATACCGCTGCGGCTCTCTCGTTCATGGTGCGAACTCCTGTTCCTGTTGTTCTCGTTGGGTCACAACGCAGTTCAGACCGTCCCTCCAGCGATGCGACAATGAATGCGATATGTGCTGCGAAGGTTGCGAGTAGCGACATAGCTGAGGTTGTAGTGGTGATGCATGGGAGTACCTCCGACGATTTTTGTTCTATTCACCGGGGCACGAACGTGAGGAAGATGCATACCTCTGCGCGTGACGCTTTTCAATCGATAAACGAGGTTCCGATCGGCAAGGTATATTATGATGCGAGCGATCTAGATAAAATGAGGTTTGAGTTCTGCTCCTCCTATAAGAAGCGAGGTGAGCACGAATTAGAGCTGAGAGACAAGCTTGAGGAGAAATGTGGCCTTATAAAGTTCTATCCCGGTGCAGACCCTGCAATACTCGATTTCCTTGTCGGACAAGGCTATAAAGGCATTGTCTTAGAAGGAACAGGATTAGGGCATGTATCTGCGGAGTGGGTTCCAAGCGTGGTGAGAGCTGTAAAACAGGGCATACCAGTGGTGATGACTTCACAATGTTTATATGGGACTGTATGTGATCGAGTGTATGATACCGGTCGTGATTTACTGCATGCGGGCATAATAGAAGGTGAGGACATGCTGCCGGAAACTGCTTTGGTGAAGTTGATGTGGGTTCTGGGTCAGACTACCGATATGGAAGAAGTGAGGCGATTGATGCACGAGAAGATTGCAGGGGAGATAAAGGGGAGACGTGTAAGAGAAGGGTCTTTGATTCCCTAATTTTTATAAAGAATAAATATTCTTAGTAAAGTAAGCCCTTTCAGGGCTTGCGGGTAAGCCCCTACAAACTTTCTTTCTAAAGAAAGAACGTTTATTAAGAAAGATATATTCTTTTGATAAACCTTTTCTTTCAAGAAAAGGCTTGCGGGGGCACGGGCGGAGCCCGTGATGGGCGGAGCCCACGATTGCGGAGCAAAAAAGTTTATGAAGATTCTTGCTATCGATATAGGAGCTGGAACACAGGATATAATGGTATATGACGAAGAGAAGGGATTTGATAACGCTTACAAGCTCGTGCTACCTTCTCCCACGCGCATATTCGCCGAGGAAGTATGGAGAACAAAGGAGGATGTGGTTATCTTCGGCGATACTATGGGTGGGGGTCCTTTTACACATGCTGTTATCGAACATCTCAAGAACTACAAGGTTTATATGACCGAAAGTGCCGCACGAACACTCCGGGACGATTTAGAGAGTGTTAAAAAGTATGGGATCGAGATAATAGCTGAGGATGAACTGGGGGAGATAAGTGAAAAAGCGGCGCCTATAAAAATTTCTGACTTCAATCTCCAGCTCTTGCCGGTTCTTTCTTCTTTCGGTGTGGATACATCTTTTGACGCTATTGCAATAGCGGTTCAGGACCACGGTGTAGCACCAGAAGGAGTCACCGACCGAGAAAATAGGTTTCGTTTAATCGAAGAGAAGGTTGGAGGCGGAATAGAATCCTTTGCGTATCTCGACGGTGTGCCAGAAAATCTGAGCAGAATGCACTCGATATTTCGTTCGGTGAAACGATGGTATGGGGGACACATCCTCTTGATGGATACGGGACCTGCTGCGGTCCTAGGTTCGCTTGAAGATGAACGGGTGAAAGAAAAGAAGAAGGTAGTGTGCATAAATGTTGGAAACGCGCACACCATTGCGATGTCTTTGAACGGTGGCCGAATAGCCGGTGTCTTTGAGCACCATACTCATCTCCTTGATAAACACAAGCTCGAGTACTACATTAAAAGACTCGCAGATGGAACGATAACCTTTAAAGAGGTGTTTGATGACGGTGGGCATGGTGCATTAGCAATAAGTGAAACCCAACCTGAGATACTATCATTGACCGGACCGAAGAGGGGGAATATGAAAGGACTTGGTATTTTTGCCGCTCCCGCAGGTGATATGATGATGACAGGCCCGGTGGGCTTGATAAAAGCGGTATTGAGCCGTTTATAAGTTATAGAAAATATTACAAATTCTCCATCAAATAGTTACAACCCTGAACTTGTTGTGGAAATACGCTTTCCACCATTTTCCGCTTTCCTTTTAATCCTTTGAAAATTTTTAACCGTTCATCATGGGTGATGCTTTCCCAAGCCTTTTTGGAATTCTCAAAATCTCTAACGTCCATTGAAAGCATTTTCGCAGCTTTCAGGAAATGATCTTCTGTGCTATGCTTATCTGTTTGAATGTCAGCAAGGCCGTTTACGATGAGTGTCAATTCGAACTCCCTACTTCCATATTTACCTTTGTAAACTCTCAATCTCTTTTCGCTTTCATTCTTAATTACTTTGATTTTATCTGTTGCGAGCTTTTTCAGTTTTCTTTCAATCCGTTCATAAATTG
>JASEFB010000276.1 GCA_030019325.1 archaeon | reverse complement strand
AGCCCTTACAGGGCTTGCGGGGTCGTGGGGCAGAGCCCCACATAAAGAAAGGTTTTTCATGAATTCTACCAGTTTGACAATGCCATCCTCATATCCTACCCATGCAACGCTCTCAAACCCTCCACAGCTCAAGTAAACGATTTCTGAAGATACTTTTTGTTTTAACGACTCAATTACTCCTCCTACATCATCACCAATTATCGTGGGTGCACAGCAACTTAGACATGCAATTAGTTTTGGCTTATAAAGGTTATCCACTTTTTTTATGGCTTTTGCAATCCTGTCTTCGGCGCCATGCACTACGTCTTTTTCGTGCATTCCCGAGCAGACAACTCGCACATCGCTTTGGTCGTATAAAGCTCTGAGCAGCATCATGCCGCAATAACAGCCAGGTCGAGAATGAAGTATGCTAACGCAATCCTTTACGCCGTGAAATGCACGCAATGCTCCTATCGCCCTGCATCCTTGAATGGGTTCTATCATTTAATTTCGTAACTATTCAGCCTGCTTGCATGATGCCCAGAGATGGGCTTAAAGATATGCTCT
>JASEFB010000275.1 GCA_030019325.1 archaeon | reverse complement strand
TATAAATATCCCTCTCTTTTCCTCCCACTAACACGTTCTTTATCAGTATCGACATAATTCGTCTAACTCCTTTATGCTCATACGTTAACTTAAACATTTTAAAACGAGCTTGCAAAACTAATAGTATAACGTAATAGGGATGGTGAAAAATGGAAGAATTGGATGTAAAAATTCACCTGTGTACTAAGGAAGAATTAGAGAAAGAAGCTGAGAAACACGGAAGCAAGCCGTGGTATGGATTACGATTTTTGCGTGGTTTTCGCTATGGCAATGAGATTTGGGTAGTTAAAGAATGCTTTGGCGAGTTGGCGTTATTGGCACATGAGTATGGACATATCCGGGGCAAGAAGCATTGCAGATTTCCTTCTATTATGAATTTTAGTGGGTTGTTTCGTCTATTCGCATTTCATCCCTTCGATATCTTTAAGATACTGAAATAGCAAAGTGCCGAGTAACATTGTGCATTTCGTGGAGGAGAATGAAGATAAAGCATTTCGTGATGGAGAAATAGCAAAACAAGTTATCTTTAAAACAAAAAATTTTTAGAGTGATTGATGTGGTTATCCCATTTGCACGCCAAAAGAATAGCCGAGTCCCACTGCAAAAAGACCT
>JASEFB010000274.1 GCA_030019325.1 archaeon | reverse complement strand
TTTCCCTGGCGATACTCATCGCTCTTTCATCCAGCGCTTTGATTCTTTCTATAGTATCTTTCATGCTCATGATTATCACTCCACTTGCATTGTTTTTAGTGTTTTTTATAAAGGGGGCGGTAATTATAAATACGATGAGTAGAATCGTTAAGGAGATTGAAGTAGGTGGAAGAACTTTAAAGGCACTATTTGATAGCGGTTCTCTTCGTTCCTATATTAAAGCCGAATTCCGTCCACCAACTACTCGGAAGGTAAAGCCTATCACGGTAGGCCTGGGTGGGGAGACTCGCCGATTGGATGAGCGTTGTGACCTCACTGCCGCCATTGATGGCCTGGAGTTTGATATAACTGCTTATATCGTAGAGGAACTTGGCGAGACCGAGCACGGACCCTTAGATGCCGTGGTGGGAACCCTAACGATGGAGGAGTGGTATATCAAGTTAGATCCCCGAACAGGCGAACTGGACCTTTCAGGCCTCAGAAAAAGGGAGTTCACTGAATATTATGATAGTGGAAGAGGGTGTCATCTCTGTCGATAAAAAGCGTGAAGATTTTGGGGTTTGATTGCGATTCGGAGTGATGGAACTTATTTAAGGTGAAAGAGGAATAAATC
>JASEFB010000273.1 GCA_030019325.1 archaeon | reverse complement strand
CAGTTCTGAGGTGGTGGCTAACCTTTCCTCAGGTTGGATTTTCACCAACTGGATACTATAGACTTTGCTCGGCACACTCATATCTCACCCTCACATCCTTCAATTCTTTGAGCTCCCCACCGCAGTAAGGGCACTCTTCGAGTTCGAGAACAATGGTTGTGTCCACTCTATCCGGGCGCTTGCGTGAAGTCCCCTTGTGTCCAAAAGGAGGACCTCTCTTTTTTGGCTTCTGGTTCGTGTGCGAACTTCTTCTTCTCTTTTTGGATGTTTTTAAGCCGAAAATCTCCTGTCTTAACTTTTGATTCTCCTCCTTTAACTCTTGAAGCTCTTCTTTCTGCTTGCTGTTCTCTTCTTGCAGTTCGTTGATCTTTGATTCTTTCTCATCGATTTCCTTATGTAGACGCCTGTTTTCCTCTTTTAATTCTCTGTTTTCTCCCTGCAATTTCTCCATAATCATTAGATACTCCTTATCCATTTCTCATATTTGGAGAAGAAGCAATCCTTATAAATAACTTTCTAAAATCAGGATCTAGGAAAACTTTAAAAACCTGAATAGATCCAACGTTTTTTATTTTTCATTCTACGCATCTTGTACTTCAGGACATACACCTATCC
>JASEFB010000272.1 GCA_030019325.1 archaeon | reverse complement strand
CATGTAATTTCAATAAGTGGTAGTTGATATAGTTATTTCATGACGCCCCCTAAGTAGAACTCCACGACCGTCAGGTTTGTGGTGTCTCCTTGATATTTGTCAGAGTCGTCCGTATAGTTCCAGGCATAGTACGACCTGTACCCACTTGTATCCCACTGACCATTACTATCCACATAAGCCATACTGCCACCCATGCCCGATGACGTTACCAGCAAGTTCAGCGGATGAAGTTGCTTGTTCGACGCTGGTATGAATAACTTCTTTGCTCTTCTGTGTGGTGAAGAACCCCGCGTTCAGCACGACGTAACTGAAGACGGCCGCTACCACAACGAATGCAGTCAGCACAATTGCGGCCTCCAGACCAGTGAACCCCCTTTTATCTTTCCGAAGCGATTTTCTTTGCTCTTGCTCTTTCACTTTTCCTTTTTTCACCTCCTTTATAAAAGTTTTAGCTATCTATATTTAAAGGCTCCGATATTTGCAACTATTTTTTCGAATATATGAATATTTTTTAACAACCATTATAAATTTTTTCATTACATCGAAAAATATATATGTATATTGTAACTATTCAGCCAATCCATCTCACGCCAATAAAGTGAAAGATTCTAAGGGC
>JASEFB010000271.1 GCA_030019325.1 archaeon | reverse complement strand
ACCCAAATTCCGCCTTCGGCGGAACTTCTTTTATGCTGGAGACGTTATATGAAATTCTGTCTTCTCACTTTTTGGGGAAGGAATCATTAGCCTAACTCTGCGAAGCCTATTTCCACTGGAAATAGGGGGGTGTCTGGGTTAGTGTGAACGATTAACCAATTGCCATGATTATGGTCACCCACATGGAGATAATCAGAGCCCATGTCGCAACGATTAACCCAACCATCCATCTGAAGTTCGTCTTCAAATCGCTTCTCAGCTCGCTTATCTCTGTCTCAACATGGTTCAACCTCTTATCCATCTGCTCCAATGTTCCTTCAACCCTTGCAATCCTCTCTTCCATCTTCACTACTTAAATGTATTTTTGGTAAGTTAAACTTTAAATAAGTGGTTCAGGCTGCCTATCCTCGGGGAGAACGGGCAACCGCATGGTATTTAACAACAATGGATCGTTGACCTCCTTTGCTCGTTCTAAAAGTAATTCCTTGCCTTTAGGCGTAAGTGCGAATATCGGGACCGCGGTTCCTGCCTGCAACAGGGCCTTCTCTTTTGCGAGTTCTCTTAAGTGAGGAGATGCGCACGCAGTAATCAGGTCAGCACTATCACAGAACTCCTC
>JASEFB010000270.1 GCA_030019325.1 archaeon | reverse complement strand
ATTTGATACGATTCTGGCTGTCCCTGAACATCTCGAACGCCTCTTTATCCTTGATATATTCAGACTGAAGGTAGAGCAGAATGGAAATTATCTGCAAATTGTTCTTGACTCGATGGTGTATTTCTCGTAAGAGAATCTCTTTTTCTCTTAGCGATGCCTTGATTTGCTTCTCTGCCTGCTTGCGCTCGGTGATGTCTCTAAATATCGTTAATTTTGAGAGCGTGCCATCAATATTCTTCAGAGGTGTCTCAATGAGGTCAAACGTCTTGTTCTTCCTCCGAGAATGCCACTCCCATCTCACGGTCATTCCGTTCATTACCTCTGGATTTTTGCACCGCGGACAGGGCTCCTCCCTATTATGAAACACCTCATAGCAAATACCGCCGACCTGGATCCAAACTCATCAATCAGAACCTTGTTCATAAACTCCACTTCATACTCTTTTGAGACACTGTACACGCCGTCAGTCATATTTTCAAATATTAAATCTTTTGTCTCTCTCAGTTGCATTTCTGACACTCGCAGCTCCTCTTCCGCACGCTTGCGCTGGTCTAAACAGGTTTCGTATTTGTTTAGCTCCGTAGAAAATCCAAAAATCCAATATATACCAATACTAC
>JASEFB010000269.1 GCA_030019325.1 archaeon | reverse complement strand
GATGTGGATGATTGGATAGCATATAGGAAATACAAATTTGGCTTACCGATGAGAATTAGGGAGATTAAAAGAAAGTTAGAAGAGCTTTGGATGAAAGAGCACGAGGGGATTGTGACAGAGTTAGTCACCACTGGTGATGTTTTTTGGATAGTAGTATAGTAGTAGTATAATAGTAAAGTGTGTGGTGGTGGTGGTGGTGGTTGGTGGTTGGTGATACGTATCAAAATATTGATACGTATCAATATACGTATTATACTACTACTTCTTTATATTATATTTATATATACTACTATCCTACTACTACTTATGAGTGAGCACAACGTATTAGGGCGGAAGGTGATCTTAATGGGCCCTTACGAGGCCGACATTTTTATTTCGGGGCAGTGTAGATGCTCGCTCAAGAGAAGAGGTGCTGAAAAGATGGCGGAAAATAAAAAAGTAGGTTCTCGTGAAGAGCGGCGAAAGGCAGCAAAGCTGGAGCTACTCAGGATTTGCGAGATTGTGGGTATCACAGAAGGGAAGACAAAGGCGCTCGCATTGTTTTCCTTACGAACGGGATATACAATGGAGCGAGCTGCAGTGTACCTGGATGAGCTCGTTGCTGCGGGGCTCATTGAAGTG
>JASEFB010000268.1 GCA_030019325.1 archaeon | reverse complement strand
GGGATTTGGTAGTATTTGACATTGGGATTTATTGTCCAGCTATACAAATACAAATCTCGATTATAATTCCCGTAAGAAACGAAGAAGAAATTATTGATATAGGACTATGATAGCTATAATTCTTGGAACGCGCCCGGAAATAATAAAAATGTCGCCGATTCAAACTTTTAGAAAAAGTTTGATCAAAAATGCCGCGGGGGAACGCGGATTATTTCGTTTTGCATACCGGTCAGCATTACTCGTATAACATGGACCGGGTCTTCTTTGAGCAGCTCGAATTACCGGAAGCTAGATATAATTTGGACTGGAAACACTTATAACTTGACTTTCGCCAATAGCAAATATTCGTACAGATATTCGCTTTTCGTATAGACTTATTTTTCGTTTTTTCCAAAAATATCACCTATCAAGTGGTATTCCATTTCCATCTTCACTCCAATCCTACAGACTAACTATTTCAATCCGCATTCAATCATGATTCTGTTCTATATGGCCAATGAAACTGTCATGGTGATAAAGATAGAAAAGCTTTTATATAGCTACAGACTAACAAAATTTATTGTGCATTTCGTAAAGAAGAAGGTTAAAGGCATGACCTATCTCTCGGTAGGCGAAACAAAGTGGGTGA
>JASEFB010000267.1 GCA_030019325.1 archaeon | reverse complement strand
CGCCAAAACCGGAAATGAATTTTGTCTGGGTTTCTTCAATTGCAACAATTGATGTGAAGACTGCATCAAAGTAGTTGTCTGGATAAGGTAAGGAGGTGGCACTGTATTGGCGTATTGTCGAATCAATGCTATCGAAGATAGTTATAGTTGGAAAAACATTTAAGATGGTTTTTAAAATGTTTTCAAAACTATATCCTTTGGAAGTGAAAACATTAGCCTCTATAAAATCCCAATTCATAGGTAAAGCTTGCCTCGCAAAGGTAGTGGAAGTCTTTTCCCATGAACTATCCCAATGACAAATTGTAGAATTAGTCTCAGGAATTCTGCTCACTACAAACGCCAAATAACTCACCACAGCCTTCGCATACTCCTTATCATATCCTTCCTTTAGCATTTTCTTATGTGCAAGTCTTACTTTCTCCACAAAAGTAATCAAAGCCAGTTTTTGGCGTGAGTTAAAAAGGTCACCCCATGTGTTGAGACCATAATTACGAACAGAAAAAGCTCTTTCTGCTCCTCTTCCTTTGCCTTCTGGCGTTGGTTCATCTGGCACTGGGTCAATCCCCCATTCTTCCATCAGATTTTTTCTTTTCTCTTCAAGATACTTTTCTGCTTCTTGGTAACTTTCTAAA
>JASEFB010000025.1 GCA_030019325.1 archaeon | reverse complement strand
GTCGGACCAGCTCATAGTACTGATGAAGCAGGGTAATGCCTGTGGAGGGAAGGGGCTGGCGGGAGAACCATTGGAACAGGGACACATCCTTCGCACTAAGAGGCGGGTTATGGATGGCAACAAAACTGGACTCATAACCTATCTGGAAAAGGATAGGGAGGTTCTTCTGAAGAGCCGGATGAGGGAAAACCTCAAGTCCGGTTCTGTGAGGGGGCTCATAGTAGCCTCCGGGAGGAGGTGGCTATGAGCTCTACTCGACGGAAGAAATCATCCCAATCCCCCTTTATGTGATAAAATACGTCATCAAGCAGGGATACTGCAATCACTGTGACAAGGTTGTTTATCCTGAAGTCCCTGAGACAATTGGCAATCGTCATTTTGGCGTTCGTTTCCTCCTTTACATCGCTTATCTGAGATATGTCATGAATTTGCCGGAAGGCAAGATTGCAACGCTCCTGAATGACACTTACAACGCTCACGTTTCGGTAGGAACGGTAGTTGACTACCTCAAGAAGGCTGCTGAATTTTTCGGTGACGAATACAAGCGTATAAAGCGTGAGATGCGAGAATCACCAATCTGCAACTACGATGACACCGGGCAGCGAGTGGACGGGAGGAACAGGTGGCTTTGGGCTTTTGTCTCAAAGGAAGCGGTGTCATATCTCACGAGCAAGAACCGGGGGAAGAAAGTGGTGATAAAAGTTCTCGGTGAGGACTATGACGGTGTGAGTGGGCAGGACTTCTATCCATCGTTCGACGGTGCACCGGGAAGGAAGCAGAAATGCTGGTCGCATCTGATAGTACCTGCGAGGAAGAACGTTGAGCGGAAGCATCCACCGCCTGAATCCTTTGAATTCTATGTAGGACTATTGCAGATATTCGAAGACGCAAAGGATGCAGTGAAGGGGCTCGAAACAGAGGAGGAAAGAAGCAGAGTGTATGGTGAATTTGTGGACAGGCTGGAGAAGTTCGTGACGCAGGAGGGGAAATGGAAGCATCATGGAGTGAAAAAACTGGCGAAGCGGGCATTGAAGTACAGGCATGAACTGTTCACTTTCATACTCGTTCCTGGTGTGGACCCTACAAACAATGTCGCTGAGCGTGCTCTAAGACCGGGTGTGCGACAAAGGAAAATATGGGGATGCTTCAGGACCAAAAAGGGTGCTAAAAACAGGGATATCATGATGAGCGTTATGCGAACGATGAAAATCCAGAAAAAAGACTTCTTCACTCACGGAAAAGAACATATCCTCCGCAAATTAAGTTAAAAAAGGTGATTAGATACGATTTTTTATACTTTCCGCCTTACCCGATAGGCAACGACAAGCAATGCCACAAGTGCAAGAACTGCTTCAAATCCCGGCTGCTCTGGGGTTGTGGTAGGAACGAGGGGATAGCCGCTTTCATTCCAAGCGTTTAGTCCGCCAAGTACATTGTAGACCCGTTCGAACCCCTTTTCTATAAGTAGTTCACAAGCGGTAGTGCTATTACTGCCGTTTTCGCTATACACAACGATTTTATTGCTCTTATTTAACTCTTCTGTTCTGTTATTTAACTCTAAGATCGGGATCAATAGTGCTCCTTCTATATGCGCTGAATCAAACTCCTCCTTCGTTCTCACGTCCAGTAGAATGAGCTCTTCGGAATCACTCATTCGCCTTGCCTCTTCGACGACGATGTCCACCGAGATTGTCTGGTTAGGCTGAGAAGTAATTGCTATACTATGCGTTGCCTCCACGACTTCATCGTCATAAGCTACCGAGAGATTAATGAAATATGTTCCCTGGTCTATTCCCGCACAGCGAGAGCATGATGGCAGTCTTTTTGTGAACGTTATTTTATTCTCCCCTGCGATGAGATCGGTTTCACTCACAAAGTTTACGTAATCTACACCTTTATTACTCGTTACTCCTAAAGCTCTGATGAGGACGTTGCTTATCTCCTCAGGTGAATACACCGATAAGAACACAGTCATCGCTTCATTCGCCGAGTATACGTCTTTATCCGTGCTGAAGGAAACGATCTTAATTCCGTTATGTGCTGATGCTGAAGGAGTAGAGGCACATGCGGTTTGCATACCTGCACCTGCGAAAGCGGAAAGCAGCACTACCACCGTTAGCACGAATAGTTCCTTCTTCATTTTTCGCATCGGCAATCAGTTTGTTAGAGTTAGCCTCTTATTTTTTCAGCCAGCAGGGCGAGCCTTCATCTCCGTGTTCCCTGTCTTTGTATAATAGACAGGTCACAAGCACGTTTATCATAATTTCTCGCCTTTTTATTAAACAATGCTTATGAGAGATATATTAAAATTAACTAAAGATCACTTATGAATGAGCCATGAATAAAAGAGGGTTGCTGTATTTCACGCTATCAGAGATAGAACCAAGAGTCTGGTTCATGCTCACCGGCTGCAATTTTAACTGTAAAGGTTGTTTCAGACCCGCGCGAGATGGAGGGGGAACACTACTCACGCCGAATGAGACCCTCGAGCGAATGGAGCGCGCGTGCCTGAACTACTATGGGAAGGTCCCTGTTGAGGCGATGATTACCGGTGGTGAGCCCACCACGGATAAGGAGTATCTATTGAGTTTGGTCAAGGGATTAAAAGCGAAGGGATTTGAAAAGATCGTCTTGATGACAAATGGTTATGAGTTAGGGGTCGATGAAGAGTATGTTCCGGAGCTGGAAGAAGCGGGCTTGACCGAGGCGCATGTTGATTTGAAAGCGTATTCTGAGGATGTTCACCGGTGGTACACGGGCAAATCGAACAAGCCGGTGTTGAGAGCGATCGAGAAGCTAAGTGTTTCCGGGATAGAACTGCTTGTTCAAACGATTTACATGCCCGGGATTGTGGATGGAGGCGAGATAGAGAAAATAGCAACGTTCCTTGCCTCCTTAAACCCGAACATAAGATATCGCATAAATCCGTTCGCATCGGTATTTGCATACGAAAAGGTAACGAGGCGCCCCACACTGGAAGAGATGGAGCGGGCTTATGAAATCGCCCTGGAGTATCTTCCGAATACTATTATAAGCCGTAGTTGCTATCGAGAATATCCTACGCCACCTCCACAGAAGACGTGGATAACCGTTTATCCAGACCTCACCGTCAAGCGACGAGGCATGAAAGACCAAGCAGAGGAGCGCTTGTCATGGTTAAGCCGCGTTAGACCCTGTGAAGGTGTGGTGGAAGATTGGCAGAAAGAAGAGTGGGACTTTACGCTGCGGCATAGTTTGGTTGGTATCTCAGAATTATCGGCGAAGCACTACAAGGCTCAAGAAGATGCGGGTTCGGGGCGTGTTAAGGTGAAATTCCCGCAGGTTTTGCATGGATTGACGAAAACGAGGTGGGCAGAACTCGATTGTGATGGTTCGACAACTATAGAAGGAGCGATGAAGAGGTTAGTGGAAAGATACGGGGAAGAATTCAGTGAAACGGTAATGGAGGTGGACGGAGCCAATGGCGAGATAAACATCAAGCGTTCCTTCAACGTCTACCTGAATGGGATGAATATAAAAAATCTGCGAGGTATAAAAACCGAGGTCCACGGAGAAGATGAAATAATAATTCTCTCATGGGTGAGTGGAGGTTAAAATATTTATTACCCTGGTGATTCAACCGATTTTCGGGGTACATAAAATTGCTTGAGTCGTATAATAGTCTTACGAGGAAGCTTGAGCCTTTTGGGTCTTTGGAGCAGGGCACGGTGAAGATGTTCACCTGCGGTTCTTCAATCTCGTACTCTTTTGATCTTGACCAGGTTGGCCAAGAGGAAAAAGTAACGTCAGAGGATGCGCAACACATTATCACTACGCTCAAGAACATAGGCACTGTTTTGCAGGTGTTTCTAATTTTATGATCCCATACTCTTAGCAGTAAACGAATTGCTGTGCAATAGCGTTCCAAATCCATCCAGAGACTGCATATAGGCTCGAAACGGTATACGAAGTCATGGATTTTAGGCACCCGGGGTAATTTTTAAATATGGTGAAAGCGAATCTCTACTCTAAGAATTAGGAAGGGGGGGAGAGAAACAATGAAGGTCTTAATTGTTTACTATTCCATGTATGACCATGTTCACCGTATGGCCGAGGCTGTTGCAGAAGGTGCTCAGGAAGTGAATGGCGCAGAGGTAGCAATGCGACGCGTCCCCGAGACATTACCAGAAGGGGTGCTTGAGAAAATGGGGGCACTGGAAGCCCAGAAAGCGTTTGCTCATGTCCCGATATGTAGCGTGGATGACCTTGCTTCCGCCGATGCGATCATTTTTGGTGTGCCAACACGATTTGGGAATATGTGTGGCCAGATGCGCCAGTTCCTTGACGCTACTGGTCGGCTTTGGAAGGAGGGAGCCCTCGTCGGCAAAGTGGGCAGTGTATTTACGAGCTCCGCGACACAGCATGGTGGTCAGGAATCAACCATCCTCAGTTTCCACATTACGCTCCTCCACCATGGGATGGTCATTGCGGGTTTACCCTACACCTTTGAAGACCTGATGCGAATCGATGAGATTACCGGTGGGTCTCCCTACGGTGCATCAACAATCGCTGGTAACTTTATCAACAGGTGTCCATTTCAGAGTGCCTCATGCCTACTTAGGTGCGATTGTAATTGCTTTGATTGTTATGAATCCAATACTGGGGTATGCTCAGTTGAAATCGTCGAGCAAAGCGGCGAAAATACACACTATCCATAGGTGGTCTGGTTATGTTGCCCTCGTTTTGATACTCATAAATATGATAGCTGGGCTCTTGCTGGTGGGTATAATATGAGTGCCCTAACTAAGAAAGGAAAAGGTGAGAGTATGAAGGAGTATGATGTTGTCGTGATCGGATCCGGTGCAGGCATGGTCATTGTCGAGGGCGCATTGTCGCAAGGTCTAAGGGTTGCTCTGGTGGATAAAGGACCGTTGGGAGGCACCTGTTTGAATGTGGGCTGCATCCCCTCGAAAATGCTGATATATCCAGCAGACAGAATAGCAGAGATACAGGAGGCAAAAAAGTTGGGCATCGACGTGACTATCGTGCAGAGAAGAGACCGACTGGTGCGAAATGAAGAACCGGAAATATCCGAGTTGTTAAAAAGAGAAATGGCAAAGCGCATGAAGATTTACACAAACACCGAGGTCTCCGAAGTAAAGAAGAATGGGGACGGCTATACGATTATTGGGAGAGACAAAATCATCGGCGAGGAAAAGGAATTTACCGCAGAGCACATTATGATCGCAACTGGTAGGAAGTCCAATGCTGATTTGTTAAAGGTGGAAAATACCGGCGTGGAAACGGATGAACGGGGCTACGTAAAAGTTAACGATTACCTAGAAACGAGCAAAGAGAATATATGGGCGTTGGGAGATGCTATTGGAAAATACATGTTCAGGCACGTTGCCAATCACGAGGCACTTGTGGCGTGGCATAACAGTATACATACAGAAGAAGTAAAGATGGAGTATCGAGCGATACCCCATGCTGTCTTTTCTCATCCTCAAATCGCATCAGTCGGGCTGACCGAGGAGCAAGCCAAAAAAGATTATGATATAGTGGTGGGGAAAGCAAACTATTCAGCAGTCGCAAAGGGCGAAGCAATGATGGAAACAGAAAGTTTTGCCAAGGCAATAGTGGAAAAAAGCAGCATGAAAATACTCGGCTTTCATATCATAGGTCCGTACGCTCCTATACTTATTCAAGAGGTTATTACTACCCATGGCAAATGAACGAGATATGATGTTTATCGCTAAAGGCATGCATATACATCCAGCGCTGCCTGAATTGATACTGGTGACACTGCAGAACCTTAAAGAGCCAGAATGAGCGAAAAAGCAAGCGAAAACCCCAAGTGGCTCTGGAAGAAGCTTAAGCCTTTTTATCCAACAACTATGCGCATAAAGGGGAAACTTTGTATGTCAGATGGCTATGATAACATTATGGAGGTTATGAATCCTTAATGCCCGATATGCTGAAGTGTGGTAGACTCAAAATTGTAATGGCGTGTGCAGTGGTGGTAGTTTGTATCATCGCCGGTTGGGTTGTTTTTCCCAAGCTCATGGAAGCACTCGGCGTCTCGCCAACATTCACGTGTCATTGTATTGGTGGGATATTGTTCCTCTGGAAATATGTATTTTAATTTTAACGAGATATTAATCTGAGGGAGGAGGGCTTGGGCCCTGTTATCAAAGCTGCTTTTTCATTGATAGAATACACCGAAGGCGAAGGTTTTATATTGGGGCTAAGATTTGTTATAGATGGGGGTGGGGAATATGAAATTAACGAGTCCGGATTTTGAAAATAATAAGATGATTCCCAGGAAATTTACCTGTGAAGGCGCTGATGTCAATCCCACACTCATCATCGAGGACATTCCTGCGGGGGCTAAAAGCCTAGCCTTAATTGTCGATGATCCGGATGCACCGATAGGGGCCTGGGTTCATTGGGTTGTTTATGATATCCCCGTGGTTTCTCGGATTGACGAAGACAGCGTTCCGGGAAAGCAAGGGATGAATGATTTCCACAAGAGAGATTACGGAGGCCCGTGTCCGCCATCTGGTACTCACCGGTACTTCTTTAAGATATACGCGCTTGACAAAGAGCTCGCGTTAGGGGAACGGGTTGACAAGAAAGCATTAGAAAAAGCCATGCACGACCACATACTGGACAGAGCTGAATTAATCGGCTTGTATAAAAGGGGCTCGCGTCTATAGGCATCTTCTCCTTGGCGTATTCTCTTTTGGGATATATGTGGCTGGGATATCTTCATGTACGCTCGTAAAGAGCCCTGATGTAACGGTACTTATAGTCGCTAGCCCGTGCATATGTTATTTCTACTAATGGTTTTTTATAATGCCTTTGCCAACCTAATAATTCCCTCCGAAGGTAATGAAATGGAGAGGTGATGACTAAAAAATGAATGCAAGAAACGAGACCGTAACGGTATTACACAGGCTCTCGGAAATCCACATCACCGACTGCGAAGCGAAAAGAAGACTTACCGTCAGCGCGTCACAATTGAAGGAGAAATACGAGTGCGACATCCCGACGGGGACCTACAGGTTGAGAGACTTGCTCGAAATATTGTTAAAATAATCTTTCTTAATTACCAGACTCTCCAACTCCGAAATTGCTCACTGGATATTTTGCTATTGGCATTTGTTCAACAATTTCTTCGAACACGCTAATCCAAGGACTATTAGGATTATTACATCGCTCGAAATAGTATGCTCAGATGAAAATTATCTCTAATTTCTTCTAAAGAAGGATACCATTCTGCTTCTAATATCTGCTCATAAAAATAGTTCTCGCAATTTCATGACCGCCTGTCTCCCTTTAAGGGAGCGCGGGATGACTTTTATTCTTCTTCTTCGTTCGTCTATCTCAAATCTCCTTTTATCCAGGTTTTGTAACAAGTAGAGTAATTCTGCATGTTCACCTGAAACGTTAACATCTGGACTCTTATGTAAACCCCGACGCAAAGAGACTGAGCCTCCTTTCTGGGATATAAAATGATAGCTCTCTCTCTCAGTTTGGAAATTAAGAATCATCGGCGCTAACAGGTTATACAGAGGTAATTTTATTGCTCCTAACGGACCCGAAAGCTCTCTCTTTACCTTCTTCCCCGCTTCAATTCCAATTTCTTTGAGCACGGTATACAGCTCTTCCATCTCATCTCGCTCCTCGGCGACGTTTCGATACGGTAGAATATCAGGCTGTTGACGAAGAAAATAGTTAGCCGTTCCACCGTCTCCTGAATGAACTTCGGAGGGCTTTCAACGTACGTATCAATAATGTCAGGAAGGCTACGGACAAGCTTCACCTCAGTGAATCTCTTAACTCCGCGTTTAATTTCCGCCCTAGCCATCTCCGCACCACTAAACTGCTCTGATATTGTCTCCTTGATATCGAAATAGGGATACAGCTCATTGCACACGCCCTCAATGAGTAGTATTGCTCGCTCAAGCACCATAAATGCGCGTGGCGCGGGGAGACCGTACTTAAGGGCAAGCCGCGCAAGGTTGTCACTTTGTCCTGTTTCGTAATGCCCTGCCTGGAACTTCTCAATGAGCTCATCCAAGTCCGCGTAGAACGCATCTACATCAAGGTCTTTCTCGGTTACCCCCACGAGCTTCATGAATCCCTTGAGCGCTTTACTAACGTCACCTTTATAGAAGGCATAGAAGACCTCGAGGGCATCGAGCTTCAAATCCTCTCTGAGTCTTCCCACTGCGCCGAAGTCAAGAAAGGCTATCTTCCCACCATCGAGGAGGAGAATGTTCCCGCTATGAGGGTCAGCATGATAAAATCCGTCTATGTAAACCATCTTCAAGAAGCTTTTTGTAATGAGGTTAGCATAATATCTCGCCAGGTCCTCATCGAGCGAGGGGTGCGAGGATACCGTCTGACCTTTTATAAAATCCGTTACGAGGACCCTGTTGGTGGTGTACTCCCAGTACACACGGGGAATCACCACCTTCTCCCAGCCCTTGAAGTTCCTTAGGAAGGTCTGTATGTGCAGTGCTTCGAGTCTCAGGTCGATTTCGTTCCTTAACATGATGGAGAGCTCATCGACGAGGACATGTGCATCGAAGCCTTTAACACGTAAGAGCTTTGCGCCGAGGGGAAGAAGCAACTGAAGCAACTTCAGGTCAGCGTCAATCACACGCTCGATATCGGGCTTTAACACTTTTACGGCCACGTCGTTTCCCCTCAGGTTTGCACGATACACCTGAGCGATCGAAGCGCTCGCTATTGGCTCGGTGTTAATCTCATCGAATACATCCTCCAACTTTCTGCAGGCGGTATAACGCTCTCCCGTCTCTTCGGAGATGCATTCACAGGTGAAGATCACTGAACGGCTTATCTGCTCGAATGGCAAAGGCTCGATCCTTCCCTGTAATAGCTGAAGCTCTGCGATGATTGGAGGTGGCACGATGTCCGGGCGCTTACTCAGCAGCTGGCCTAACTTTATGAAGGTGGGTCCGAGTTCTGTCAGTGCTCTCCTCAGGCGCTCACCTTCCTTCTCCCATCCTTCGGGAGGTGCGCAGAGCGGTTCACTTGGAAGTCCACCTTTAGCAAAACTCCGGTAAAAACCCAGAAGGGATGAGAGGAGGTGATACTTCAGTACCACACGGGTGATTTTGAAAACTCGTTTGGTACGTTCAAACATACTTTTTATAGCTCCTCCATTAGTAACCTTGTTTTTACCTAAAACTAAGGCATAGGAGGTAATAAAAATTACGCATAAATCGACCTTTATGCAGAAATAAACGCTGGTAACTTTAAATTTTATATATGAGGGTGCTTTATTTTACGCTAAGCTAAATAAAGAACAAAGCGGTGGTACTAAAAGATGACAAACTCGGTAGGGAAGGACGAAGGTATTAGTTTTAGAATAGTAATTCCTGAAGATACGAATGTCACCCTGAGTGGAACAACGGTTAAAGTGGAAGGTCCGAAAGGACCGGTAGAGAGAGAGATATGGCATCCAGGAGTGCATATCCAAATAGAGCACAGTGATGAAGGTAATGAGGTCGTTATAACAACTGATACGCAAAGAAAGAAGATAAGAGCGATCGCAGGGACGTACGCATCGCACATTAGAAATATGATTACAGGTGTGAATGAGGGTTTTTTCTATAAGTTGACGATGGTACATGCTCATTTCCCTATGCAAGTCGCTCTCACAAAGGAGGGCGATGCGGTAGCCATCTCGAATTTCCTGGGTGAACGAAAACCGAGGATGGCAAAGGTTGTAAGGGGTGTGAATGTGGAAATAAAAGGTAAAGAGATTGTGGTTTCAGGAATAAATAAGGAGGCAGTTGGGCAGACTGCGGCAAACATAGAACAGACGACGAGGATAAGAGGTTATGACCCTCGAGTCTTTCAAGATGGTATTTATCTTGTGGATAAAGGCGTTGGCATAGGATAATTGTCCACCATTCCGAGTTTCTTTACATAATTAGAAATTAAATACAATACCTTTTCGTATACTATGGTAGTAATGGATGGGATATGCCGGAGATAATAGAAGGGGTAAGCCCCACGAGGATGGAATTATTATGGCTGCGCAGAAGAGAACGATTAGCGGAGAAGGGGCATGATTTGCTGCGTGAAAAGAGGGATGCGTTGATTGCGGAATTCTTAGATGTGGTGAGCGAAGTAAGGGATGCACGGAAGGAAGTTGAAGATAAGTTAAAGGAGGCTTTTGATTATTTAATCCTTGCTCAAGCGCAGTTAGGCGTTGAGGAAGTGAGGCAATTATCGTTGATGACCATACATGAAATCCCACTGGACTTCTCCTCGCGGAGCATAATGGGTGTGAGTGTGCCCATCCTGGAATTGCCTGGAGAATTAGCGCGGAAAGTCACGGAACGGGGATATGGTTTTATAGACTCATCAGCCGCAGTGGACAGATGTGCAAAGAGCTTTGAAGAAGCGTTGGTAAAGATAATAAAGCTCGCGGAGCTGGAGGAAGCGGTGCGAAATCTTGCGGGCGAGGTGGAGAAGACAAAAAGGAGAGTCAATGCGCTCGAATATGTACTGATTCCGAGATTAAAAACGACGAGGAAGTACATACAGATGCGATTAGAAGAGATGGAGCGAGAGAATTTCACGAGATTAAAGAAGATAAAAGTGATGTTGGAAAGAAGAAAAGGATAACACCTCCTTACCTACCAGAGATTTACTGGTTAGGGGATGTTGCAGACTTCAGTTTCGTATTCGGATGCTATTTGAATAGTAGATTCTATTATGTTATAGCGCTCGGCTAGATGTGTGTTTATTTTTGATATCAGGTTCGCTTGATCAGCAGCATTTGGTGCCTTAATATGGGCGGAGAAGACGAGCATGTCAGGAGTAATCGCCCAGAGATGCACGTTATAAAGGTCTTCAATCTCAGGGAAAGCGGTCTTCAAGTCATCCCTGATGATATCTATATTCAATCCGGTTGGAGCCATTTCCAATAAGACTCGTGTGGATTCTCTCAAGATCCCCCATGCCCAGTACAGTATCAGTGCGGATATACCGAGGCTGACGAGCGGGTCAAGGATATTCCACGCGGTATAAAATATAACGACCGCAGCTATTACAATCCCGATCGAAGAAGCAGCGTCTCCGATCTAAGCCCTTACAGGGCTTGCGGGGTCGTGGGCAGAGCCCACGGATGGTAAAACACACTCCTGACATTGAGATCTGCTTCACTGCCCCGGAGGATAACGATGCTTATTAAATTTACCGAAAGTCCAACAAGTGCAATCATTAACATCTGAAGACCAAGGACGTGGCGTGGGTAGATAATTCTTAGCGCTGCCTCGTATACTATAACGGCGACCACGAGAAGGAGAAATAGGCCATTGATAAATGCCGCTAATATCTCAGCTCGATATAAGCCAAACGTCCGATGATGGCAGGGTGGCTTTCGTGCGATAGTTATTGCGATTAAGCTAATGCCAATCGCAAAGGAGTGCGTGAACATATGCCCTGCATCACTGATCAGCGCAATGCTATTGGTAAGAATGCCGCCAATAAATTCAATAACCATGACTACCGCAGTGATCGAGAGCGATAGGATGAGTTTCCTCTTCTCCACCGAACGATACTCAAACAGATGTTCAGAGAAGGGATTCTTAGGGGTCGGGGGTTCCATTCTTAGTTCCTCGATTGTGGGTTCACGTTTACATAAATAACGTCTTGCGGATAAAAGAAGTTTGCTAGTAGAAAGTAGAATGCGAGATTTTTTATATGCGGGGTCGTTAATAAAGAAGTATGGCCGAGAATACCGGACGATTAGCTTATATACTAGCGGGAATAATTATTTTGGCTTTTTTAATAGGCATATACCCTCAGTTTGCTACTATCTTACGATTATTAATTCTTGCGTTGATCATTATAGCGACAGGAATAGCGATATTAATTACGCGACGTGAATCGTAAACGTTCTTGAGGATTAAGGGTTTTAATGTATTTTTGGAATGAAATGATAAAGAAGCGGGAAATATGGATTATAAGCATAATAGTGCTATTGATAGTCACAGTCGTTCTCAGTTGCTATAGTAGCAAGAGAGATCTAACAGAAGAGGAGTTAATCGAAATAGCACTTAACGATAAGATTGTACAAGAAGAGATTAACAATTGGTCGTATGAAATTGGTGATATTGTGTTTATGGAATATGAATGGCAATATAAAGAAGAAAAAATAGAAGGGATTTTTCCTGTAGTTCCTATATATCGTGGCAATAAAAACGAATCAGGAGTTACATTACTTGTTTTTATAAATCCAGAAGAGAGAACGGTAATTAATATCGGACACGAATACCGTAGATCTCCGTTACCAAAAATTTGAATGAGATTTAACTTACTAGGAAAAGGTTAAAGCTACCTAAAATGTATTTTTTCTTCCTTCATCCTTCTCCTCAATGTCCCCTCGCTTACCTTTTGACTCACTGCCAGCAGTAAAAGGCAACCAGATTGAGTTGTCTCTTCACGTTATCAATTTTTTTGACAGAGTGGTGCAAGGCGATTTTCGTGCAATAAAATAAAGCTTAGGCTCACGTTACATAATTTCGCAACGTTCCAATATGCTCTATCACGATTTCTATCGTATCCCCTCTGTGCATAGCTCCAACTCCGCTTGGCGTTCCCGTTGCGATAATATCTCCTGGCAGTAACGCCATAACGTGTGAGATAAAGGAAACCAGTTCCTCAACGGTAAAAATAAAATTGGAGGTATGAGAATCCTGCTTCAGTTCGCCATTGAGAAAACTCTGAATGGTTACCTTGTTGGGATCAATATCATCAACTATTCGTGGCCCTATCGGGCAGAAGGTATCAAAGCTCTTTGCTCTCGTCCATTGCACATCTTTCTTCTGGATATCACGGGCTGTTACATCATTCAAGCAGGTAAAGCCCTCTACATGTTCCATAACTTCTGCTGGTTCCAGGTCTTTGCAGGTATTCTTCATGATCACCGCTAATTCAGCCTCATAATCAACTCGTGTCGATTGTGACGGGTACACAATATGCTCTTCCGGGCCTATTAAGGTGGTCGGTGGTTTCAAGAATAATATAGGTTCGTGCGGTAGCGGCATGTCGAGCTCTTTCGCATGGTCTTTATAATTGAGGCCTACCAAAACGATCTTTGTCGGCTGGTGCTTCAAAAAGGATAAGTTTGGCATCGCGGCGAATCAAATTATTTCTTGAACAGTTTTCGTATCTCCTCGCCGACCGTTTCAATCTCATGCTCTCCTATCTCCTCTCTGCTCGCTTTTAAGAACGGAATTCCCTTCTTGTATTCCTCAACCCATTCCTGTGCGAACTCGCCATTTTCAACTCTTCTTAGCGCTTCTTTCATCTTATCCTTCACGTCTGGTCCGATTATCTTGTGGCCTACTGCCCACATGCCATATTCCGCGGTATTAGAGATAACCTCTGCCATTCGTTTGATCCCTCCTTCCCAGACGAGATCAACGATCAGCTTCATCTCGTGCACGCATTCGAAATACGCCATCTCCGGCGGGTAACCCGCTTCTACCAGGACCTCAAAGCCGTTCTTCATCAATTCCACCAGACCACCACATAAAACGCACTGCTCGCCAAATAGATCCTCATAGGTCTCCTGTTCAAACGTGCATTCTAAGATGCCTGCCTTTGTCCAGTGCATTGCCTTGGTCATTGCTAACGCAACCTCTCGTGCATTCCCAGATGGGCTTTGTTTTACCGCCACGAGGCCCGGGACTCCGAATCCTTCTAAATATGCCCTTCTCTCCTCGGTTCCCGGTGCTTTGGGAGCAACCATGATGACATCAACATCCGGAGGAGGAACAATTCGTTTGAAGCAGATGTTAAATCCGTGTGAGAAACAGAGAGTCTTTCCTGCTTTCATGTGCTGCTTTACCTGTCTCTCGTAAATCTCTGCCTGTACCTCGTCAGGAAGGAGGATATGGACAATATCCCCTTTTTCAGCTGCTTGATTGACAGGCATCACCTCAAATCCATCCTCTTGTGCTCTTTTCCAGCTTGGATTAGGCTTACCACCCAATATCTCGGTCTCGCCGATAATCACGTTGAATCCCGAATCTCTCAAACAGTTTGCCTGAGCATTCCCCTGTGCTCCATACCCTATTACGGCTATTATCTTATCGCTTAAGATGCTCTCATCTACATCCTCATCATGCAATATTCTCATGGTATCAGCCCCCATTAGAAGTAATTGTATCTTCTTTATAAATGTTGCTTTTCCCCGCGTGAGTTATCGTGACATCTCACGAAATCCCGCAAACGCCATGTTCGTAATTCTATCGCTCCAATCCCCCACCTGTATCCATACCAATAGCCGTAACTCCCGTCCTGAACAATTGCTTTACACCAAAATGTTTCATCAAATCTACAAACCGGTCTATCGTTTTCGGCTCTTCCGTAAGCTCGACTATTATCGAATCTAATGTAGCATTGGCTATCTTCGCTCTGTAAGCTTCTGCAAGTTGCATGACCTCAGAACGAGCATTTGAATCCTTCACATGGACCTTCATAAGGCATAAATCCCGGATAACCGCCTTGTCCTCCTTCAAATCAACAATTTTTACCACCTCTATCAGGTTGCTGAGCTGTTTTCTCACTTTCTCTAATTCACTCTCTGAGCCGTCTATCGCCACCGTCATCCTTGATAACCCTTTTTTTTCGCAGGGTGAAACGGTAAGCGAGGTGATATTGATTCCTCGCATCGTGAACATGCCGGACATTCTCGTAAGCACTCCGGGGTGATCCTCCACCAATAACGAAATTATATGGGCTTGCATCGTTCTGCTCCTATCATTCTCGTTATACCACCGCCAGGAGGAATCATGGGCAATACCTTGTCCTCCTTACCCACGATCATATCAATAACTGCTGGCTTTCCAGACTCAAATGCGTTATGCAGAGCGTCTTTCAAATCCTCCGGCTTCTCTACTCGCTCACCATAACATCCAAACGCTTCCGCCAACTTAACAAAGTCAGGCGTTATTCCTAAACCGGTATGAGAATATTTCTTATCGAAGAACAGTTCCTGCCACTGCCTCACCATCCCCAAATACCTGTTGTCAAAGATGCATACTACCACTTGTATATCGTTTTCAACGCAAGTAGCCAGGTCATGGCAAGTCATCAGGAAACTTCCGTCACCTGCGATGTCCACGACTTTCCTATCTGGTGCCGCGACCTTTGCTCCTATCGCTGCGGGAAATCCAAATCCCATTGCCCCAAGCCCGCCGGAGGATATAAACGTACGAGGTTTCTTCGTTATGTAATAATGTGCGGCAAACATCTGACACTGCCCCACTTCTGTTGTGACTATTACATCGTCATCCAGGATTCCATTAATCTCTTTTATTAACATATCTGATATAGATGCTCCTTCTCTCCGCACATCTCCTATACATTCTTCACACGCCGAATGCATCTCTCTTATCCTCTGTACCCACACACTTCCCGGACTGGTTGTTTTCTTCTTCTCCAGCCATTTGATTATATCTTGAAGTGCAAGCTTCGCGTCTCCTACAAGTGGTATATCAACCTGTAGGTTCTTGTTTATCTCAGCCGCGTCGATATCCACGTGTATCAACGTTGCCTCAGGGGCAAACTGGTCCAATTGCCATCCAGTTAATCGGTCGCTGAACCGTGTTCCCACCGCAAGCAGTGCATCGCATTCACCAATCGCCCTGTTTGCATAGATTCGCCCGTGCATTCCTGCCATGCCCAGGGAGAAGGGATGATTCTCCGGAATAGCTCCTTTACCCATAAGTGTTGTTACTACCGGAGCGCCGAGGAATTCTGCTAAATGGCGGAGCTCTTCGGTCGCATTAGCGCTGATAACACCTCCACCTGCCAATATAAGAGGTCTCTCTGCATTTGCCAGGACTTCAACCGTCTTCTTTATTTGTACCGGATTCGGTTTTATCTTCGGCTTATAGCCCGTAAACGTCTCTTTTGGATGCAAATCCACGTCTACCTTTGTTGCCAGGACATCCTTTGGCAGGTCAACTAGAACAACACCTTTCCTTCCGGTATTAGCGATATAAAATGCGTTATGGATGACCTTGGGTAAATCCTCCGTTCTCGTTACGAGGAAATTATGTTTCGTGATCGGCATGGTGATGGTGAAGGTGCTTGCTTCCTGGAATGCATTGCTTCCTATTGCTGCGGTCGGTACCTGCCCCGTCAGTGCCACAACAGGAGAAGAATCCATATTTGCATTCGCCAGTCCAGTAACGAGATTAGTAGCACCCGGGCCTGAAGTGGCGATGCAAACGCCGGGTCTTCCTGAAACCCTCGCATAGCCGTCAGCAGCATGTGCCGCACATTGCTCATGCCTCATCAATATATGCCTTATTGCCTCGTCCTTATAGAGCACGTCGTACAAATCTAATAAAACTCCACCGGGTATTCCAAAGGCTACTTCCACGCCTTCATTCTTCAACTCCTCGACTACTATTTCCGCACCTTTCAATTTTCCCCTTGTCATTTCTCGCGTCCCTGTGTAACCTTTCTACACGTGTGGGTGATTATGGTATACGTTATCTGTTATAAATAAGCTTTTTTTCTGTTGGATATTTAAACCCCAGGGGTAATGATAGTAAGAATACATGACGCCCCTCCTCATATTTCTCCTCGCATTGGTCCTCATCCTGGTTATGACTGCTAAGTTCAGGGTTAATCCTTTTCTGAGCTTGATTAGTGTCTCGATATTCGTCGCCCTTTTAGCTGCAAAACCGCTTGACGGATTGGAATCGATTCTGACTGGTATGGGAAGGGTGATCTACCAGCTTGGAATCATCATCGTGTGCGGCGGTATCATCGGCAGGGTCTTAGATGAGATTGGCGGCACATCGGTGATAGCAGATGATATTATCCGTATATCAAAGAGACCTATCCTCGCATTGAATGTGCTCGGGTTCCTCGTGGCTATTCCGGTGATGTGCTGCATCTTAGCCTATGTGATATTAATACCGATAGCACGAGAGGTTGCTTCTAAGCAGAAGATACCGATAGGGATGGCTGCAACATCACTCAGTCTGGGCACACTCGCGTCATACGAGCTTATCTATCCCGCGCCGGGTGTTTATTCATCGGCAACCGAGCTTGGCATTGTGGGAACTGAGCTCGTTCTAATAGGTCTTTTGATCATAAAATTTAAGTTATGGAAAAATCATGTTCAATTAAGTGAGATGATAATCCCAAACTCATCGCTACAATACGTATGAACCAACCTGCATAGGGAATTATGAAGAGTAGGCTCAGAATGACATAGCCGAGAACAAAAATCAAGATTTTATCGTTTCTAATCTGAAAAGCGAAGTGTGTGAAAGAACGTTTATTTCGATCCATTTCTTGATAAAATCCAGTTTAATAGTTCTATAACGTTCCTTTTAATGATACTATACTTTTTAGGTAAGTGGAACAAGGAGATGGAAATATGATAGATGTTCTGCAGACCCTTCATCCGGTGCTACAAGCTCTCCTTGCAACCTCTTTTACATGGCTTATGACTGCTTTTGGGGCAGCCATGGTGTTTCTAGCCAAGGACGTGAGCAGGAAAGTACTCGATGGGATGCTGGGTTTTGCGGGTGGAGTTATGATCGCGGCAAGTTACTGGTCGCTGCTTGCGCCCGCCATTGAGATGTCAGCAGGCACGGATATTCCCGCATGGTTTCCGGCAGCGGCGGGTTCCCTCGTTGGGGGCGTCTTCCTACGCGTTGTTGATAAGATACTGCCGCATCTCCACTACGGCTTTCCGATAGAAGAAGCTGAGGGGATCAAGACGACTTGGCGGCGGAGTACCTTGCTTGTGCTTGCCATCACGTTACACAACATCCCGGAAGGTCTTGCCGTTGGAGTTGCCTTTGGAGCTGTCGCCGCCGGTTTTCCTGCCGCTTCGTTAGCAGCAGCCATCGCCTTGGCGATTGGTATCGGCATACAAAATTTTCCTGAAGGACTTGCGGTCTCTATGCCTCTTCGACGTGAGGGGATGCCTCCTTTGAATAGCTTCTGGTATGGGCAGCTATCTGGAATTGTTGAACCTGTCGCGGGCATTATTGGAGCAGCAGCAGTTATTGTTGCGCAGCCTATTCTGCCATACGCATTGAGTTTTGCCGCAGGTGCCATGATCTTCGTTGTGATCGAGGAGCTTGTCCCGGAGTCTCAGCGTGGTGGCAATACTGATTTAGCTACTATGGGAGGAATGATTGGTTTTGCGGTAATGATGGTACTTGATGTAGCATTTGGTTAGAAGAGCGCACCCTCATCTGGCATCAAAAACAGAGAAATATGGAAAAATATTTTTATTCAAAGCATCTTAATTAAGAATAGGAGGTGATAATATGGCTAAGGTAACACGCGAAATGGTGGAGAGGTCGGGGGTCACGTTGACCAATTGGTAGACCTTCTGGTCGAGAACGCAGCGGCTGAACTTACCACGTACTATTATTACACCATCATGCGGTGCAATCTCATCGGATTGGAAGGGGAAGGGATCAAGGAGATTGCGGAGACAGCCCGAATTGAAGACCGAAACCACTTTGAAGCTCTTGTACCCCGCATCTATGAACTCGGAGGAGGTCTACCCAAAGACATGAAGGAGTTCCATGACGTATCGGGATGCCCACCTGCATACTTACCTGAGGACATCAGTGATGTTAATAAAATTTTGAAGGTTCTTGTGGAGGCTGAACGGTGCGCAGTTCGTCAGTATACCAATATCTGCAATCTTACTGCTGGGAAAGACCACAGAACCTATGATCTAGCGCTTTCAATCCTTCACGAAGAGATAGAACACGGGTCCTGGTTCTCGGAATTCCTGGGCGAAGGACCCTCTGGACATTTCCTACGCAGAGGCGAGACCTCTCCTTTCGTATCAAAGTTCCTGAAGTAGATTCGAAATCGGTGATAGGAGTCCATGATTTCTTTATGGCTCCTTTTTCTTTTTTCAACATGAAATTTTAACTCTGTGGATAAACCTCTTTTATCCTCGACTTTCCGGGTGGTAGATATTTTAGAACTTTCTCATATGTCGCTATCCGTTTAATTTCCTCTTTGTTCCCCACTTTTGCGTTCTCAACAAAAAATGTCACAATCTCTTTTGCAAGCTCGTTCTTCTCTAACTCGCCCTCGGGTTCGAGTTCCACGAAGATATCCAGCTGCTCCTTTTGCGAGGCTGAGGAAGGGCATACAACCAGTCGGTTTTTTTTAATGCCGATGCACACCCCTAATGCCGTTTTGAAATACTGCCGTTTGCCACGCACCATAAAGCCTCCTTTCTTTAGATACTCCCCCGAAGGTGGTGTCTTACTCACCTGCTCGCCGGTAACGCAGTAGCATTCACCCCCGTAGAACCCGTATTTCCAGAGATTGGAATATGAAGCGGCGAATTGCGCTATTTCTCGCAACCCCTCCCCGGAAATGTCCTTTCCTCCTGTTTTTGCTATTACCACCGGCGCACCTTCTGCCTGAGTGTGGCAAAAGAGGTCGTTAGGTGTCATATATTTCTTTACCAGTATCTCATTGGTCGTTGCGTCTTTGCCACCGATAACAAGAAAGCCATCTGAGGTCTCAAACCATCTGAACTTCTCGTACCACTCCTCTTTCTCTCGCCTGACTTCTTTCTTCTCCGGGATGAGTTCCTCCTCTACCTGTACTTCCTTCTCCTTCTCTGTTTTTATCTTCTCTCTCGTCTCCTCTATCGCACGCTCAACTCCCTCTCGTTTCTTTCTGAAGACTTTTGCACGCTCATAATACGCACTCGCATTCTTATGTAACGAAACCGAGGTATCGAGCTCAAGTGTGAGATCAGTATCAGGCAGTTTCACCGTGACGATTTTCCGTTTTTTCTCCATTCCCTGAAGTATCGCTTCTATTTCAGTATACCGCGCATAGATCAACTCTCCTTTCTTTATGCAATCATCCTCTTTGAGTTGGAATTTCTGAAGCGCCTCGAGCTGCTCGTTTAAAACGCGTTCGTACTTGCCGACTTCCGCCTCGTGTTCGGTCTTTGCTTGCTCTTCAATCCTCTCTGCTATGTGCATGGTGAAGAACTCATCAGCAGCATCATTAAAAGAGGGGAAAACCACTTTTTCTTTCGTTTTATAGACCTCTAACTCAAAAGGAAGCACATCCACCTTATCATTATCTTCCATTACGATGTGCGCTCTCAACATGGATTTCTCATGTGTGAGTATCGGCTCGAAGAGCGCATGTATTGCCTCATGAATCGCTTTTATTTCCGTTTCGGTGAGCTCATGAGCCTTCTTATTCTTATCAATCCCGGCCCTTTCACACACTTCTTCCGCGTATAACCCTCCAAAGCTCAATTCAGACGCAAGAACGCGAACCACCTCTTTATCCTGAGCAGCAGTCTTGCAGAGATTCTCTAATTCCAGCTCGCTCATTGTCAACGGATCTTCTCGTGATGGAGGGCGCTCATATTTTTTCCGCACTTTAATCTCCCGTGTCGAGAAGCTCTTTCGTCTCAATGGCAGCATAATTTCTCCATTTTCATCAACGAGCACGATATTTCCCCTCGGCAGCAATTCAGCGATCAATCTGAGTTTTTTATCCCAACGTTCTATTGTTATCTCCACGATCCGGTCGAAGTCGAATTGCTGGATGTGGGAAATACGACCGCCGCCAAGATGCTTTCTGATGAACATGGCGAAGTTAGAAGGAAGTCGAGGTGATGGCCTCTTATAGCTGGTGAGATGAATTCGTTTCCCCGCTTCGATTATCAAATCAAGCGATCCTTTCTCTTTATGATGCAGCTTGAGCCGTATCTCTTCGCTACCCTGTTGATAAGCTTTCACGAGTCGTGCGCCTACCAGCTCTTGGAGTTCGGTGACGATGGCTGCTATGTCCACACTGCTCATTGACTCTTTCATCAAACTTTCTTGTAAAGAACGTTTGATTTGATCAAAGAAAAAGGTTTTTCTTTGGATTGGAAAGAAAACTGCAATCATTTTTTCATCTTCGGTTGGTGGTGGTGTTTTGGTCATTTAAATCCTTCAGCCCCGCTATTTCTCTTTGCCATTCAATCTTTCCGTAATACATATCCCAATACGCCACCTATTATTCCTGCAATAACCGCAGCAATTAGAGAACCTACAAATCCAATAAGTAATCCTAATGCCATGCCTTCTTCAACCATGCCATGATAACACTCCTCCACAATTAATACATACAACACCGAGATTGCAGCTATTATATAAGGCGTTGCACCAATTGCAACCCCGGCAAGAACTCTATTTTTAGTTCGTAGACCAACC
>JASEFB010000266.1 GCA_030019325.1 archaeon | reverse complement strand
GTAGTATTGGTATATATTTGGATTTGGGATTTTCTACGGAGCTAAACAAGTACCACCTGGGTACTTACGACTTTGCTCCTGTTCTTGAAGCCGCTTGCGCCTTCCTTTTCGCTATGATATCCTCTATGCTTCTCTTCTCTTTTACACTTCGCACTGTATCGATGAAATTGAAGAGCGTCGCGGTATAAGGGCTCTTCTCATTGATCCTTATCACACGCGATTTCCCGATATCCAGTTCAGTTATTATGCCTGCCGCTACGAGGTCAGAAATAGATTTCCTGACGGTCACGTGGCTCTTATCCAGGGTGTCCGCGAGTTTAGTGATGTTCGTGAAATACCCCGGGTTATTGTAGAACAGTAGTATTATCTCAAGATGTGTACTATCTCCAAATATCTTTTCTAATATATCCATATATTAATAAGTTTACTTCACAATACTATATAAATAACTATCTAATTTTTAATATCCTGGTGCCACCATCATGCGCGCTCTATTCTCTTCTCTATTATCTCCCCTATGCTCTTGTTCTCCTTTAAACTGCGCATAGAATGGATGAAAGTGAAGAGCGCTTTGGTATAACATCAATTGTTGCATCCATTTATCCTGCGGACAAAAAAGATTTCCGCTCTTTG
>JASEFB010000265.1 GCA_030019325.1 archaeon | reverse complement strand
CTACTGATACCGTTATAGTATTGGAGAACGACAAGTTGATAAAATATGCGGGCAACCTCCCGGTGAATGATGCCTTTAAGACGATGGATATGTTGATTGCGGAGACGATACAGGGTATAGCAGAGACGATAACAAAACCTTCCTTAGTAAATCTCGACTTCGCCGACCTCAAGGCAGTGATGGGGGAAGGAGGTGTTGCCGTTATGCTCGTAGGACAGACCTCGAAATCGGAAAACAAGCCCGAAGCGGTTGTACAAGATGCACTCTGTCACCCGCTGTTGGAAGCGAATTATAGGGGAGCAAAAGGTGCTCTTATACATGTGACTGGAGGCGCTGACCTCACGATGAAGGAGACAAGTGATATCGTGGAGTTACTTACCTACGAGCTAGATTCTAGTGCAAATGTAATATGGGGAGCACGAATAAATCAGGATTACAATGGAAAGGCAAAGATAACGGCGATAATGACTGGTGTGGAGCCAAAATGGGTGTTCGGCGGGGTGTTCGAAGAGCGGGAAGCAGTAAGGTCAGAGAGAGAAGGCGTGGGTAAAGGCGCATTTGGCGATATTATACCGATCATCAGACGCTAAAACCGGTAAATTATCCACCGCCCGTATTTTTCCTTCATCCGCT
>JASEFB010000264.1 GCA_030019325.1 archaeon | reverse complement strand
ATAAAATCACTGTTCTCACTAAAGAACAAAAGGAGATTATTGAAAAGTTGGGATTCGCTGATGAGCTTTTTTAGGGTTGTAGCCTATACAACGCTGAAACTCAGGTTAACAACATCAGTGACTTTAAGGAGAGCTTGGACGAGAAATATCACAAAATGACCACAGGCACAATCGTAAGGAAGTTCCTCGACAGACCAGCGACAATAAAAACGACTGCGGATGAGATTGTTGTTAAGTTTGACTACTTTAGGGAGTGTAATGCACTTAAAGGGTATTGTGATAAGATAAATCAGTCAAATCTTGAAATATCGTGGTTCAAGGATAAGGTTTTGCGATTTGAATTTGAGAGCGAAGACGAGTTCAAAAAGCGGAAATCTTTTTTGTCCGCAGGATAAATGGATGCAACAATTGATGTTATCGTCGCCTTACGTCATTTTGTTGCATGATAATATATTTATTGTTCACATCCTCTCAATATATCTCTTCAACATCTTATCGACTGTTTCCCTGTTCAAAAACCCATTCATGCTCTCGGTCTCGAATAATCTTTCCGGAAACCTTAACCTCCCATATTCGAATCCACACGCACGCTTTATCCCCTGTTTAAGCTCGAATATCTCTTCCCCAATTTCAAG
>JASEFB010000263.1 GCA_030019325.1 archaeon | reverse complement strand
AACCGATTTTAAAATCTATTCCACAGTTCATTCCTGATTCTTTTTCCAAGATAGGAGCAACAATATCTTCGGTAACGCCTGGATAAACCGTCGATTCCAAAACAACGATAGCTCCTCTCCTCAGGTTTTTGCCAACGATCTCCACTGCAGATTTCACATAGCTTAAATCCGGCTCCTTCGATTTCGTTACCGGTGTCGGCACTGCTATTAAGACGAAATCAGCTTCTTTTATTCTTGTTGCATCTGACGTGAATTCTAAGTTCTGTTTGTTGTCAGTGCTATTAAGATCTCTTATTTTTATCTCGTCTATATCGAATCCTATTGTCTTCAGATGCTGTGAAAACGCTTGCGCTAACGGCAACCCGACATACCCCAATCCAACAACGCAGACGATTTCGTTAATCTGGGGTCTCATTTTTGACCCTACCAATGAGCCATCTATTGTACAAAGAAAGTATCTTCCCAGTTAAAAATCTTTTCTTCGTCGTTAGTTTTTTGAAGGCTTTGATTGACGATTTCGGATATTTTTCCTAACTTCCCATTTGGGCATAAGGTTAGAAAAGGTAGAGTCCATAGTTATT
>JASEFB010000262.1 GCA_030019325.1 archaeon | reverse complement strand
CGGTTATTGACATTGTATCACCAGGATCAGCTACTTGCGGAGTTACCTTCAGTTCCGTTACTTCTGCACGTGCGATAGCAATAGTACTAGAAAAAGGAGCGAGTTATCAAAAGGGACATCGTCAGAATGATTAGCAGTGCGCTCATCCTTGTAAAGGTTCCTGGATTCATAATAACAAAAAGGAAACTGTGTCAATAAAAAGTTTATATTTGGTTACCGCCGAGATCACGGAGAGCGCTGAGATGACGAAATAAGATGGCAAATATTTTTCCTGACTCTCTGTGTTCTCTGCGGGTTCCGCGGTAAACAAGTACAAAAGTTTTAAACGAGTATTATCTCCAACGCCTTCTCGTCAATAACAAAATCTTCGGTTATCGGATCAAGTTTTATCTTCCAGTTTTGGAAGAAATATTTTTATTATCCCCATGATTTTATCTTTTAGGCGTTCCCTCATCTCTTTCACTTTTCGCCCAGCGCCCTTATTCCATCTACAATAAAATAAAAGAAAACCTTTTCTTTATTTTAACCCCCTGACCACAGCCTGATCGCCGGTATCCAGTTGTCATAAGTGCGACCATTGGCATCAAACTTTTC
>JASEFB010000261.1 GCA_030019325.1 archaeon | reverse complement strand
GGTTGCAAAAGCGGTCTAAGA
The DNA here is from genome assembly GCA_030019325.1 of archaeon. GTDB lineage: Archaea > Halobacteriota > Syntropharchaeia > Alkanophagales > Methanospirareceae > ANME-1-THS. Next base: position 619 of record JASEFB010000261.1, on the reverse strand, counting down.
AAACAAGGATTGAAACGCCAAAATAAATTCGGTGAAATGATAATTCGCACTGAAACTGTTGCAAAAGCGGTCTAAGAAAACAAGGATTGAAACCTTGCTGAAGCTTCTCAGCTAGTTCGAGCTCCTGCTTTGGTTGCAAAAGCGGTCTAAGAAAACAAGGATTGAAACCGGTGGTACCAACACACGCCGACTTTGACTTTTCCTAAAGTTGCAAAAGCGGTCTAAGAAAACAAGGATTGAAACCAATTTTTCGCTCGCTTCTCTGAGTCTGTTTCTGAGTTGCAAAAGCGGTCTAAGAAAACAAGGATTGAAACGGTTAAAATGAAGCCCGGGTCCCCAGAGTGTGAGGTAGTTAGTTGCAAAAGCGGTCTAAGAAAACAAGGATTGAAACCTCTGAAGGCACGGAGGAAATCCATCGCCCTCTTTGTTGCAAAAGCGGTCTAAGAAAACAAGGATTGAAACCCTTCGTCCCAATATGGCGTTTCGTCTCTACCTCGGTAAGGTTGCAAAAGCGGTCTAAGAAAACAAGGATTGAAACAAGAATAGTTAACTCGGAGATCTCTGCGCTTGCCCAGCTTGTTGCAAAAGCGGTCTAAGAAAACAAGGATTGAAACATTTA
>JASEFB010000260.1 GCA_030019325.1 archaeon | reverse complement strand
CGAAGTGACGCGAGCGGAGCGAGCGGCACGAGGCTAACAAGGGCAAGGAGCGAAGCGACGAAGCCCGCCACCCATTAGCCAAAATGTTCTGAGGGAGCGGAGCGACCGAAGAAAGCGAGCGGAGCGAGCGGCATTTTGGCTAACGTCTTCGGTGTATGCGAAGTTCCGAGCCTTCGGCTCGGAATTTGGGTGAGCGTAGCGAACTGCATACACCGTGTTATATGACCCAAAGGGCAAGGTCGCGAAGCAACCGCAGAGTTCCGAACCCCGCCAAAATCTATATTCATCATTTCTTTTTTGCTCCACTTCCCGGACAAATAAATCGCATTTTACATTTTTGGCAATCTTTTACGTGTAATATGCCATTGATGACTACCAAAACTATGAAAGGTATAAGGAAAATCAACTCATCTGTTAATGATGCTTTACCCACAATGACCACAACAATCATTCCGATTATTGGTAGCCCCATAACTACTCCCCAAGTAAGTCCCGCAAGTTTTCCTCCAAGTTCCTGATTCCCGGAATCTTTTTTGAACATAGCAGATGAAAGTTTTCCCCAACCACAATGACACCATTTGTCATAATAATAACAACCTGTACAGAGATGCTTCCTAAGTACGAAAACCAACATAGCCAC
>JASEFB010000259.1 GCA_030019325.1 archaeon | reverse complement strand
AAAAGCATGGTATACCTACACCAGTGAACGAGACTATCGTGAGAATGATTAAGTTTTTGGAGGAGAGTGGAAGATAGCCAGGCAGAGAGGGCACGCTACCAGTGACCCAAAACGTCATCTGATTGATTGGTCGGTGAGCATTTAATGTTACAAACTATCGAGCCATTCAAAACAGGTGATTGCACATGAGCACCCCTTTCTGAGGAAATCGGCATCTTGGAATTCCCCGCACTGAGGAAATGGAAAGCGGTGTCACTGTGGTTGTGAGCGGTAATTCATTAAACGGTGTGGTTGTGGCATCTGCTTCAAATACAAAAATCTGGGTCTGATTTTTAATGAATAAGAAAAAATGAAAAAAGTTCTGAAAAAAGAAGGAATCAAAAAACTTTTTAATGCATTATAAATATATATTCATATGAGTTGCACGAGGTGAGGATAAAAATGTCGAAGATACATAAACTTGTGATTGTTGGATGTGCGGGGATGGGGGGTCCTGCAGCGATGATGACAAAGAGGATGGACCCTATGGTGGATGTGACATTGATAAGAGAGGAGGAGAATTTCTTGACGCGATGTGCAGTTCCTTATATCTCAGTTGAGCAAGCAACGGTGGAAGCATCGGTCAAGGATGACGGGATGTTTCATGC
>JASEFB010000258.1 GCA_030019325.1 archaeon | reverse complement strand
AGAGCATATCTTTAAGCCCATCTCAGGGCATCATGCAAGCAGGCTGAATAGTTACTATATTTATAAAGTGTATTAACTAACTTATATCCCCTTCTAACTTTAACCCAAACTCCTTTTGGTAATGGTCCAGAATCCTCCCAACAATATTTATCAATCTTTTTTATAGCCGATGTTGGACCAACATACCAAGCTATTGGTCTACCATTAGAATCAGTTGCAGCAATTTTTTTCATAGTTGTAAATACAAATTATTTTATCACTTTTTCCCTGTATCATAAAAACGAGAACTAGAAAATCTCTTAGTTTTATAGTCTTTTTCTGTTTTAAACAAAGCCCTTCTCTTCTTTATTTTTGAAAACTAAAAACATTTTGAAAAATCTTTTATTTTATCTTTTATCTTAAAGTATTTACTTCTGATTTTATACAGCCAAAAGAGCATTACTTTCTTCTCTCCTACTTCACTATATACTTTGTCCTTATGATATGCTGAATCATCATGCCAACCTTTTTTCATGTAATCACGATCTGCTAGTGTAATCACGATCTGCTAGTCCCATTCATCGCCCACACAAATATCCAACAGGGGTGATATATAAAAACTTCCCAACTGGGATGGAGGTACATTTCCTGTATGTTCTCATAATTTAC
>JASEFB010000257.1 GCA_030019325.1 archaeon | reverse complement strand
GCGCTCTTCTCTTCCTCGGCCTCATCGCTCAACCAATCCTTCCCCCGTTCATAGAGCCATTCGAGCTGTGCTTCTGAATTGCTGCACGATATGATGAGCAGGGCAGTTGAAGTGTCATCATCAAAAGCAATCTCTATTTCACCCAACGATACGGGCATCTTTATTTCTCCTTTGAATACCACATCGCCGTCTGTTTTCTCTCTGAATCCAGAGCCGAGTTTATACCACCATTCGATTTTCTTCTTCCAGCTTCTGACCTCGCATTCGTTTGTGGGGCTCCGCCCCACGACCCCGCAAGCCCTGTAAGGGCTTATCGTTCTAATCGAGATACATTTTTCATCTCTCCGGATCAGCATTCCATCATTTAACGCAGTGGAAAAATGCCACTCTGGCTCTGAATGGTCATACATGTGTCTTATATCAACGATCGGCTCGATTATTACAGAAGGTGCATTGCTTTCAAGCGAAACGCAAGCAGTAATGCCGTTTTGCTTTGCTCCAATATTCATCAAATAGTAACTGGTCGTGAGATTTACGTGCTCTACTTCATTTCCGTACGAGTAACTCATCTTCCATGGTGAAACGTTCACGTTCTTTGCTGAAAGCGCCACATATTCGCCACCCTTCTTCACTCCCACTGCTATTCCG
>JASEFB010000024.1 GCA_030019325.1 archaeon | reverse complement strand
GATAGTAGCAGCATAGTCGGGTGTGAATCCCGATCGCCGAAGGATAACATCTACCCGGTTCCATACCTCGAAATGGAGTTATGCAATGGTAGCCTTGGATATAGGAGGAGAAATGTAGAGGAAGCAGTTTCAATAATTTATGAGGTTGCAAAGGGGTTAAAGCATGCCCACGAGAAGAATATAGTGCATGCGGATATAAAGCACTCAAACATCCTCATCAAGGATGGAAAGCTAAAGATTTCGGATTGGGGGTTGAGTAAGGTAAAGAGGGGTAAAAGTCTTTCTGTTTCTGCTCTCACCCCTGAATTCGCAGTCCCGGAACAAATACTTGGGAGGATTGATGAAAGGACAGATATATGGCAGCTTGGAGTGGTATTCTATGAGCTTGTAACTGGAAAGCTTCCTTTTGAAGGTGAATATGCTGATGTTATCAATCATGTACTTAACGATGAGCCCGTTGCACCATCAGAGATAAATCCTGATTCAAAATGCGTTGAGCACATCATTATGAAATGTCTCTGTAAAAGGAAAGAGGAGAGGTATCAAAGTGTAGATGAGCTTCTTAAAGAGCTTGAAGGTTATAAACCGGCTAGTGGAATTTCTTATATCTCTGCTGAATATAAAAACGCAGAAACTTTAGAAATCTGAGTTTTAAGGAGTGGTGAACAGCTTTGGGGCATGAAGAGCTGAATCGACTCCACCAATGAAATCACTCCAAAATTCCAATTCATGGGATAATACATGCGATAAGAATAATCTTGCATCAAGTTTTATATATTCGTGATACATAAATATTTATTATGGGGAGGATAAAAACAAAAGGCATTTTTCTACCGCTAATCAGGATAAATGCAGAATTGATAAAAGAGCTGGACGGTCTGGTGGAGAAGTTCGGGTATCGCTCGAGGTCAAACCTGGTAAGAGAAGCTATTGTAGACAAAATATCTGAGCTTAAAGGCATGGAAATCATACAGATCCGTAACATCTCAAAAGAAGAGGCTAAAAGAGAGATAATAGAATACATAAAAGGAAAGAACAAAGTCTATGCATCAGACATAGCAGATGAACTTAGATTGGATCTCTGTCTCACATTTGAAATAATAGATGAACTTTTTAAAGAGGAAAAAATAGTTTTTCATAAACCTTTTTGCGAAGAGGTATGATTGCAGATTCATCCTATATCTTCGGCAGGAGATGAGCATATTTCTCTATCCTGATTGATCCAGCCTCTGATTGAATGAGCCACGTCATCCAGCAAAGCTCTATTGCTCTATAACCTGTTTCCATAGCAACATGCTCGACTTCTTTTATAAAATCAATGTCATTACTTGGCATAGTCAAGCCAGCTTGCTTAAACATCTCCCCTATAACCCTTTTAACTATTTTGTCTGGCATCACGGTATCAATCCCTGCCATCATTCTCAAATATTGAAAGGTATTTATTCCAACACCCTTGATCTTACCAACAGGATCTTCTTCCCAATTCTCAAGCTTGGTGTTCTTTGCCCAGTAGATGAAGGCTTCTCTGTCATCTGATTTGATCTCCTTTTTAATCTCAGCGAGATACGACGCTATCCTCTTTGCCACTTCCCAAGACCTTCTATTTTTCCAAACTGCCCTTAGATTCGCAATATCACCAGTTACCAAATCCTCAACTGTTTTTATCTTCCCTTTATCTATAAATCTCCTCTTAAATTCTTCTACTTTTGGCACAACTGCCTGAAAGTAATTTAAGCCGAGAGAAGTGAAGGATGCATCAACTATCATCAAAACTACGCTACCATTCCATCGTTCGGTTCTTAAGCAGCGATTACAATACTCCCTCACTTCAGGAACTTTTTCCATGTAGCTCTCAACTACCTTTTTGAGATTCTGGTTAGCCATTTTTTAAGTCGCTCAATTATTGTTCCCAAAAATCAAATAAATTACCACCTCAAAAAGTTTTGGCTAATCAAGGATAGGCTAAAAAGAAGTAAATGAAGAAGTGCAGATGATGGGGGCGAAGATATAAAAAATTGATTTATTCGTTACCCGATTCCTGTTCAATAGCCCGTTTAAAGAGCGTAGCGAAATGATTGAGTCTCTCTTCCTTTTCTTTCCTCCTCTTTTCTCCTAAATCTCGTTTTGCCTTCTCTACAATTTTATCAAAAACATCTGGATCACGTATATCCACACCCATCTCATCATAGAAGACCAAAAGAGTTTTTAAATGGATCTCTGGAAATTGTCTACATCCCAGATAATATGCGGTATATCTAACTTCTAGGCTATTAGATGAAGGGTTTATGCTAATTACTTCTAAATTTTTATGACCAAGTTTTTGGAGTAGTATACTTAATTTTTCTTTATATCTCTGCCTAAACTTTTTATCAGTTTTAATTTTTTCTACGATTTCCTTTGGTAATTCAGATGGATGATAATGGAGTTTACACTCAACTTTTACTTCTTCATACACTTCCTTAAATATTACCGCATCCAATATCTCATTAAGTTGCATTTGTATCTTCTTCCCCTACTCTCTTATTGTTATAGTGAATTTTGAAAAACTTCCCGAAAACGGAGCCCCAAAGGAAGGGGATAGAACGAGCAGTAAATCAAAATTCCCTACATTTATTTTTATAATTTTGTACTATAAAAAGTTTTAAAAGTTTTTTCCCTGACAATTAATGCATCCTACCGGAAAAACCACTAAACCTGAAAAACGGCGCATAAAGGGAAAAACTTTATGTAATGCGGCTCTGATATTAACGTGGAGGGATAGACTGATTGAGTGCAATACCGCAGGACGAAAGGCAATTGATCAAAATGTCAAGCGGTGAGCTCGAGATAAGCAGGGTCAGAAGATCGAAAGCCGAAGCACAAGAGACCTACGATAGGATCAGCAGATGGTATGATCTATCAGAGGGTATCTGGGAGAAGAAGGCGAGAGATGTTGGCTTGCAGAAACTCGACGTGAAGGAAGGAGAGATTGTTCTTGAGGTAGGATTTGGCACAGGGCATGGCATACAGGCCCTTGCGCAATCGGTCGGCGAATCAGGAAGGGTTTATGGAATCGACCTCTCGCATCGGATGCTTCACATCACTCAGGCCAGGGTGAATGAAGTGGGACTTTCAGAACGAGTAAAGCTGCTGCATGGTGATGCTGAATACCTTCCTTTCGAAGCGGAATTCTTGGACGCGATCTTCATGAGTTTTACGTTAGAACTCTTCGACACGCCAGAGATCCCCAAGGTTCTGTCAGAGTGCAAAAGAGTTCTTCGAAGCGACAGACGCATTTGTGTGGTCTCCCTTTCCATGATGGGAGGATGGAACTGGATGAGAGAACTGTACGAATGGGGGCACAGGAGGTTCCCTAAGTTCCTCGATTGCCGTCCCATATATGTCCGGAATGCGCTGGTAGATTCAGGCTTTCAAATCCTTGATACAACCTCGATGTCCCTGTTTGCTTTACCGATTGAGATCGTCCTTGCACGCAAAGAGTAGATAGTTTTATAGATGTAAGGGTATGTGATTTTGAAAGAGAGGAGGTGATGGGAAAATGAAAAGGAAGATTATAGCAGGCTTACGATGCGATCGTTATTGTTGGGGGCGTAGGATCGCAGGAATACCTCTGGGAAGACGTAGAGTTAAGGTTGGTTACCGAAGCATACAGTAAGGATAACATTGTAGCTGCAATCTGCATATCACCAGTGGTTTGCAAAGGCGGGTGTTTTAGAGGGTAAGAGAGCTACCGTATTTCCTGATCAAGGAGTGATAAATGAACTGGAGCAGAATGGTGCTACGTATGTTGATCAAAGCGTCGTTGTTTCCGATAAGGTGGTAACAGGGAGAGATACAGCGAGCGCCGAAGAGGTCGCTTTGAAAATCAGCAGTCTTTTGGCTATCCTTCTACCTGTGATGTAACGGCACAGTGTGAGGGTGGTGGTTTGTATTGTCTCAGTAATTGTGGCAGAGGATTTGACGAAGCAGTTTGGCGAGTTTGTGGCCGTAGATAGCGTGAGCTTTGCGGTAGGAGAGGGAGAAGTGTTCGGGTTTCTTGGTCCAAATGGTGCGGGTAAAACTACCACGATGAAGATGATCCAGTGTGTATCTCCCAAGACTGCCGGGAAACTTACCGTGTTTGGCATGGAGGTGAGTACACACCAGCGAGAAATTAAGAAGCTTTTAGGAGTAGTGCCGCAGGAGAATAATCTTGATCCAGATTTTACGGTCCATGAGAACCTCATGGTGTACTCGCGCTATTTTGATATACCTCGCACGAGCGCAGAGCGCATAATAGCTGAGCTTCTGGATTTTGTTCAACTGAGCCACAAAAAGGACACGTTGATTGAACAGTTGTCTGGTGGAATGAAACGACGTTTGATACTTGCACGAGCACTTATCAATACGCCTCGCATGCTGATCCTGGATGAGCCAACTATTGGGCTTGATCCGCAGGCGAGACATCTTATCTGGGATAAAATTAAGAGCTTGCAGTCACAAGGTATCACGGTCGTGTTAACCACGCATTACCTTGAGGAGGCGGCACGGTTATGTGATCGACTGGTGATTATGGATTATGGTAAAATCCTGGTGCAAGGCAAACCGGACGAGTTGGTCAGGGAATATATTGGCACGGATATTGTGGAAGCGGAGAATGATCCAAAGGTAATCGCATGCTTGGAGCGAAATGCGTCGAGCTATGACGTGTTAGGGGGTCGGGTGCAGGTCTATACAAATAATCCGCAGGAAATTACATACGCGCTTTTAAAGGAATGCGAGCTTGGGCAAATAACCGCTCGTTCCGCCACGCTTGAAGATGTATTTTTAAAGCTCACGGGGAAGAAATTGAGGGAGTGAAACGATGTCTTATTTCGCAGTGCCAAAAATCAGCAGGAGGGTGTTGAAGGTCTGGCTTCGAAATCGAGATGTGTTTATGAAAACGTACAAAGTGAATTTCCTCCCACCGTTCCTTGAACCCCTGCTCTATCTTTTTGCGCTTGGATTCGGACTGGGTAGGTATATCGATGTTATTGAAGGTATCAGCTATGTAAAATTTATTGCTCCTGCTCTGATAGCCATTTCGGTTATGAATTCGTCCTTTTTCGAGTGCACCTTCGGCTCGTATGTGCGAATGTATTATCAAAAAACCTTTGATGCGATAATCGCGACGCCCCTGAGCATAGAAGAAGTGATAACTGGCGAGCTCCTGTGGGGCGCAACGCGAAGTCTTATCTATGCAACGATCATGCTGCCGGTGATTGCAGCCTTTGGACTCATCGAACTGCCCTCATCGCTGCTGATAATTCCCTTTTCATTTATTGCGGGCTTTCTCTTTGCAACTATTGGGATGTGCTTCACCGCCATCACCCCGAATATAAATTCGCTCAACTATCCCACCTTTCTCTTTATCACCCCAATGTTCCTCTTCAGCGGCACCTTTTTCCCGCTCGCGCTTCTACCGGAACCGATACAGTATTTTGCCTTAGCAACACTACCGCTCACGCATGTTGTCAGGATAACCCGTGCGCTCACGCTCGCAAACCTGAGTGGATTTCTATTGCTGAGTCTCGCTTGGATTGTTCTTGTTTCACTCATATTGTTTGTACTGGCAGTGAACCTGATGAAACGGAGACTCATCGTTTAAGAGAGATGAAGGAATTAACAAATTTAATAAGCGTTAATACGAGCTATTCGAAGGGGAAAGCGGTGAAGATTCTTAAGAGAGGCGGTTACGAGTGTCTTTTCATGGATTTCACCCGAAATCAGGAGGGTTTTATGAGGGCGATAGCGGAAGGAGCTGATCCTGAGTTAGTGGTAAAGAAGATGAAGGATCTGGGGCTGGTGAAGGAGCCGGAAGATACACAGGATTATAAAGCGGCTGAACCATTATTTGAATTCTTACCGTCGTTGGAAGCTACTCGTACAGTTCTGCACTGCTACAAAGAAGATGCGTCCCTCGTTCTCTCCAGAGATACCGCAGTGAGGATCTTACTGTTAACGGCAAAAGCGAGGGTAGGCAAGATAGAAGCAGACGAATGGAAGGAGGTTACGAAAGACGATATTTATTACGAACTAGAATCAGTGGGAAGTGAAGCGGAGTATATAGCCAGTAGAGCAGGAGCGAAGAATATCTGTATGGGTGCATCAGAGGAGCTCTTAACCACTCTTTCTGGGTCGGGCTTTCATGTAAAAGAAATCGTGGTTGACGAGCCATGCAAGCCTTTAGACCTCTTAGGTGCGAAAATAAAGCGAGAAATCCTCTACGGGGAATATGTGGAGGAAGAAGAGGTGAGAGCGTTAGTGGAAGATCATTTGAAATTTGTGGAGATGATTATAGAGATGGGGTATGAAGCGGCATACAAAAGTTGGAGTTCCCTGTGAGTAGGGATTGTTTGCCAAAATTCAGCTCCTTGGACTGTATTTAGTTACACAATTGTGAACAAAAGCAAAGGGACGAAACCAATCCTCCTCTACACGAGACTTTCTATAAATTCCTTCTCAAGAACCGGAGCGGGAATAATATCCAAAAACATGATTCCAGATAGCCTCAAGATTTCCATGAATCTGCGCACATCTTCTTCTGATAAGCCGTAAAGTTCCATAAGCTCACTAAACGGTGTCAGTAAGATGGAACTGCCCGCACTGGCAATTTTCCCTATAGAAAATCTGGCTGAAGATACATCACTCAAAAATCCTCTGATGAGCGGTATAGCATCGTGCTCGGATATTTTCCCCGCAATTTCTTCTCTATTAACATGTCTCAGGTAAACTTCTTTGAGATTCTCATAAAAATCCATTTCAATGGTATCCAGGACCTCTTCATACTCAGGGAAAGAGGTATGCTTAACTAACGCGTTAAGAAACTCTTTCCCTGCGGCGATCGCTTCTATCAGCTTCTCATCTTTCTGGAAAATAGCGAGATAGGGTTTCAATCTCGCCTCCATTAATCCCTCTTCTCTGCACAGAACAGGGATATCAGTCGCAAATCGCACCCTAAATCGTAACATCAGTAACGTTATGTAGACCCCAAGTGCTTTGGCATCGTTGTCTAGCCATTCCTTTCCGAACCATGATAGAGTTTCCTTCATCACGTATATTTTGACCCTTTACTATGATATTACTTTAGCGTGAATATTACTATCATGAACCTGTTCGAAGTGGATGATAGAAGCTGGGAGAAAGAAGTAGAACTTGCAGAGCTGCCCGTGCTCGTTATGTTTTATAGCCCCACCTGCCCTCACTGCAAGGAAATGGAACCATACTTCAATGAATACGCCCAAGAGTACTCTGGGAAAGTCCATTTCGCGCGACTAAACATCCTCGAAAACCCGTTTACCGCCGAAAGATACGGGATCATGGCCACACCTACCTTTAAGTTCTTCTGCAACGGCAAACCAGTTCAGGAGCTCGTGGGAGCAGCCTACCCATCTCTCCTCAAAAAATTAATTGCGGACTCACTCGAATACGGGAAAGAATGCTTGGAGAAAACAACTCCAATAAGATTTGACCCTGCGTATGCCTGAAGCTGAAGAGCTTATGCATTACTTAATAAAAGTTCACAGCGAATTGATAACCACACTCGAGCTATCAGAAAATAATGCTACCTTCACAGGTACCGCCAGGGTCAATAAACAAAGCGGCTACACCTTCACTGTTTATGTTGAGGATAACGGAGAGCCGGGCTGGAAGAAAGGTGATAAATTCGATATATCGATCTTTGATCCCGCAGGCTCTAAATACTATGCAGTAAACGGCACACTTGAAAAAGGTAATATCCAGATCTATGCGAGTGCCGAGCTGCCCATGACGGAGCAGCCAATTGAGTTCGACGCCTCTGAAAGCTACGACCCCGATGAAAACATCGTGACATACAGATGGGACTTTGACGGCGATGGCGTCTGGGATATCGAAGGGGACGTTGTTAAGATAACCCACAGTTATAATGAAAGCGGTAGTTACACCGTAATACTCGAAGTTGAGGACACTGACGGAGCAACGAACCAGACAACAATAACCGTACATATAAATGATGAAGAAGGAGAGGGAATCAGTGGCGATGTCACGTGGAACGGCAAACACACATTTGATCTTGAAATGACGCACATAGGATCTTTTCCAATGATAACCGCAACTGCATATGAAATTGTAAACACCGTAACTGCCAATGTCACCGTAGAACTTTGCGTTGATGGCGTGCGCATGAATGAGACAAGTGAGACGCTTACACCCGGGGAACATGATATTTCTATTACCGCTGTGTGGGCCCCAATGTCAAGTGGTATGCATTTTATTTCACTGCATGTGCGTCATGTTGATGATTATAACAATTGGGTGGGACCAACAAACGATCCGACAACAGAGGGAGTGGTGTTCATAAAGAGAGTAGCATAGAAAACACTTTGCAAAACGCATAAATATTGTAAGTTGGATATATTTCTAAACAGAAGGAGGATGAACTATGGAAAAAATTGCGATTGGTGCGAAGACCTTTTTGTATCCCATGCCCACCACACTTGTGGGAGCAAAGGTTGGTGGTAAGCCAAATTATCTGACCGTTGCGTACTGCGGCATAGTCCAGCACAACCCGGCACTGATTGCTGTATCATCAGGAAAAACACACTATACAAATGCTGGGATTAAGGAAAACGGAACGTTCAGCGTCAATATCCCGTCAGAAGAGATGGTAACAATTGCGGACTCCTATGCTTAAAGAATGTCCGCTTAATCGGAATGTAAACTTGTTCAGACCTTGGATTATGGCGGTTCGGCTGAAATTTTTATTGGAGAGATTGTTGAAGCCCACTCCGCAAAACAGTATCTCACTAACGGATTGCCTGATATTACAAAGATCAAGCCAATTATCTTCTCGATGTATGATAACAGCTATTGGAAGATTGGAGAGCATCTGGCTCCCGCATTTACGATTGGAAAGAGGTTCAAATACACCTATGTTAAGTCCGCCCTCACTATTTTCTTATTCCCTTGTCATATTTAACGTTTTTTATTTTTCATTCTACGCATCTTGTACTTCAGGACATACACCTATCCGCGGTCAAATGCCGCACTATGGCTGACTTCGTCCTTGGTTAGATCTGCGCTTTAATCAAACTCTCGCGGTCGTCATGCCGCATGTTTTGAAACAAAGTCTGCACATCTAACCTTCTATTCTAAACTCCTCTTTATTCTTCAGCATGTGGTAGATCACCTGAAGGAGTTTTCTCGCTGCTGCTATTATCGCAACGTTCGACCCTCGCTTCCTTTTTATCTTGTTGTAATGTTTCGTTATTTTGCTCTCTGGACACCACTGCACGTGGACTCTCGCTGCTTCTACGAGTATCCATCTCAAATATCTCGAGCCTTCCTTTGTTATTCGCCCGTAATAGCTCTCTTTCCCTGACTGATGTACCCTTGGGACCAGTCCGGCGTAAGAGAATAGCTTCTCTTCAGTGGGAAATCTCGATCCGTCTCCTATCTCTGAGAATATAATCAGTGCCGAATACACGCCTATCCCTTTTATCCCCGTCAACAACTTCACTTCCTCGTATCTCTGCCCTGCTTGCTCTATCTCTCTTTCCGCCTTCTTTAGCTCCCTCTCCACTGTCTCATATATTGCCAGATACGAATCGATGCCTGGATTCTTCAAACGTCCGAGCTCTTCCCTTCTCTTACTCGTGAAGATACTCGCTCCGTCTTGATATTTTATATTCTTCCTCCGCAATTCTGTCTTTATTTGAGTCTTTAACCGACCTCGAAATCTACCCAGAGCGATTCTGTGTCTCACTAAATGCCGCAACTCCCTTATCTCTTTCGGAGGCACATAGGAGGTTGGCAAGAGATTTCCTCTCAACAACTCTGCCAGCGTCTTTGCATCTATCTTGTCCGTCTTTATCCTCGCTTCCGCTATCATCCTCGTCTTCAACGGATGTGCCAAAACTACCTTGTGCCCCAAACCCTCCAGCAAATCGTAGAAATACTCATAATTGGTACTCGCTTCAAATGCGATCTCCAGGTCTTCCAGGTCTGAAAAGAACTCCTCTATCTCCTCTTTCTCTGTCTTTATTCGCCCTTCCTTTATCAATTCTCCTTCCTTTGTACATACTATGGTCTGACAAAAACTTTTATGCAAATCAACTCCTGCGTATGCCACTTTTCCACCTCGTGCTTTTTATAGAGGCGGACTTAAACATACCATCAAATTATCAAGACACCTCGTCGTGGTACTCTTCACGTAGGATCGGACTAAAATATTCTGGGTTCAAGATTTTAGTTGAAAAGGATAGTAATCGAATTCTCGGAGCTCATTTGCTCGGCCATGGCGTTGAGGACGTGATAAATATATTTGCTCTAGCAATAAAAGCACAGCTCAGTTTAGAGGATATGAGGAATATCATGTGGGCATATCCAACGGGTTCTTCTGATATTCGTTACATGATATAATTGAAAGAGGTTAAAATGAAGGCCGTTGCTGTTATCCCGAAACAGAAGGACAGCGCTCAGGTTGTAGATATTGACACCCCTACTATCAGTGAGAATGAAGTTTTGGTAAAGATTAAGCTCGTAGGGCTTGATGGGACTGATAAGGAGATTAATGGAGGACTTTACGGTGATGCTCCTGAAGGTGAAAAGCTCCTTATTATTGGACACGAATCGTTAGGGGAAGTGGTAAAAACGGGAAAGAGTGTGAGAACCGTTAAATCAGGCGACATGGTTGTTGCGACTGTTAGGAGGCCTGATGATTGTATAAATTGTCAAGCGGGAGAATATGATATGTGTCTTAAGGGCGCGTATACCGAACGGGGAATTAAAGGAGGGCACGGCTATCTTTCAGAATACTATGCTGAAGATGAGCGCTTTTTAGTAAAGGTCCCAAAGGAGCTTGGCGATCTAGCAGTCCTCCTTGAGCCGACGAGTGTTGCCGAAAAAGCTATTAGGATGGCTTATACCGCCCAAAAACGAGTGATATGGGAGCCAGAAACAGCTCTGATTACCGGAACTGGCTCGCTTGGGCTTCTCACCGCCATCTTGCTCAGACTTCGCGGCTTAGAGGTTATTTCGGTTGACCGGTCTGATAATGAGTATAAGGAGACGATTTTTTCTGAATTAGGTGTTACGCATTTCAATGCACAAAAAATAAGCTTACATGATATTCCATATGAGATGGGCAGACAGCTTGACCTTATTATTGAAGAAACGGGAAGTTCAACAGTTGCGCTGCATGCTATGATGATTGTTGGAATAAATGGTGTTGTGGTTTTGACCTCTATTACTGGAGGTGATACACGAATTCAGATTTGCGCTGATTGCTTTAACCAAGGACTGGTGTTGGGCAACAAAGCCGTTGTGGGGAGCGTTAATGCGCATAGAAAAGATTTTGAGCAGGGAATTACTGATTTATTGGCTGCTGAAAAGCAATGGCCCGGTCTGCTTGCAAAACTGATAACTGGAAGGTATGATCCTGAAGAGATTCAAGAAGCGCTCTTGTCTATGAAAGATAATATAAAAGTAGTGATTGAATTTTAGCGCATTATGGTGGTGTAAAAGTGGTACGGCATATTGTACTCGGAAACCAGAAACTGCTCGTAAATATTGATCAATGGCTTCAAGTACGGGATATTTACTTCCCTCACGTGGGGGAGTATAACCACTTGGTGGGGCACGCACATAAAATTGCGGTACTTGAAGGAAACGAGGTGTCATGGATAAACGAACCTGCTTGGGATAGAAAATTAGCTTATGTTAATGAGACACTGGTGACCAATAGTGAAGCGCATAATACTGAAAAAAGGCTTTCTTTGTTCTTTAATGGAAACGTTTACTGTGAGGATAACATCTTTTTTAGAAAGATACGTGTGAAGAACAATGCGGACTATAAAAGAACGTTAAGAATCTGTTTTCATCATGATTTTCACCTTTATGGTGATGGGATTGGGGATACCGCATTATATCATCCTCAGCACAACGCTATCATCCATTACAAGCGTTCAGTATATTTCCTCATCGGACTGTGCACGGATGACAATCCTTCGATTCTTTCTGACTTTGACATCGGTGAGCATGTATACCCAAGCTGGAATCTTCCCAAAAATCCCATTGCTCAGGGCAATGTTGATTCGATTATGTGCATAGACCTTGAAATCCCGGCAAACGCTGAAACTTCGTTTTGCTATTACCTCGTTGCGGGAGAGAACTTTCACGAGGTGTACGAGTTACAAGACCGTTTCTTGAAACTGGGAGCTGATGCCCACCTGAAGCATACGCAGATGTGCCAGAGGGGGTGGTTGGGGAGCATAAAGCCAGATATTTCTGTTCTGAGCGCTAAGCTACAGGAGCTGTATAAGCGTTCCTTATTGATACTCAAAACACAGATAGACAAGGAGGGCGCCATTATTGCGGCAAATGATTCTGACAACATGCAGTTTAACAAGGATACGTATTCGTATATGTGGCCCCGGGACGGCGCGCTGATTGCAATTACTCTAATAAAGGCTGGTTTTTATTACATGACCGAACCGTTTTTTGAGTTCTGCCGTGACGTTGTGTATAAAGAGGGTTGTTTGCTTCACAAGTACAATCCAGACAAAACGCTGGGGAGCAGCTGGCACCCCTGGGTACTTCATGGTGAATTTTCACTGCCTATCCAAGAGGATGAGACTGCTCTGGTCCTGCATGCGCTTTGGGAATATTACCAAGAATCACAGGACAAGGATTTTATAAAACAACTTTATCCTACGCTTATCAAGCCAATGGGCGATTTCCTTACTAAATACCGGTATGAGAATGTCCTTCCTAAAGAAAGTTATGACCTGTGGGAGGAACGTCGAGCCATTTTTACATTTACCACGTCAGCGGTCCTCGCAGGTTTGATTGCCGCCGAACGATTAGGTGATTTATTTCACGATCGTGAATTTAGCGAGCAGTGTTTTGCGGGCTTCGACATCATAAAAAAAGCCATGATTACGTATTTGTACAATGAGGAAAAAGGCTACTTTAGGAGAAGTGTATCGTTTGAAAAAGGGGATTTAGTGTATGATGATGCTCTGGACAGTTCCGTTTATGCGCTCTTTGAATTTGGCGTATTTGATGCTGATGATCCCAAAGTCGTATCGACGATGCAAAAAATGAGAGAATGGTTAGGGGTAAAAACAGATATCGGAGGATTATCGAGGTATTATAATGATTATTATCATCAAAAATCGAAGGATATTGAAACGGTTCCTGGTAATCCGTGGTTTGTCTGTACCTTATGGTACGCTAAATGGCTCATTAAGAGGGCAAAAACGATAGACGAGCTGAACGAAGCATTGGATATCCTTAATTGGGTTGCTGCTCATGCACTCTCTACTGGTATACTTTCAGAGCAGATACACCCGTATACTGGTGAGCCCCTCTCAGTTTCTCCACTCTCATGGAGTCATGCGGAATTTATCGATACGATGACCGATTATGTAGAAAAATTAAAGGCACTCAACAAAGAGACTGAGGTAGAATGAGGAAAGAAATCGCTATAATCGTGGTCATTCTGACGATCGGTATGTCAGCGTTCTTGAGTGGCTGTCTCGAAGGAGAAGAAGAGGGTGAATTTGCCGGAAAAATAACGATTGATACGATTGGAGAATTTACATTTAACCCCCAAGATATTGAAACGGTGCGAGAGGATATTTTCAAAGAAGGTCATTTTTCAGTTTTTGATATATTAGTTTATCTCGATACCAACGGATCTATCGATATGCACTATCATTTTGATGAAACGATGAATACGTATGTTATTGATTCGATTATGGGCAAAGAAAACTGGTGGTATATGGCGTATTATGACGGTGGCTGGCCTGAAAACAATGTTTATCGAATGGATCATTACCCGTACAAAGATAAAATGTATATACGAGTTTTAGAAGAAGATCAGCAAATGATCGATGATATGTACGATGTTTTTAGAGATGAGGTAAAAAGGAAGGAACAAAATGGTGGCAAGATAATAATTCCGACCGTCAGTATTAGGGGGCCAAAAACCGATTTGCAATTTAATAATGTCACGGTTAAGCCACATAATTTGAGGAACGACGTGTTTCCACCGGGAGTTATAACCGCAATTGATGTGATACTATCGTTAGGTGATGAAAACAGGCTTTCATATGATCTGCAATGGTACGATTCAATAGGTTCTGCGGACGTTGTAGGAAGCTACTGGATAAATAGAATAAACGATGATACAAGCCATGGTCGGTGTGGTTTTGTTTATGAAGCGGGCTCATTAAGATACCGTGGTTTTAGAGGCAATCATATACATGTTCCTTCTGACATTAGAGTAATAAACTCACCAGAGTATGAAGAATGGTTTTGGATTTGTTTATGACGTCAACACTGAGGTAATTATTTCTATGTACGCAGGGCAAAAGGTGATGAGAGCAGAGACTCTTCACGCCTTTTCTAAACTGATCAGGCTGGAATACTCATTGTTCCTTGCGGCAAGCGTTCTTCTTTCAGGCTTGTTGGCAGGTGATTTGCATGGCTTCCAGTTGGAATATTTAATCGCTTTCTTTATTGTCTTCCTTTCCGCTGTTGGATCCTTCGCGTTCAATGATTACTACGATTTTGAGGTTGACAAAAGAAATGACAGATACGATCGGCCTCTAGTTCTAGGTCTATTACCGAGGAGAGTAGCCTTGATGACTGGCTTAGTTTCATTTTCTTTGGTTCTCATACTTTCGCAGCTCTTGAACCTACTGGCGATGACTCTCGTTCTTGTCAGCTTGCCCCTCTTCTTTCTTTACAATGTGGGTTTAAAGCGGATGATTTATGTGAATAATGCCTTGATCGCCTATGCCTATGTAGCAATAATCTTTCTGGGCTCGCTCGTTTCTGACGCTATTCTCGAGCCGTTGATCGTGTATTTTGCTGCAATGGGTTTCATTGATGGGGTGGCATTTGAAATCATGCTGGATATCGGCGATGTAGAAGGAGATGAAGAACTCGGAATCAAAACGCTCTCCACACGGTTTGGAGTGAAAACGGCTGCGCAGGTTTCGGCTCTTCTCTACGGTTCAATAATGATCCTGGATCCCTTGCCCTTCTTCGTAATGATTGATCCTCGCCTCTATCAGGACTATGTGTTACTTAGGGCTCATACTCATCCCGGTCGTTTCCTATATTTTTGCCTCAAAACTGTTGATGAAGAATCAGTCAAAACAGAACATCTTCCAGTTGAAGAAACGAGTCTTTCTCATTATGCAGATAGGGTGCATGGCCTACTTAATCGGAGTCTTGTTCTGATCAAAGTGGATTGGAACGAAGAGGGTGGATAAAATTAAGTAGTATTATGCAGAATTATTTTTACAAAAATTAGAACTGGGGAGGAGATATGAAGAAGAAAAAAAAGTGTCGCGGGGGAAACAGGGGAGCAAAAAGCTGAAGAGGAGACGATAATTTTTGTTTATAATGCGGATAGTGGTCGTTTTAATGAGCTCAAGGACTATTTTCATAAAATGGTTTCTCCGGGCACGTATTCCTGTAATTTATGCGCCGTTACGTTTGGCAGTCTGGGTATGAAGAAAGATTGGAAGACCTTTCTTGCCGATCTTGATATGCCCGTTGAATTTTTACACCGCGATGATTTTTTGAGGCGTTATCCTTCGATAGATGCGAAATTCCCCGCCGCCTTTGTTAAAAGAGGCTCGGACATCAATTTGCTTATTCCGCATACTGAGATAAATAAGAGCAAATCTGTGGAGGATTTGATAAATCTCGTAGAGAAAAAGGTGAAAGGATTCACAAATAGGAAAAAAGAACAAAAAGAAAGTAAGGACTAGATTGTTAACCCAACGCTTTAGCGAATTTCGGTAGGTAGCTCTTTTCCTGGATCATGGAAATCGAAGGGGAATAAGGATCTAAAAAGTGATTTAGAGTGATTTTCTTCCATACGAGTTGGTAAATGTAATCTCCTCAATCTCCCTGCGGGTGCTTTTGGATCAATAACGACGGCGATCCCAAGTGGTGCGTCCGCGAGAAACTTCCCATACGTGGTTGCCTTAGCAACTTCTTCCTTAATCTTTCCATCCCTCAAGATGATGAACTCCCAAGGCTGGGAATTGCTGGCAGAAGGGGCCCATCGCCCTGCTTCCAGTATTTGTTTCACCAAGTCCTCGGGCACTGACTCCTTTTTGTATCTTCTAATACTCCTCCTTGTCTTGATGAGTTCAAGCATTTCCATACTAACTAATTATTTTATTTTTCCCTTTAGGGGTTTTACAACAATTATTAATTTTCCATCCCCCGCCATAATCCCCCACTTATATTAAAGATTTTTTCCATCTAACGCTAATTGATTAGAAATGAAAAATTGCGGCTTTGGTTGAGAGAAGGAGACCCCAATGAAAGATGAGCGATATGACGTTGTTGTGGTAGGCGGAGGACCTGCGGGTAGTGTAACCGCAAAAACCGCTGCTGAAAATGGATTGGATGTTCTTTTAATCGAACGGAATCCTGAGATCGGTGTGCCCGTGAAGTGCGGTGAGGGTGTAAGCAAAGAAATAGAGAGGTTCGTTGATATAGATTCTAGGTGGATATGCACCGAGCCGAAGGGAATTATCACCCACGGTCCTGACGGCACGCGGGTGGCATTATCAGTTGAAGGATCGGAAGTAGTGGGCTATGTGCTCGAACGAAGGCTATTTGATAAGTTTCTGGCACAGCAAGCGGCACATGCAGGTGCAGAAGTGCGGGTTAAAACGCAGGCGTATGACCTTATCCAAGAAGAGGGATATGCAAAGGGGGTGTATGCAAATGCTGCGGGTGAAGATATTCGTATTTTTGCGGATATCGTGGTTGGCGCGGATGGTGTGGAATCACGGGTTGGCAGATGGGCCGGTATTGACACCCGACTGCGCTTAGCTGATGTTGGTATATGTGCACAGTTCCTTATGAGCACCATTGAGGTGGACAAAAACTTTTTCGAGATGTTTTTTGGCAGGGATATCGCACCAAAGGGGTATGCATGGGTATTTCCAAAGGGAGAGCATTGCGCAAATGTAGGACTGGGGATAGGTGGCGATGTTTCTGGTGATAACCATCGTGCACTCGATTATCTGCGTGCTTTCGTAAACGAGAAATTTCCGGATGGGAAGATACTAGCAGCGATGTATGGTGCGGTACCATTGAGTGGCCCGGTGTATGATACGGTAGCAAATGGGCTGGTTTTAGTAGGTGATGCGGCACGACACGTCCAACCGATCACGGGTGGCGGCATTTTACAGGCGATGGAGGGTGGAGCAATCGCCGGGGATGTTATTGCAAAAGCGGTACATGAGATGAACGTTTCGAAGCGGCGATTGATGGAATACGAGAAGCGCTGGAAGCGTGAGTTTGGTAAAGTGTTAGAAGTGGGCTTGAAGGCAAAGAATATCGTGTTAAGCTTGAGCGACGAGGAACTCATAAAGTTTTTCCGTCCCTTAGCAGGAGAAATAAAACTGAAGGAGTGTAGTGAACGCGCGCTTTTAAAAGAGTTCATAAAGAGGAACCCGAGGATACTCTTTAGTCTTTTAAGAGTGATTTTTTGAGCTGAAAACGATTTCGGCTAATATCACGAAATGAATACTAAACCATTAAGAATGTGAGGGTGTTAGACGCGAATAGTTTAAAGCAGTTGGCGAGATTACCTTACGGTGCAAGCAAGACCCTAAAAAGTCACAACCACTTTTTCCTCCTGAAGTACACAGCCATCGAGATGACCACAGCAACTATAAAAATCCAGACGACCGGGTACCCCCACCGCCATCCAAGCTCTGGCATATATTCGAAATTCATGCCGTAGATACCGGCGATAAACGTTAATGGAATGAATATCGTGGCGATTATGGTTAATACCTTCATCACCTCATTCATCTTGTTGCTGATACTTGAGAGATAGATATCAAGCATCCCCGCAACCATATCCCGGAATGTCTCGATTGAGTCAATGACCTGAATGGTGTGGTCATACACATCTCTGAGATATATGCCGGTAGATTCGTGAATAAGTGCCGATTCGCCTCGTTCCAGAACGCTTATAACTTCTCGCAATGGCCAAACTGACTTGCGCAGGAATATCAGCTCCCTTTTTAAGTGGTGAATTGTTTGTAACGTCTCAGGCATTGGATTGGTTACCAATTCCTCTTCCATATCTTCTATCTTCTCGCCAAGTTTCTCGAGGATTATAAAATAATGATCAACGATTGCGTCTACTAACGCATACGCGAGATAATCAGCCCCCGCCTTTCGTATCCGTCCTTTTCCATTTCTGATTCGTTCTCGTATAAATTTAAAAACATCTCCTTCTCGCTCCTGAAAGGAGAGAACGAAATTTGAGCCGAGAATTAAACTGACCTGTTCTGCTTGTATTTCATGCGCTTCTTCCTCATAAGAGAGCATTTTTAAGACGATAAAGAGATAATCCTCAAAATCTTCCATCTTTGGACGCTGTTCGGTATTCAGAATGTCTTCCAAGAGCAGAGGGTGCAGGCCAAAATGTTTCCCGATTTTCTCTATGATTTCGACATCATGAAGACCATCGATGTTTATCCATGTGACCGTGGGTTTATCCTTAAAGGGAAAACATTCCTCAACTGTTTTTGCTTCCTTCTCTTGAAATTGCACTTCATCGTAGTCAATGATGCTAATCTTTACCTTTTCAGCCTTCTTCTCCCCTATATGAACGAGTGTCCCTGGGGGAAGACCAATCTTTTTTGATCTTCTTTTAATGAGCCGAGGCATTACAAATCACCTATCATGCCACGCTATATTAGTAGATAGCGTCAAATGAATATATAAAGGTTTTCCAAACGTCTTTTTTCGTTCCAAGCAATCACGTTAATTTCAATCTTTATATAGCTGCTATTCTGATTTCGTAAACAACGTTTGGTAATCAAGTCAGAAAAGTCAGTATTTTTATATTATAGATAGTACTATTCTCCAGAAGTTAGGAAAAAACGAGTAAGTCAGAATGACTGCCACCATCTTCAAAGTTTGTTACGTCATCGGTTTGATTGTGGGCTCGGTTATCCGGGGCGTGTATGCGATGCTTCGCTCGTCTAACTGCCTTCGGCTCTTTGCAAACACGAAAAAGTTATATGCAATTACCCGCCTGATAAAGCTACAGAGGAGGTGAGCAGGATGTACAGATATATACTTTGTGTTGGCATTTGTGCAATTATATGGATCGTTAATGGAAGATGGATAATTCAGGCAATTAGAGAACAGGTAACCAGTGAAATCTACATGCACCTGGGTTTGAGTATCTTTTTTACCTTGCTAACGCTCGAATTAACCCTTGGTACGTTTAAATTATGGCGACAGTTGGATATTCCGTGGTTAACAGTTGTTGGTTTATTACTCTATGTCCCTTCAGGTTATTTAGTCGCCTCATCACTGTATGCTCTGAAGCACAAAGGTAAACCGAAAACCACTGATTTTACTGCTAGCACCACCCTTGTTGATACAGGTATATATAGCCTTGTTCGCCAACCCATGACTTTGGGAATGGCTATCTGGTCTATTGCTTTAATTTTAGTTTTTCAAGCTATTATTGCAGTAATTTTAGGCGTAATATCATTATTTTGCTTCTGGATGTCAGCTAGAGAAGAGAGCGAATACGATATAAGGAAATTTGGAAATGCCTACAAAGAATATATGCAGAACGTCCCCATGTGGAATATTTTAAAGGGGTTAAGACAACGTTAGGCAAAATTGGAGCTTTCTAAGATGATCTTTTGGGAGCGTTAAAATCATGTCTCAACAAAGCGGTCCAAAACTACTTTACATCAATAATTTGCGAATTGTGCTCATAATACTCATTGTCATGCTTCATATTGCCATTACGTATGGAGCTGAAGGTGATTGGTATTACAAGGAACATACCGGGGACGTTCTCTCTGCTGTTCTTCTCACACTATTCACTGCTGTTGTGCAGTCCTTTGTATTAGGATTTTTCTTTATGATTTCAGGGTACTTTACGCCTGGGTCTTATTCCCGAAAGGGGGCGAGAACTTATTTACGGGATAGATTTATCCGTTTAGGTATTCCGCTCCTGGTTTATTTTTTCATTATCAATCCACTCATAGTTTATACGCTCTATGTCAGGTCGATGGGTTACTCGGTGCCCCTCCAAAATTTCTTTGAGACGGGTCCGCTCTGGTTTCTTGAGACCTTACTGATCTTTTGTTTTTGTTATACCCTATGGAAGAAGTTGGGCTCAGAAAAAGGAAGCGAATTAAAGCAGCCGCCGCACAGTAGGGAGATTCTCGTCTTCGTTCTAGTGCTGTCAAGTGCTAATTTCCTTGTTCGAATATGGTGGTCGATTGGTGAGAGTTTTTCGAACCTACAATTTGGCTTCTTCCCCGGGTATGTGAGTCTTTTTGTCATCGGAATTATAGCCTATAAAAATAAGTGGTTCGATAATTTCACTGATTCAGTTGGAATGAGATGGCTGAAGCTTTCAGTACCCGCTATTTTTCTATTTCCTGTAATTGGTGTATTGGGTGGTGCAATCGAAGATATAACTCCGTTTTTGGGAGGAGTTCATTGGCAATCGTTAGTATACTCTATGTGGGAAGCTTTTGTAGGCACTGGTTTAATTGCGGGGATTTTTGTTGTCTTTCGTAGGCAGTTCAATTCACAGACGAGTTTTACTAAGAATCTATCGGACAACGCATATACTGTCTTCATAATTCATGCCCCGGTTATTGTCTTTTTTTCTTATGCACTTAGAGGATTACATATTTTTCCGCTGGTGAAATTTGTTTCTGTGTCAGTTTTAGGCGTTAGTCTTTGCTTCTTGATGAGTCATTTTGTTGTAAGAAGAATCCCCTATTCAGGAAAGGTACTCTAATGTAAGGAATGCACCATTTACTCCAACATCGCCTAACAAGGGGCGGGCTAAAGTCCGTTATACCCTTCGGGACATCGCTCCCTTCGATAGCAATGCCGAATTTAAGCGAATTTAATCCTTGAGTAGTACGTATCAGTAAAAGTGGTAAGATGCCAACTAACGTACGCACGAAAAACGGAAGCATCGAATATTTCAGAATAATTTTTAAGGGCTTCCTCGCGCTCTTGCTCATTATCGCGTTTATCTTTATATTAGCCGGCCGGCTAACGTACTGGCAGGGCTGGGTCTTCAGCGTCGTCATGGTGCTTCTTGTGGTGATTCAACTCATCGTGTTTGCTGATAAAACCGACCTTGTCAAAGAACGGTTCAAACCCGGACCCGGCACGAAATGGTGGGACAAAGTATTCTGGGCATTGTACGCACCACTGTTCTTTGTGATCGTTATCATTG
>JASEFB010000256.1 GCA_030019325.1 archaeon | reverse complement strand
AACTCAACCAACAACTTTGGTTCATCTACTTTCCCTATAGATTTCATCGTGCAGAGCATTAACTTATTGTTTGCTTTTATAACTCGCCAGTATTTTCCATCTGCGTATTTGCAAATTTGTTTATCTCCATCCGAGAAAATCTTTGCACTCAAATCAAAATCAAATGGTGAAGCGGGAGTTATTGTTAGCCTCATATTTAATACACACCTTCAAACTATTTTAAATGTTTATTTTTCTATGATGGCGGGCAAGCATTTCGCCTAACGTTCCGAGCGTATCTGAAGTCCAGCCGTCAGGCTGGATTTGGGCGAAGTGCCGAAGGCACGAAGCCAGATACGCTCTGTTAGGCGAAGGACAGCGATTCATTTTTGACTTTCAAACCCTTCATATTTTGGTTTAAATTTACATTGTAAAAATGCTTCCAAAAGATTCAAAACAGGTATCCCTAATTTGGAGTCAATAAAAATATCAATTCTTCTTGTATTGTTTTTAATCCAATCACTTATATTATCTTCATTCAATCCATAATTTTTCATGTTCGAATCATTTAAAATTGATTTTGCTAGGTTACTTTGTGAACTTTTTGGCGAATAATGTTGTGATCTAAATCTGGCGTCACTTTTTTCTCCAGCTTTCCCGATCTTCAAAC
>JASEFB010000255.1 GCA_030019325.1 archaeon | reverse complement strand
CAAAGGTTATGGAAATTTCTACAGGTTTGCTGAACGTTGCACCTGTAGGTCCGAAGTCGTATGCGTAACCGACGAAATCGACTCCTGAAGGCACTGTGGGCAGGGCTGATGGTTGAGTGACCGTAATCTTGGTTAGCGGATTATTAGCGGCGTCTCTTGCGATTATTCCAGCAGGTATTGTTACAGATGCTTTTCCGTCTGCTGAAGGTGCGGTAACTGTGCTTTTAACTTCTCCTGTCGGTTCTGTGGAGACTGAGGTCTCACCTGCTGGTGCCGCTGGAGCTGCTCCTCCTCCTGGGTAATATACTACTGGTGCTGTTTCTGTAGTGAATGACCAGGTATAACTTGCTAAACTATTTCCAGCTAAGTCTTTTGCTGCTGTGCTAATCGTAACGGTGTAAGTTGTACTGTATGACAAGCTTGCA
>JASEFB010000254.1 GCA_030019325.1 archaeon | reverse complement strand
CAAAGAGCGGAAATCTTTTTTGTCCGCAGGATAAATGGATGCAACAATTGATGATTAGTGTAGGCTCTTGGGCTACTGCTGAGGGTATTGCTGCAAAAGCCATGGAAGTTACCAATATCGCTGCAATAAATATCCCTATCCCTTTCTTTTCGTCTTTCATTTTTTATATCACCTCCTAAATTTTTTATTTCCGTAAAACCCTCGCTTTAGAGGATTTATTCTTTTGGGCGCCTGACTTGGCGCTCTCATCCATGCCATGAAGAGATGAGCGTGTTCCTTTTTACCTCCCGCCTCTTTTGCCTATGCTTTTCTTCTCCGCATCACCAGATATGCAACTGCAAACCTTTTCTTCAAAAGAAAAGCTTTACCAAAAGAACCGGTGTTACGCTTTTTTCTTCCCTCTCCGCATCAGCACTAAATAAGCGATTGCCAGTAGCCCTGCAATTGCAAATATCCCTTCGAACCCTGGAATCCCCTCTGCTGGTGTCGGACTTGGTGTTGGTGTTGCCGTTGGCGTTACTTCGGGTGTTATCTCAGGTGTTATTTCTGGCGTAGCTGTAGGCATTGGTGTTACACCCGGTTTCGTGAAAGTAACCGCAGTTGTGTTCGTTAAGAACCCGACTTCGGGCAAATTCGCTTCCGCTGTGACATTTGC
>JASEFB010000253.1 GCA_030019325.1 archaeon | reverse complement strand
GACACTATAAAACTTGCAGCAGGGGCTGTGTTAGGTATAGCGGTTATGCCTCAAAATTTAACTGTTGGTGCAGTCTTAGCACTTTTAGCATCAAAGGTACCTTTGGATTCTATTTGGGAAACTTGGAAGAATAGGGCCGAACTCAATAATCACTCTCTAATATATTTGCTTAAAATTCAAAAATCTTTAGGATAGGGGGTTATATATGTCCCTTCGCCTAACAGAGCGTATCTGGCTTCGTGCCTTCGGCACTGCGCCCAAATTCCTCTTTGGGGAACTTCAGATACGCTCGTGACGTTATATAAAATTCCGAACCCTGCCTTTAAGAAAAAGTAAATATTTAAAGGTTGAAAAAATAATTCAATATGGAGGTAAAAAACATGGCTAAAAAACGTAAGTCTTGGCGGGAAAAGTTGGAAGATAGTAAAGATTTCCCAAGAGTTGAAAAAGTAACACCAAAAATGGCTGGTAGATGGGGTACAAAACCTGGTGACACTGTGGTTATTCCAGCACCAAAAGAAGTGGACAAGATTATGAAAAGTGTATCTCAAGGGAAATTAATTACTATAAACCAAATTCGTGAGATAGTTGCTAAAAAGCATAAAGCAACGATAGGCTGTCCGATTACTTGTGGAATTTTTGCAAGGATCGCGGCTGG
>JASEFB010000252.1 GCA_030019325.1 archaeon | reverse complement strand
CACATTCTCCACCTATGGCAATAAATCCAAAAAAGTTTTTCATATCGTCAAATACAGTTTATCTAATATCCCAGTTCAACCAAATTTGATTTTTGACGGTGTAGATTTTCGTTATTTTCATCTCTTTTTGCTGAAACCTGTGAAAAGTATATTTATTTAACATTGGTAACCACTATAAAATAATATGGAACACATAATAATAGACGAAGGGGTTTGCAGAGGGAAGCCTGTGATAAAGGGGACGAGGATAACAGTTGAGTTTATCCTTGAGCTCTTGGCGAACGGCTGGAGGATTGAGGGGATCATCGAAAACTACCCACAACTAAAGGAAGGAGATATCTTCGCAGCGTTACAATATGCAACTTCTATCCTGAAGGAAGAAAGCATCTACATCTTGCCCAAAAAATCTTCAAATCAGGAATTGATTTCGAGAGGAAGTTTATTGTGATGAGGGAAGATAAAATAAGAGTTATTCCCTTGATTTGAGGGCTTAAAATGAAGAAGAGATCGTATTGAATAATATTAACCTTTATGGTCCTGCATCTCCATTTGTTAATCTCGTGTTTTTTTCTTACCTTAGCTATACAAATACAAATGCGCTCATTTCCTAACTTCCCATTTGGGCATAAGGTTAGAAAAGGTAGAGTCCATAGTTATTT
>JASEFB010000251.1 GCA_030019325.1 archaeon | reverse complement strand
AAATAAACCAAGGAGGATTATTCCGACAATCAAAGTCAAATATCGATTTCCTGAAAGAGCGGATAACTCCGCGATTTCAAAGGTTCCTATCTGAGAATAAGTTAATACAATCCCGGTTAGTACGCAGACTGCACAAGCAGCTGCCCAGTAGAAACACATTAGGGCAACTCTAAAGCGCTCTACATAACCAAAATAACCCATTATGAAGTAAAGGGGAATAGTTAATAGTTCTGTGAAAAGGAATATTTGTATAAGGTTTGTAGCAAGAGCAACCCCAAAGAAACCTGTAGGAAAGAGGAGAAACATAAAGTAGAACCTCGTGTAATACAAAATCCTTGTCCGTTCATCCGCTTCAGGGTACAGTACATCTATTCTGTGTTCTACATAGTGTATTGAGTAAAACGAAAGGGCAGCACATAATATATTTATTATCAATCCAACTGGTAGACTCAAGCCGTCATATAGAATATCCATACTCACCTCCGGTCCAAAGGGGTATGCCTCATAAATTATTTCACCCTGATAAACTCTGATGCCAGCTATGAAGTGAAGAGCAAGAGTGTATAAAAGTGCAGAGCTGGCTATCCAGCCCGCTTTCCAGGCTATTTTGTACCTGGCGAAAAATATGAATGCGGAGGTTATAATTAGTGCTAATGGTATTT
>JASEFB010000250.1 GCA_030019325.1 archaeon | reverse complement strand
TTATAGGGTGGATATAGTATGTTTGGACAAATTGTCTTAATGCTTCGGTCATATTATCGTGGATTTAGAACGTTAACTATGGTGGCTATGGCTTATATAACTCTATCCAGTCAACCCTTTCGAAATCGGGATCGTTAGAAGCGAAATTTACCAAGTTGTTTGCTTTCATTGTTGCCAGATGGATCGCATCTGCGGGTAACAAAGAATATTCTCTTGAAAAATCTGCTATTTGTTCCAAAATCAAATTAGAAGCTTGGTGGATCTCATATAACCTCATTTCACTCTTTGAATTCCGTATCTTCTATTATCGCATCGATTAAATCGGTGTCCTCCAATTCGGCAGTACCAGCGACCTCGTCAACGATGCTTTTGGCAGGTTTTACCAAAAGTTCTCTATTTTCGATCAGCTTTTCCATTTTCATCCTCTCTATTTTTAGTATAATTACGCTATTATATATAAGGTTTCGATTTCGATTGTAGCGGAGGTTAGAAAAATGTCATCCTGATAGTGAAATCTGAACTAATGAGTTCTTCTATCACCCTTAAGCTTGCACCAACAAATATCTAAGGCGATACTGCGACGATAAAACGGTGGTCTATCTCTATTCCGAGCTTCTTCAGTAATTTTAATGTCA
>JASEFB010000249.1 GCA_030019325.1 archaeon | reverse complement strand
GTACCGGGGGAAGAAAGTGGTGATAAAAGTGCTCGGTGAGGACTATGAGGGTGTGAGTGGGCAGGATTTTTACCCCTCCTTTGACGGCGCGCCGGGAAAGAAGCAGAAATGCTGGGCACATCTATTGGATGATGCGAGGCAGCTCGTCGAGAGGAAGCAACCACCGCCCGAATCTCTTGAATTCTATGAAGGACTGTTGCAAATATTCAAAGACGCGAAGGAGGCAGTGAAGGGACTCGAAACAGAAGAGGAAAGAAGCAGGGTGTATGCCGAATTCACGGAAAGGCTGGAGAGTTTTGTGACACAAAAAGGGAAATGGAAGCATCACGCGGTAAAAAGGCTGGCGAAGCGAGCTCTGAAGTACAAGCATGAATTGTTCACCTTCATACTCGTTCCCGGCGTAGAGCCCACGAACAATGTCGCTGAACGTGCTTTAAGGCCGGGTGTACGACAAAGGAAAATATGGGGGTGTTTTAGGACAAAAGAAGGTGCTAAAAACAGGGATATCATGATGAGCGTGATGGGAACGATGAAAATCCAGAAAAAAGACTTCTTCACCAGCGGAAAAGAATATATCCTGAGTAAATTAAGTTAAAAAAGGTGAATAGACTCAAAACGTTAAATATGACAAGGGAATAAGAAAATAGTGAGGGCGGACTTAACATAG
>JASEFB010000248.1 GCA_030019325.1 archaeon | reverse complement strand
TAATGATACTGAAAAATTTTAGAAATCCTAGTTGTAAGAATCAGGTAATGCACCCATAAGGGAGACTTTGATGAAAAGAATCCGAGGAAGACATCCTCTACTTGTTTAAACTCCTCAAATGGAACTCATGACTATATTTTAGAAAAGTTAAGTAGCTTTAGGAAGAAGCTTTTGACCTGTTTTTTACATAGAAATACCGGCAATTTCTTAAAGGTCTGATTTTAACGTTGCTCGAAAGTTTTTCAACAGTTAATTTTTTAGGAGCCCTGAATACATATCTTTCCGTCCCCTTGCCATCCTAAAGTCTGTAATCTCCATATCTAATGATTCTTGCTATTGTACAAATTTCACTCTTCCAGAGGATTTTTCCATAATTAAAAGGCGAAGGGCTAACAGAAGAGATTTTATCTAAATCAGGTATCAGAGAAATTATTTTGGGAACGATAGGCTCGGGGTACGGATTAGGCAAGGTTAGAAACGGTTGGATATTGCAAATTTTGTAAACCGTTTTGCTCATCTATTTTATGCTTCCTTTTATAAATGTGCTGAACGCCTTGTCCTACTTTGTACCGTTCTGGATGTTCTAAAAAGTCTTTAGGCATAATAATCTTTAGTATTTGTATAGCTGGACAATAAATCCCAATGTCAAATACTACCAAATCCCAGGT
>JASEFB010000247.1 GCA_030019325.1 archaeon | reverse complement strand
GTAACCACTCCATCTCCATCTTCCTATGCTGATGGCAAAAAAGTTGTTGAACTGTTTAAGGATGAAGGTATACCGATTGCAGGTGAGATACGGAATATGAGCTACTATTGCTGCCCTAACTGTGGAGCTATCCACCGCATCTTCCAGAGTAGTGAGGATTATCTTGAGATTCCGTTTATATGTGAGATCCCACTCGTGGAGTTGCAACCGGGTGGGATTATTCTAGATACAGATTTCCCGATTGATAAGATCTTACAAGCTATAGAGAACCCTCTCATACCAGAGAGGAAATCTCATATTAAGCGGGAGCTTCTAAAACAACTTTTGAGGGTGAAACATGTTGAAAGAAATACTTGACAATATCCTCGGAATGCAACAGGCGTTAAAGGAAAGTGCAAGAGAGTATGATAGAAGATTTCTTGAAAAGGAGATAGAGGAGGGAGCTGGGAATATTGGGGAGTTGTGGATAGAAGGAGAGGATGGAGGAAGATTCAAACTCCATCTCACAAAGGAAGGATTTATCGATTATGCCCCTGAGAATAGTAAGCCGAGGCATATCATAAGAATGTCAGTTGATACCTTCCTCAGCCTCATAGCAATGGAGACTGACTTCCAAAAAGAATATATGCGTGGACATATCGCATTCACTGGAGAAAATTACTTTTATCA
>JASEFB010000023.1 GCA_030019325.1 archaeon | reverse complement strand
TCCGTATGCTCGCGGACAGGGAGATGAACGCAGAACAGATCGCAAAGACACTGGAAATGAGCTCTTTCACTGTAAGGGAATATCTCAACATCTATAAGGAGTTCGAAGGAGGAGATGGTAATGCATAGTAATTTCTATCCGCATAAAGTAAATTATGAGAACATACAGGAAATGTACCTCCATCCCAGTTGGGAAGTTTTATAGATTGTGTATCAAAACATGAGATAAACAAAACCAAATATCGTTCGAACGACATAAGAGGCTTTGCAGACGATGCGCAGACGGCTTTTGCACTTTGCAATTTTCATTTTTCAATGTCTGTTCAAAATTCCACCAAATTTTGAGCAGATACGGTGAAGGTTAGTCCTACGAATCAGGCAGAAAACCTCTTTTCTATTGACCGCGCATGCTTTTCCATACCTTCCGCGTTACACAATCCCACCACGGTATCTTTTATTCTCTCTAATCCTCCCTTATCCAACCACTGTACGGTAACCCGATGCATAAAGTGGTCAACGTCAAGCCCGGAGAAGAGCTTCGCATAGCCTGCGGTTGGAAGAACATGATTTGCCCCCGTTGCGTAATCACCCGCTGCTACCGGCGAATAATTGCCTATGAACACCGATCCTGCATTTTTTATGCGCTTCAAAACTTCCATTGGCTCTCTTACCATGAGTTCGAGGTGTTCAGGTGCATATTCATTGGCAAATTCAATACACTCGTCCAAGCTCTCCCCGATTAATATCCAGAGCTGTGTTCCCCTCTCTCTACCCGCCTCTGCTACAATTTCTCGCTCCACTTCCGCCGCTGTTCTTGCGGAGTCGGTAAGAAGGACCGCCTGTGATTTCTCGCCATGCTCTGCCTGTGCAAGCATATCCGCAGCAATGAACGAGGGATTCGCAGTTTCATCTCCGATTATTAAAACTTCAGAAGGGCCAGCGGGGAAATCTATTTCCACGCCTTCTGCTCGAGCTGCTATCTTCGCTGCGGTTACGTATACATTCCCGGGGCCCACTATTTTTTGCACCCGTGGAATCGTTTCAGTGCCAAAAGCGAGAGCAGCAATCGCCTGAGCACCACCTGCCTTAAATATTCTCGTCGCACCTGCGAGTTCAGCAGCAACGAGCGTCAGAGGGTCTACATTCCCATCCTTTCCCGGAGGTGTGCATACTACTATCTCCCGTACCCCAGCTATCTTCGCCGGAATCACGCACATCAAAGCACTGCTGAAGTAGGATGCCGGGACATAGGCGCCAACCACATCAAAAGGCACAAACGTCTCGCCAAGAGAGATACCTTCACTAAATTCTTCTAACCATGCTTGCCTCTTCTGCCGGTAATGGAAATTTCGTATCGCGATCGATGCATCTTCGATACATCGGACCGTATCTTCGTCCACACCCCTCTTTGCAGCGTCAATCTCTTCCGGCTTCACTTCCATCTCCTTCAGTTTTACCCCGTCAAATTGTTCGGTATATTCCCGAAGTGCCGCATCCCCTTTGTTCTTCACCTCAGCGATGATTTCTTTTACACGGGGCATAACTGCCGCTATATGCTTCTCACCATGAAAGCCAGTCCACTCTTCTTCACTTAATTCCTTAATTCTTTTTCTCTTCACGTTCACCTTCCTCATCCATATAAGATATTTAGATCAGCGTTGGTTATGTTAACTTTATGGTGATTTCAAGACAAGACCAGATCAAAAATTTGAGCTAAAAATAAAAGAAAAATAGTTTCATTTCTCTTTTTCAAGTACGGTTATGTAGCGGTTTAAACTTTTATGAACCCGGTATATATGCTTCTCGAGGAGCTGGAAATCGCTTTTATGGTAAAGATAATGAAAAGAAGGAGAATTTGAGACTATAACTGCTTTTCTTCCCGGTTTAAGTACACGGTGGATTTCATCCAAAGCATGTTGGTATAACCGTTCCAGGAATAGGGAGTGCGATTCGGCATTCTCGTATCGTGACGTTGATACAAAGGAGGACCTGCCATAAGGCATGTCCGTTGCGACAGCATCCACAGTATTATCTCCTAACGGTAACTTAGAGGCATCACCTACAACGACATCCCCGGGCAGTCCAAAAAATTTCAAATTCTCCTTTGCACCGCGCACCATCTTCTCCTGTACATCAATACCTATTATCCGCGCTCCCACCATACCTGCTTCTATCAATATCCCGCCCGTGCCGCAGAAGGGATCAAGAAAAAGCTCTTTCGCGTTTAAACCGCTGAGATTA
The DNA here is from genome assembly GCA_030019325.1 of archaeon. Lineage (GTDB taxonomy): Archaea > Halobacteriota > Syntropharchaeia > Alkanophagales > Methanospirareceae > ANME-1-THS. The sequence goes on along the minus strand of JASEFB010000023.1, from coordinate 19,151 downwards.
ACCATAACACGAGCAACTTTCGGCATTATAACGCCGGGCAAAAAGAATGGTCTGAAACGCGGTTTCTTCTCCTCAAATTGCTTCTTCTTCACTGAATGTGAGAGCAGGCAGAAAAAGCATGTATGTGCGGTTAGCAGGAGAACAAACGTTTTAGATGGATTCTTAAGGTTCACCTTATAACCCTTTCTTTTTATGCGTTCCCCCACTATCGTGGGTAACTCGTTCCTTTTCAAGGAAAAACTATTTTTATGCTCACCCCGGACACGCACTGCAAATGTGTCCTCCTCGTCCATAACAGCCTCTATATCTGCGTTATTAACGATTTCCACTAGCTCCTTTTCATCTGGCACACACATGCCTTTCACTTCATAAATGTGGTGCGTCATCCCCAATCGCTGTGATAGAACATCAAGAAGTTCACTTTCGGACGAGAGTTGTGCATCAATCACCAGTATGCCATCCGAGAACATCCTCTCCTCGTACACAACATTCAATGCTTGTAAACATGCTAAAACTTCTGCCTTTGGCAGTGTTTCATGCTCACCAGATAGCTCAAAAGCAAGTTGCATTTTAAACCTTTTTAAAAAGAAAAAGGGTTATTCACATATCAAAAATAAAATGGCGCAAAGTTAAGTTAAATATGCCCGGAATATATTTATTACGAACTTAAGGACGAGATGCTCACGTCAAAGAAGGAAACACAAGAGACAAGAGGAGGTAAAAATGAAGAGAGAGATAGTAATTGAGGACCTTAGACACGGATCAGAGCTCTTGAAGCGGGGGTTCGCTTCCCTGCAAAAGGGAGGTGTAATAATGGACGTAACGAGTGCAGAGCAAGCGATAGTGGCGGAGAAAGCAGGTGCTATCGCGGTTATGGCGTTGCATGCCGTTCCGGCGGATATAAGGAAGGCTGGCGGTGTAGCACGAATGGCAGACCCTGCGGTTATCTCAGAAATCATTGAAGCAGTTACGATACCCGTAATGGCTAAGTGTCGTATCGGGCATTTTATGGAGGCGGAAATACTCGAAGCGCTCGGTGTAGACATGATCGATGAATCAGAGGTTCTAACGCCGGTGGACACGCATCACGTGGACAAGAGGGGATTTACCGTGCCGTTCGTCTGTGGTGCGCGGGATTTAGGTGAGGCATTGAGGAGAATAGCGGAAGGAGCGGCGATGATAAGGACGAAAGGAGAAGCAGGGACTGGCGACGTCAAAGAAGCCGTTCGACACATGAAATTGATTATGGGCGAGATACGATCGCTCACGGGTAAAAATGAAGAGGAGTTAAGAGACGTTGCGAAAGAGTTGAAAGTATCATTTGAAGTGGTGCACGAGACGGCGAAATTACAACGATTACCCGTGGTGAATTTTGCGGCAGGGGGGATAGCAACGCCTGCTGATGCGGCGCTTATGATGCGGCTTGGTGCAGACGGTGTTTTTGTCGGGTCCGGGATATTCAAATCAGAAAATCCACCCAGGATGGCCTCGGCAATTGTGGAAGCGGTGAACAATTACGATGATGCAAGGAAATTAGCAGAGATCTCTAAAGGATTAGGACTGCCCATGAAAGGAATTGAAGTGAGCGTTCTCACGGAAGAGGAGCTGTTGCAAGTGCGGGGATGGTAGAGGCTTTCCCCAATACATTTTCATGGCACGTAACAAAAATTAAAAACCTTTTTAAGAAGCATTCAATCTCCATTCTCTCTGCTCCCTCGATGAGGAAAAAGGAAAAACGTTCAAACCCGGGTAGGTACATAACGCTTTATGCCAAATTTTTTATGGTTACAGGCCCTGTATCTTAAGTACGGGGTATGTGACTGGTCTGGAATGTAGCCATCCAATCTTTTATCAATTTCATTCTTTTTCGCTTCATCATCCGTTACGTATTCCTTAACGATCTTCCCCATGAACCCTTAATTCTTTGATTCAATCTTTACTCCTTCTCACCGTTATCGGAATAACACTTTTCTCGAATTCCGCGATAGCTATATTTATAGGGTCTAGCTCTTCCGTCTCAATGAGCACCGGAGCACCCATGGCTATCTGGAGTGCTCGTGCACCTATGATCCGTGCTTTCTCGTATTTCGTATATTTATTTTTTTCTTTCTCTTCTGTCAAGAAGATCCCCCTTAACCTTTCCTTACCTTATCGCGAGGCGAGAGAATGGGGTTGCTGAGATTTGAACTCAGGTCTCGGCGTCCCGAACGCCGAAGGATAGACCAAGCTACCCTACAACCCCCTTTATTTTTATCATTCATAGGGCGCTATCTCATCGAGCAACTCTGCATGCGTTAGAAGCATTCTTCGACAGCAATATCTCGTTATACCCAAGTCGTCCAGTACCTCTCCCGGAGCCTCATACTTTATTCGTTCCTTATACTCATCCCAAACGTCTGATATGACTCGTCCACATGTATAACACCTGACTGGAATCATGAGACTTCACCGATACGACTTTTGCCGCTTCGCTCGTGCACCTTTTGCGTCAAACTTCTTCGCCTCCTTAATCCGCATGTCACTAACCAACAAGCTTCTATCATACCCCAGATAGGTTTCCTTCAGTTGTTCATTCTCTGTCCACTCCACTAATCCTCGTGCAATAGCAGTGCGAGCCGCCTCTGCCTGTCCCATAAAACCGCCACCACGCACATTTACCTCCACCTCAATGCCGTCAATACCACCACCAAGAAACTGAGATGCAATAAACAACGGTTCTGATACCTTTGCTCTTACCACTTCAGGCTCTAGTATCTCCAGTGGTTTCTTGTTTATTCTCACAGTGCCTTTACCCTCTCTTATGGTCACTCGTGCGACCGCTGTCTTCCTCTTTCCAACCTCGTTTACTACTTTCTTTACCTTTGCTTTGCTACCCATCCTAACTTTTCACTCACCTCACCTATCGTTACATACTTACGAGATAATCGCTCAGCCCCAGCATTCTCCACTTTTTTCTGCACCATCGTTTCATATTCGTCAGGTATACCAAGATAAACATTCACTCGTGAAAGCGCTTCTCTTCCCTTTGCCTGCTTATAGGGAAGCATCCCTCGTATCGTCCTCTTCACAATTCTATCAGGCATTTTAGGGTAGAAGGGTCCTTTCTCTCTCGACCCTCTATCCTTCTTCTCTTTGTAATCTTTAAATATCCTCTCTTTGGACCCACTTATTACCACGCGTTCAGCATTAACGATCACAATTTCCGTATCTTTTTCGTTCAGCAACCTCTTCGCTACGCTACTCGCCAAGCGTCCCAAGATGAGACCCTCCCCATCTATTATCTCTCGTTCCATTTCTCTTCTTCGATAGCTCTTTATATCCAAAAGTTTTAGTAAGCTAAGCGATTATCTTTAAACCTGATCCTTTTGGGTTAGTCTCCATCAATTCCTCGATGCTCATGCACTTCCCGTGAGAGCTGACTTTCTCATACGCTTTTTTACTGAAGCCCAACGCGGCAATGGTGATCGGTTTTTCAATCGCCCCTGCACTGAGCACCTTTCCTGGCACCACTATTGTATCATTTGCATTTGAATATCTATTTATCTTGCTCAGGTTCACCTCAGCGTAATTCCTTCGTGGTTTATCTAATCGCTTCGCTATATCCTTCCATATAGGCGCGCTGCGCTCTCGTGCAATCCGCTTTAAATCTTCCATTAACCGCTCAATCCTTGGATCTGTCTTCTTTCTTCTTCTCATCTTTCGCTCTCGCCTTCGCCCCTTGCCTCGAAATTTTAAGTTAAGATACCTCTTTATAAAGAAAGAACCCCTATTTTGAGACTTTTATCGTTGTGACATGATATCTCCTCTTTGAACTAAATAGGACTATTCTAAACCTTTTTGAACCAAATAGGATTTTCCGGATTATTTATGGAGAAACAGGACTTTAGAAAGCTTTATTTCACAAAAAACGTAATATGGAGCGTATAAAAACGGAGGTAAAAAAATGAGAGAGAAGGCAATTGCAATTGGGGTAATGGTCATGCTTGTCATGACATTTACGCCAGTCAGCGCTGCACAAGAAGACGTTACGCCTTACCAGGGACGGTTTGGTCCAGACAGCCCGTTATATGGGCTAAAAATCGCGTTCGAGAACATAGATGAAGCGGTATCGCTTAGTGCTGATGCAAAACTCGGCAAACAAGTGGCGTACGCAGAAGAGAGAATAGCTGAGGCAAAGGCAATGATAGAAAAAGGCAAGTCTGAAGCAGCAGAAAAAGCGATGGAAGGATATACAGCAAAGGCAGCAGCTATTGATGCGACAGCAACCAGGCCAGGTGTCACTGAAGAAAAGCTTCAACACGCACAGCAGATGCTCAGCAAACATAAAGCAGTGTTGCAAGGTCTAATCGACGATCAAAACATGCCGGTGCAATGCAAGCCCGCGCTACAGAGGGCATTGAACAACAGCAGAACTGCTGAGGATACGCTGGATCGCGTGGTAGCTAAGATGGGACCTGAGGGGGTACCGATAGAAGAGAGACCCGAAGAGATACCTGCAAAAGAAAGACCTGAAGAGATACCTGCAAAAGAGAGACCTGAAGAGATACCTGCAAAAGAGAGACCTGAAGAGCCACCCGCAGAAGAGAGACCCGAAGAGCCACCTGCAATGGGGAGACCGCGGTCAGCCCCAGCAGAACAATAAAAGAATATGGGGTAGGTAACCAAAATATTATCTATCCCCTTTTTATTATTTAGTCTAATAGCAATGTCACGTAGATATTTCTCCATCCTGGCTCTGCTCGTTTTGAGTATGATGTGGTACTCAATTACGCCTATTTTAGCTCAAGGAGAGGAGTATAAAACCACGTATACGATAAATATTTAGGAGATGGCTCGGCAACCTGGATCATAAAGGATCGAATTGGATTGACAACTCAAAGTGGTGAGGAGGCGTTTAAAGAATATGTTTCAGCTCTTGAATCCAACCAGAGCGAGTTGGAATATCTTTCGAACAAGATATATGCGCTTGTTAGTGAGGCTGAGGCATCAACTGGACGAGATATGGGAGCCCGAAATTTTAACATGTCTTTTGATGTAAAGGACCTGCCAACAGGTAGATATGGTGTGATTACCTATCAATTCAAATGGATTGGCTTTGCCACGACCGAAGATAAGAGGATCATGGCTGGGGATGCATTTGCTGGGGGATTATATCTTTCTAAAGATGATGCTTTGATTATCACATATCCGAGCGGATATAAAGTTGATGCAGTGAGCCCTGAGCCGGATATTGTAAGGGCTAATGAATTAATTTGGTACGGGTTAAGAGACTTTAGCCCAGGCGAACCAAGTGTTGTACTTCGATCAACATTCCCGGTCGTATGGGTAGTGGTCAGTGTAATAGGCGTAGTAGCAATTATCATCGCTGGTGGGATTACTTATAAAAAGAAACAAGAAAAGAAGATCATAGAGGCGGTGATACTAAAAACTGACGAAGATAAGATTCTCGAAGTACTGAAGGATGCCGGAGGAGTTCTATATCAATCTGACATAATAGAAAAAACAGGTTTTTCCAAATCGAAAACGAGTGCTTTGCTAAATTCATTAAAAGAAAACGGACGCATAGAAAAGGTAATGAAGGGCAGGAAAAACCTGATTAGACTTAAATGAACCTGTACATGGTATAAAAAGGTCTATTCAAGCTCCTTCAACCGGTAACAAAACCGCTTTAATTTCTCTTTGCCCCGTTCGAGCATGAAATTCGCCTTCGATACGATAAAATCCAAGTGCGCTTCGTTATACAACATCATGTCATCGGTAGCCAACGGAACATCCATCCGTTCCGTGCTCATTATCTCCACCACCACTTTTCCATTATCCGTTGAAATCGCCTTTATGCCGCTATATTTAAATCCCGCTTCAATTGCTATCTGCAATAGCGCTGTTGCCTTCTCCAAACTCCAGCATGCCACATGCACTATCGGTGATTGCGCTATTAACCATATATCGCCGTTCCCGGAAGTAGGCATGGTGCTCATCGCTGCAAAGACTTCCTCCTTCCTTATTGGGCGATGCCATTTGCCAATAAACATCGCTTCCCGCTTAGCACCGATCTCAGGCAAGCAAATCAAAGCTATTCTGCCCGAGCAACTGCTCGTTGTAAAGAACTCATCGAGGCTATTTATCCTCTGAAGTAGCTCTTTCACTTCCTCGTCTGCTCCTCCTGTCCGTAATCGCTCAAGTGCCCGTTTCTTCTGCTCTTCGAATACCCGCATCACCAACTGAAAAATTTCAAAAGCTTTTTATATACTCTCAACAACCAACCTATATAAATCAACTAAAACCAGCGACAGATGAGAGAAGTATTTTTAGTGGTAGGGCTGTTAATCGCATTCACGATACTGTTGTCTTTATACCGTGCGGCGTTTGGACCCGGTGTGTTTAATCGCGTGGCGGCGGTGAACGTAATAGGGACAAAAACCATTGTTCTCTTAGTTCTCATCGGCTACTATTTCGAAAGACCGTATTTCTTTGACCTATCGCTTCTTTATGCGTTGCTTAACTTTATTGGTACGCTCATATTCGCAAAATATCTGGAGAGGGGTGAAGTATGGTCGGGATAATCGTGATAATATTCCTGGCTGCTGGAATATTTTTTATGTCCACTGGAGCCATTGGATTACTGAGACTTCCCGACTTTTATACACGACTGCATGCGACGGGGAAGTGCGATACACTTGGAGAGGTCCTTATAATAACCGGTTTACTCATATACCATCTATTCCATTATCCTGAAACCCCTCTGGTACCTGTGAAGCTCCTATTTTTAATCGTATTCATCTTCCTCGCTAATCCAACAGCGACACATGCGATAATGAAAGCGGCTTATAATACTGGTGTAAAGCCGTGGAAGGTAGGAGATAAGCGAATGTGAAGAGTCAAAGGAGGTAAGATGAAATGAAGGGTAAAAGAGGAAAGGGGTTCGGAATTCTCGTAACGTTTGTTGTCATGTTCCTGTTTTGGCTTCTGTTATCCGGTTTTTTCGATGCTTTTCATATCACAGCAGGGATAATATGCAGCGCAATTATAGCTTTAATCTCGCATGACCTGTTTATGAAGGAAGGGGGGCTCGCTTGTGATAAGTTTTTTAAGCTCGTCCTTTACATACCCTGGGAGTTGTGGCAGATAGTATTGGCGAACTTTGATGTTGCATATCGTGTTATTCATCCAAAGATGCCGATAGACCCACGCATAATAGAATTTGAAACTACTTTGAGGAGCGATTTCGCGCTCGTTACCCTGGCTAATTCCATTACCTTAACACCGGGAACGGTAACAATATTAGTTGATCCAGAGAAAGGTAAGTTCTGGGTGCACGCAATCGCCAAAAGCCCTGCGGATGCGCTCTTAGTGGATAAGACGATGCAAACTAAAGTGGCTGAGGTGTATGGTGAATGGTGATAAAAATGACAGCTTTATTAGAAAAAGAGCAGGAGGGGGTGAGAGGATAAAGGATGATCGTACCTATTGACCTCGCTCTGTTAACGCTCATTGTAATAATCGCGCTCGTGGCGATAACAGTGAAGGACCTCTTGAGCGCAATCATGTTGCTGAGCGCCTATAGTTTCCTCATGGCGATGGTCTGGGTGGAGATGCATTCAGTGGATGTGGGCTTTACGGAAGCTGCAGTCGGCGCTGGCGCAACGACCGCATTCTTAATTGCCGCGTTAGCAAGGACAGTGAGGTGGGAGAAGGGATGAAACCAATCTCTGTAATTGCACTCATTTCTGTACTCATTTTAGGCGGTCTTTTTATCTACGTGGCAGAAGATATACCCGCATTTGGCGATCCGAATTCAGCTCCTAATAGGTATGTAAAGTTGTTCAGCATTGATGCTGATGAGGAGATAGTGGGTAATTTGAACCAGGGTGTTATTCCTCCAGGTTTGATGGATAAAATTGAAGAGACCGGTCTTCCACTTCCGACCAAGGTTGAGAAAGCTCGTGGACTGGAAGGAGAATGGGTGGAAGGAGAATGGGAGGCATTTATCATTCCGGAGGAAAAGTATTATGCGCTCCCAACCACCCAGTTTGGGACGGCTCCTGATGCTCCTAAGGAGCAGAGATATTACCTTATTAAAAAGGAGGGGGATACGCTGGATGTTTATCGGTATGCACCCATTATACGGTATATGGAGGAAGGCGAACATGAGACGGAAGTCCCGAATATGGTAACCTATATCCTCGCAGATTACAGAGGTTATGATACGCTCGGAGAGACCACGGTCATATTTACCGCGGGGGTATCCGTTATATTGTTGTTGAGGAGACGAGGTAAGATGCCGAAATAGATAGATAAAGAAGGTGTCAGCTGTGGGGCTCTGCCCCACGACCCCGAAAACCCTGTAAGGGTTTAATGTTTGTGTTAAGGAGGCGAGGTAAACAATGAGAGGGGAAAAGAGGATATATGAACGGGATGTTATAATTGAAACCATATCGAGACTGTTGATACCCTTTATCCAGTTGTTTGCACTGTATGTGATCATACATGGAGCAGGTGGACCGGGAGGGGGATTTCAGGGCGGTGTGATATTCGCCTCTTCTTTTGTCTTATACCTCGTTGTTTTTGGCCTTGCTGCGGCAGGGAAGAGATTCCCAGAGGGTGCGAATACCGCGTTAATGAGTACGGGAGTATACCTCTACGCAGGGGTAGGACTCCTGTGCATACTTGTTACGTTGGGAGCTGCGGAGTATCTAAACTATGGGTACATTCCCTTAACACATATGTTTGAGGAGAACCGTGCTCTGGGGATGGATCTCGTTGAGATAGGTATAGGGATAACCGTGATGGCAGTAATCACTGAGATATTTTTCAACCTCGTGTGGAAAAAGGAAGAAGAAGGAGGAAAGGAGGAATAGGGTAGAAATGATCGAATGGCTCTTCGGGGAACTACTCGCAAAATATAACTACTGGGTTTCCATAATTCTCATCCTCATTGGTTTCTACGCGATGATCGCGAAGGATAATCTGATAAAGAAAGTCATCGGATTGAGCATATTTCAAACCGCTATATTCCTCTTCTACATATCGCTGGCTGATATTGGACCACTTCCTAAAAAAGGAACTGCACCGATTGTGAGCGAGGAGATGATACACATGGGATACGTTTATGTGAATCCCTTACCCCATGTGCTTATCCTGACGGCGATCGTGGTAGCTGTTGCCACAACCGCAGTTGCCCTCGCTCTGGTAATACGACTGTATGAGGAATACGGGACGATAGAAGAATCAGAAATCATAGAGAAGGAGAGGGAGAGGGGGCTGTAAGTAATCTTTCTAATATAATCATTCCGAAAAATGTGTGCAAATAAGTAACCCGTCAAAAGTTTTTTCCTTCACCAAATCACAAGCTCCAAGCACCAAAGCAACCCATCTACCGCTGATACGAAGCCACAAGGATGACCTCTTGCGCTTCACCCAGTTTTGCAGCACTTGGATGGATGAGATAGCCAAACATGACTTTAAATACCCCACCTTTGCCTTTCAGCACGGGAAGCAGCTTTGAGACCTCTTGAATAAATCCCTCTACTTCTCGTTCGTAAATCCTCGATTTCACTTCGCCCAAAATAACGACCTTTTTGCCATTCTTCTTCCCTTCTCCATAAATGTTCATTTCAATCTCTTCGCTATCAACAACAAAGAACCTCCGCTCTAACTCATCATCTATGTGAATATTAAAATGCCTTTCCAGATAACCGGGGAGCACCACCTTAGCTATATCCTCCAAACTAGATCCTATATTCTCGCTTAATTTACCCACCTGTTGGGCTAAGTTCCTTACTTCTTCTTCAGTCCTCGCTTGCGCTTGAGCCAATCTTTCTACTGCCTCTTCAAGCCTTCCCATCCTTTCTTCTGTCCTTGATTGCGCTTGAGCCAATCTTTCTACTGCCTCTTCAAGCCTTCCCATCCTTTCTTCTGTCCTTGATTGTGCTTGAGCCAGCTCTTTAACTACGCCTCGCAATTCATCGAAATCCTCTCTTGTTACTCGAATATCCTTTATCCTTTCGTCAACTATTGCTATAATAGCTTTGTATAATTCAGGAGTTATCGCCGCAGGTTCTCCCTTGTTCATTCTCTCTTCTTTATTTATTTCGATTCATCCATATTAAATCTTTGTACTTGTTTACCGCGGAGCCCGCAGAGTGTGGGGCTCCGCCCCACGTCCCCGCAAGCCCTGAAAGGGCTTACACAGAGAGTCAGGAAAAATATTCACCATTAAACCCCTCCGAGGTTTCCGGGGGTAATGGGGCGGAGCCCCATTATATTTCATCATCTCAGCGCTCTCCGTGATCTCGGCGGTAAACAAATATCGGGATTTTTAGTCCCGCTATACGGTAAAAAGCGTGACATCGGTGTCCCGGCCGAGAAAAAGAGGTAGATTTAACATCGGTGTCCCGGCCGAGAAAAAGAAACAGTTTTATATATGAGTTATAGTTTTAATCCCTTATAACTATGTTAAGCCCAGTTGAACACTTCCCGGTGCTTATCATCGCACTATCGCTATTATCGGCATTTACTATTCTGGTTGCCGGCAGGATAAACAAGAAATCATGCTGTTTCATCTCCATCGCAACCATTCTCGTCCAACTCCTCATGGCTATTTTTATCCTGAACCATGTCCTGACTGAAGGAACTATTCATTACTGGCTTGGCGGCTGGATGCCTCCGTGGGGCATAGAATATCTCGTAGATGCGTTGAATGCATACATATTGGTCATCCTCCTCTTTTTAGGCTTGATTTGCGCAATACATGCAAAGAGTAGTATAGAACATGAATTACCAGAACCACAGAAAGTTGGCACTTTCTATGTGATTTATCAACTTTTTATAACGGGTTTATGCGGTATAACGGTCACCGGCGATATATTTAACATGTATGTCTTCCTCGAGATATTGTCTTTAGCTGCGTATGCATTAGTCGCTTCGAAAGGGGGAATAGCACTGAGGGCAAGTTTTATTTACCTCATTATGGGTTCTATTGGTGCCTGCTTCTTTTTGATGGGGATAGGTTTCCTGTACTCGGTAACCGGGTCGCTGAACATACATGACCTCTCGCTTTTATTGCCACCCTTGTACGGGAATAAAGTGGTTCAAGCGGCTTTTATTTTCTTCATCGTGGGATTGGGCGTAAAGATGGCTATCTTTCCGCTTCATACGTGGTTACCAGAAGCACACCCCGCGGCACCCAGTCCAATCTCGGCTATGCTGAGTGGGATCATGATAATGGTCGGATTTTACGCGTTAATTAGAGTGCTGTTTACGCTCTTCCCCTCTTATTACAATTATGGTCTCATCTTGCTTATCCTTGGTCTCCTGTCGATGACAGCGGCAAACTTCCTTGCCTACTTCCAAAATGACTTGAAGAGACTTCTTGCTTACTCAAGCATTGTCAATATGGGTATTATAGCCACGGGTGCAGGAGTTGCCGCTTATATTATCTCATCGGTATCTGAACCGTTAAAGGCACCTCCAGAAGCGGCATCTTTAGCCATGACGGGTGCCTTACTCCATATTTTGAGTCATGGTGTAGGCAAAGCGATGGCATTCTTGGGTTCTGGTAACATTCATGGCAGTATTCATACCAGGGAGCTCTCGAAAATGGGTGGCATTGGAAGGGACATGTCCTTTACCGGTTACTCAATGTCGGTAGGCTTGCTCTCATTATTAGGCTTGCCGCCTTTACTTGGTTTCTGGAGTAAATTTCTCATAATAATGTCGGTGGCATTGGCAATTAAATCTGTTGGTGGTGTGGTGTTAACGGTGACTTTTATCCTTCTCTTATTTAATGTTATATACGCCGCTGCATATTATCTCAGAGTGACCAAAGTTTTAATGATTGAAAGTGGTGCAGTTAGAACCCACGAGGCACCCTTTCCAATGGTATTCGCAGTTAGTGTTTTTGCAGTCTTCTGTTTGATAGGGGGGTTATTCCCCATTTCACTTATTAGATTAGCGGGATTTGCAGCATCGGCAATTTTAGGAGGTGTATGAGTTGGCGATAGTAGTATCCATCAGACCGTTGTTAGCAATTTCATGTCCTTTTATCTGCGCTTTTCTCATATTGCTATTTAGAAAGCGGCCGAACATAAGGGAGAGCTGCACGATGTTCGCCAGCGTATTGCAGTTTTTGATTATCTTTTCTATGGCACCGATTGTTATAGCAGGAAATGTAATCGAATGCCCCCTCTTTACTATATTTACTGGGATTGTTTTTATATTCAAAATAGATGCTTTTGGTCTTATTTTTGCGATTACTTCTTCTTTCCTCTGGATTCTGGTATCGTCCTACTCCATAGGATATATGAGGTCGTTGCACGAACACGCCCAAACGCGATACTTTGCCTGTTTCGCTTTAGCCATTTTCGGTGCGGTAGGTATCGCAATGTCCAAGAACCTGATCACCCTGTACTTTTTTTATGAGACATTAACGATAGCAACATATCCCTTGGTGGCTCACGATGGTCTACCAGAATGGGGGCACAAGGAAGAGGAATCTGAGAAGGCACGGGAAGCACGATTTGCGGGTCGTAAATACTTAGCTTACTTGCTTACCTCGGGTTGGTGTTTCTTTGTCGCGATAGTGTTAACGTTTTACCTTACCGGGACGACTGATTTTGAGAGCGGTGGAATATTAACGGTGGGTTCTGCATCACGTTTGACATTGATGCTGTTATTTGCGTTATTCATGTTGGGCTCCATGAAAGCGGCATGGATGCCTTTTCACTCATGGTTGCCAACGGCAATGGCTGCGCCAACGCCGGTGAGTGCACTGTTGCATGCGGTAGCAGTGGTGAAGGCGGGTGTGTTTGTTGTCGTCAGAGTTGTGTGTTACATATATGGTGTGGATTTGATGAGTGCGCTTGGACTGGGGATAATACTCGCTGCTGTGGCGTCCTTTACGATGATTGTCGGTTCTTTGTTTGCCATCGCGCAAGACAACCTGAAAAGAAGGCTTGCATATTCCACTATAAGTCAGTTGTCTTACATAATTTTCGGTGTTGCGTTATTGAGCCCTAAGGGTGTAACCGGGGCAATGATTCACATACCTTTTCACGGGTTCATGAAGATAACCCTCTTTCTGTGTGCAGGCTCCATATTGGTGGCCACGGGAAAGAAGAACATAAGCGAGATGGCGGGCATAGGACGAAGAATGCCGGTAACGATGTTGGCATTTACTGTAGGTGCGCTTGGAATGAGTGGTATCCCTCCAGTTTCAGGATTTATAAGTAAGTGGTATCTTTGCTTGGGAACACTTGAAGCAGGGGAGCTGGTTTTCTTAGCTGTTATCCTGATAAGTTCCCTGCTCGATATCGTTTATTTCTTCCCGATAATCTTTACTGCGTTCTTTGGCAAACCCGCAGAGTGGACTGATGGCGGATATAAGAATGAAAAGACGGAGATAAAAGAAGCACCGCTTTCTATGGTCGTTCCTTTGACCCTAACGGCTATTATTTCCATTATCTTCTGTTTGCGCCCGAATACATTTTACATATTAGAGCTTGCAAAACTCGCAGTTGCAGGTTTAGTAGGTGGTGGTGTCTAAAAGATGAGAATAACAATGAGACATTTGTTCTTGATGCTTTATGTATGTCTTGCGGCAGGTGTCTTAGCAGGCTTTCTCGTTCATCATTTCCACCTTGTTCATCCCCATTTCGTGTGGGAGGAACTACCCGTCTTCAGTGCTCTATATGGGTTTGTTGGTTGTGTCATCATCATCATTGCGTCAAAAGCGCTTGGACATTACTGGCTTCAGAAGGAGGAGGATTATTATGAGAAACATTAGCTTTTGGGATTCTTGGGGACTAAGTAAGGGAGGTGATCGGTAGTGATTGAGTGGTTGCATCCAGGACTTATATTTCTCTTAGGTGCTCTTTTGATACCCGTGTTGAAGGGCAAATGGAGACAGGCGTATTTGCTTCTGTTACCCGCAGTAGCCTTTACAGACCTCATTTTCATATCAAAGGGAGTATTCGGGAATGGTCCTTTCTGGCAGCTCTCCTTCATGGGATATGGCCTTACCCTCGGGAGAGTGGACAGGCTGAGCATGGTCTTCGCATACGTATTCGTGATCGCATCCTTTTGCATGACGATTTATGCGCTCCATGTAAAAGAGACGGGGCAGCATTTGGCCGCTTTCATCTACGTCGGAAGCACGCTGGGCGTGGTCTTTGCAGGTGACCTCTTTACTTTATTCTTCTTCTGGGAAGTGATGGCATGGTCATCCATGCTCTTAATTTGGTATCGTAAGACGAAGGCAGCATTCGGTGCGGGATTCCGGTTTATCATGGTGCACATGTTTGGCGGTATCTGTCTATTAGCCGGTGTTGTATTACATTTGCAAGCTACGGGTTCTATTGCTTTTGAAAGTTTTGAATGGGGGTTGGGGAGTGAATATCTGGCTTCTTATCTTATCTTTCTCGCGTTTATCATAAATGCCGCCGTGCCTCCTCTTGGTGCATGGCTGGCAGATGCGTATCCAGAAGCGACGGTTACCGGAGCGGTATTTTTGACTGCATTTACCACGAAGAGTGCGATATACGTGCTGATACGGGGCTTTCCGGGTGTTGAGCTTCTGATGTGGTTGGGTGCGATCATGGCGATGTACGGAGTTGTGTACGCAGTGCTTGAGAATGATATAAGAAGACTTCTCGCATACCACATCATCTCCCAGGTGGGATACATGGTGTGTGGGGTAGGAATGGGAGTTTCTGGCACTGCGGCTGGCGAAATGGCGATAAATGGTGCGGCTGCCCATGCGTTCTGCCATATCCTGTACAAAGCGCTCCTTTTCATGGGTATGGGCGCCGTGCTGGAGGTGACAGGACGGAACAAGCTGACCGAACTGGGAGGCATCTACAAATACATGCCTATCACGTTCCACCTTTACATGGTGGGTGCATATTCAATTTCAGGCTTTCCTCTATTCAATGGATTTGTGAGCAAGACAATGGTTGTCACTGCCTCTGGGATGTGGCATCAGCCGATTATATGGCTACTTCTGGAAGGTGCCTCAATAGGAACTTTCCTGCACACGGGTCTGAAACTTCCGTGGGGCGTCTGGTTTGCAAGAGAGGAGCCGGTATGTGAGGCAAAGGAGCCGCCGAAGAATATGCTTGCCGCAATGGGCCTCACTGCATTTTTGTGCACCCTTCTCGGGGTGTATCCAAAAATACTTTACGACATGCTTCCTTATCCCGTTCATTATGAACCTTATGCAATGGGCCATGTGGTAGCAATGAGTCAACTCCTTCTGTTCACCTTTGTAGCGTTTTGGTTTTTAAGGGCAATGCTTCATGGTACACCAACAATTACGCTTGACACTGACTGGTTCTATCGAATACCGGGGAAGAGGGTTATATGGTTCTGTGAAAAACCGCTAATGGCGTTCGCAAGTTTCATTGACCGGAATGTATTGAGAATAGCGGGTTTTTTCGTCAATGATTTTTTCTCTCTCGTAGTTAAGTTTGTTGAGAATCCACTGGATAAAGCGTTTCACGTGGGACTTCCTACTCTCCTCAACTTCGAACAGATCCATGACAAAATAAGGAAAATTAAGGTTAGAGAGTTGTCGTTTAATATAATATACATACTTCTTGCTATGCTCATCCTTCTGCTTTATATGGTGGTGATGCGATGATGATACCTTATATTCTCCTCCAAATAGTAGTGGTGCCAGTTATAGCCTCCCTGTTCATACTTATAACCAGGCGCAAAATAGGGAGAAAAGCACGATTTATACCCTGTATAACCCTGCTCTACACTACTGCTCTTCTCTTCATTGCGGGCATCAGCGTTTATCAGGGTATAGGAGAAAAAACAAAAATTGTCGAGGAATATGTATGGGGACCAAATGTGACCTTTGGTCTCTTAGCTGATGGTTTGAGTCTTCCGGTTGCGTTGATAATAAATATGATATGCGTTGCTCTTGCATTTTTCTCAATACACTATGTGGAACACAGAATAGAGGTAATATATGGAGAAGAGGATGAAAAGACACAACTTTCGTATTACACCACGTATTTCTGGCTATACCTCCTCTTTCCCGCAGCTTTCATCGGTATTTGCTTTGCTACAAACCTCATAGTAATATATCTCTTTATAGAATTGATGGTTATTCCCCTTTACTTCATAATGAGTTTCTTTGGTTATGTAGAGCGCTTTAGAATCGCCGTCATGTGCTTCCTCTGGGGAATCGTTGGTGGAACATTCGTCTTATTTGGATCTGTATTAGTTTATTCTCAGATAGGAACCTTCGAGATTTCGCAGTTGCATACTCTTGCAGGGAATCCAATGACTTTCTGGATTGCATTACTTATCCTTCTCGGTGTATCTACCAAGCTTGCAATATTTCCACTTCATGTTTGGATGCCCTGGGTTCACGCAGAACATCCCACCTGCATAGCTGGATTGCTTGCGATTTATGCGAATATTGGAGCCTATGTAATTGTAAGGGTTCTCATCTTACCACTCTATAATGACCTCAAAGTGTTCAGCATACCTATTATGACAATGGCAATGATAACTATAGTATATGGCGCTCTCCTCACACTGGCTCAAACTGACGTGAAGCGACTCTGTGCCTGCTCAACTATCGGTCAGATATCATACTCTGTCCTTGGGCTGGGAGCACTCACAGTCTGGAGTGTTGAAGGTGGAATGTTTTACTTCCTGAGTCACATCCTGGGTAAAGGCATTCTCTTCTCAACCGCTGGTATAGTAGTTTACGTAACGGGAATCAGGGATATGAGAGAGATGGGCGGACTTATACGTAAGATGCCAATAAGTGCTACGCTCTGGATAGCAGCCGCAGCAATACTCACCGGTGTTCCTCTCACCAGTGGGTTTACGGGAAAATGGATACTGTTTACCGGCATTTTCAGTTCAAATCCAACTTCCGTCGGACTGGTAATTGCAAGTCTGGGAATCCTCTCAACTATATTAACGGGTGTCTATGCATTCTGGGCTGCGAAGAGGATGTTCTTTGGTCCCTTGAAGCCTGAATTAGCAAATAACACTAAGATCAGGGACCCGCCGTTAACGATGAGCGTGCCTCTTCTCATCCTGGCAGTTATCTCTTTCATCATAGGCCTGTATCCTAAACCATTCATGGATCTCTTTCACACGGTGATAGGATTATTATAACCAAATATCGAAATATTTATAAATTGGAATAAATAAGGGAGATAAAATGAGAATGAAGACGGTGCCCATAAAAGAAAGAACAAACAGTAGGTGAAAAGGATGGCAAGTAAATTCATTGATGCAGTGAAATGCTTTGTTAAAAACCCAGCATGCACATGGAGACTCATGCGGAGTTTGGGTTCGTATGACCAAGAGACATTGGAATTAATAAAGGAAACTTGCCCCGAATTAGACATTGAGAAGTTGGGGTATTACTTCGGGCTTTTCCAAGCTATGATTTTCCTTCTTCTCTGCGTGATGGTGTATCTCTTTTTTGACGCACTTAGAATGGTTCTTCTGCACCGTGAAATGATTTTCCCTCCATGAAACCTTGAGCTGTTTGATACCCACCTTGAGACGCGAGATTTTAATTGAGTGGAACCGTAAATCATTTGCTGTTGTATCCCCGGACGTGGTGCTACAAATTTAATGCAACACAATTTTTAACTTGACTTTCGGAGATAGTCTTTGATTACTTAAATATTTTTCTATTTGATGGTGGTATCAAGTCGAAATAAGCCACAAGAGGGCATATTTTCTATTTCATTCATACCCCAATGTAATGACTAATTTTTATGTGCTGATGAATTGCGATAAAACCCGTATAAATTCTAAATTTATTGGATTTTTAGAAGTAAAAATGGAAAATTTTATAAAGAGTAATGACTAAATCAATTTATGCATTTCGTCAAGAAGAAGGTGGCGGGGAAGACGTATCTCTCCATCGCGGAGACACATCGGGTGAAAGGAGTCCCCAAGGCGACCATTATTAAATACGTGGGCTCAGCGGAGAAATTATTCAAAATACTAATCGGATTGGATAAAGAAGAGACGGAGTCCCACCGCAGGTACCAGTACGCCGCGCCGTTGGCGCTACACCAGATAGCACAGGAGATAGGGCTGATCGAAGTAATCAACAGGCACATAAAGAAAAGAGAGCAGGGCTTCTCTGTCGGGGAATATCTTTACGTTATCACCTTGAACAGTAGTTCCGAACACCCCTACTTCCGAACTTATTTATAAGGGTGATTTCTCCTGCAAAAATAGGGGAAAAAAAATGTACCACTTTGCGCCGATATCGGCTGATGTGGGGGAGAGCAATCTATTTATGACGCTCTCGAATGTATTTAGTGACGAGCAAATAATAAAGCTATCGCAAGTAGAGGACTACCGGTGGAACCAGTGGAAAGATGTGTGGAGTGGGGAAAGCAATGCTAATTTTTTTCGATGCTTTCCGAACTGCTGTGCAATAACGGCGGTATTATAAGAGTACCTGAGGGCGCAGAATACACCGTCAACTCTCTATCATAGTTGTTACTCAACTGGTCAAGAGCTTGAAGTATGACTGGCGGATATTCAAGTCAACTCTCTATCATAGTTGTTACTCAACTAGATTCGGCGTGAATCTGCTTGTATATCTGACAAGGTCAACTCGTATCATAGTTGTTACATAACGAAAATCAATCATTGAAAGATGAAATAAACAGACTGAGGTCAACTCTTATCATTGTTGTTACTTGACGAAATAGGCTTGGCTGAAGAGATTGACAGGATTCGGTCAACTCATATCATAGTTGTTACTTACTGATCTTCCCACACCCGATTCACCAATTATTATACAATATCTTTAAATATCCATCCTTCCAATGGATAGAGGATGAGAGGGATTAATATGGAAGCACTCAAAGCAATATGGTCAACTCCTATCATAGTTGGTACTTAGGGGTCTTCGCGAGCCAAAGAGTCATGCTGTGCATAATAAGTCAACTCCTATCATGGTTGTTATAATGCGGGGAAGGTATCGGAAACCCCGAAGGGGGTTTCTGATGTCAACTCATATCATAGTTGTTACTCGACAAAGGAGGAGATGCGTGAATCAAGGATTTGCAACTACGATGGGTCAACTCATATCATAGTTGTTATAATGCGGGGAAGGTATCGGAAACCCCGAAGGGGGTTTCTGATGTCAA
>JASEFB010000246.1:266-672 GCA_030019325.1 archaeon | reverse complement strand
TATCACCGATGTGGTTCTTCGTGCGGTAGGTGTGAAGATCTTGATACGAAGCCATGAGCCGTGTGAGGGTGTTGAAGTACGACAGAGGGGAAAGATTCTAACCCTATTTTCACGGAAGGGGGCACCATATTTCAACAAACGAGCCGCATATTTGGTGTTGGATGAAACCATGCTTCGAGATGCGAAAGGTGCCGGGGAGCTGGCGAGAAATGCTGCACGGATATGGTAAAGAAGAAAGCATAATGGAGAAAGAAGGTAGTTGAGTGAGATGCTTGCTTCAGTACTTTCGAAACCCATGAAGATCTGAGTAAGATAAAAAGCCCGTTAGATTTAATAATGAAGAATTCGTATATTGAAAATGAGGTTGAAGGAGATGAAGGTCAGCAGTCAGCTAAAGGGAGGTATA
>JASEFB010000246.1:0-256 GCA_030019325.1 archaeon | reverse complement strand
GTTTCGGATATCATCCCAATTTGGAAGGATATACGACATTAATGTCAGATATACCGGAGTTATCCGAAATCGCCGATTCTGGGAAAGGAGAGATGATAAGATGATGGAAATAAAAGATGTGTTAAATCTCTTAGGTAAAGAGTTAAAGGACGGCAGCGAGCAAGCAAAAAGATTTCGTGAGTTTATCGAGCAGGATAAATGGACTACAGAGCAAATAAAGAAATGGCTGAACTACTGCTTATGCACTCGTCCAGCC
>JASEFB010000245.1 GCA_030019325.1 archaeon | reverse complement strand
CAAATGAGTGTGAGAGGAGGATTATGTGTGTGGTATCTGGTTGATTATAACAAAAAAGAAAAACTTTACTTACCAAAGAAATTTTAAAGGAAGAATTCTGTTTTTCTTTTAGCACAGTTTTTCTTTTTGTTAAAAAGAAAAAGTGTTTCTTAGTGCAGGTTCTTTTATAAAGGAAAGTGCGATGATACGAAAAGAGGAGATCGAGCACATCGCGTGGTTAGCACGGGTAGCGTTGCGTGAAGATGAGAAGGACTTATTTGAGCAGCAATTGAGCTCGATCTTAGATTATTTCGCGGTATTAGATGAGGCTGATACCACGGATGTGGAGCCGACCTATCATGTAATCGGCATAACGGACGTGGTACGGGAGGACGAACCGAAGGAGGCGTTAAGTCAGCCAGAAGTGCTGCGGAATGCACCGAAGAAGGAGCAGGGGTACTTTAAAAGCCCGAGGATATTATGATTTTGATTTTGAACGTGTGGTTATTTTGACTGCACCTTCTCCTATCGCCTGCCTCGGCCTTCTTCGCCCAACCTATTTTTAGTAATCGGTGTAGTGAACCTATTAATAGAATCTCTTTAAGATTTTACCTACCCCCCTTATTGCAAGAGAAACTAAAGGGGGCGTCACAGAATAAGTGTGCCAAGTTCATGACGATGGATAGATAGTATA
>JASEFB010000244.1 GCA_030019325.1 archaeon | reverse complement strand
TAAAGGACTGCACATATAAACTGTGGTTAATGCAACCACAGCGAGTGCGAGGTAAATGAACTGCAAAGAGAGGATAGAAAAGAAGAAGAACGTGAAAAACACGATCCCCACGGGTATTACTAGTCGTTTATCCCTTATAGTCCTATATCTTATTCTGCTGGTCATCAAAAAGCATAATATGCCCATTAAAGCAATCAGAAGAGATGCGTTTGAATAGGGTGGAAATTCTAATTCGATAGCCAGGAGCATAAATGAAGCTAAAAAAGTCGCACTCCCGGTAATGGGGAATCCTATGAAATCGTTATTTCGTTCTTTTGGTAAAGCTTTTCTTCCTAAGAAAAGGTTTGCGTTGAACCGAGCGAGCCTTAACATCCCACTTATTACATACGCACCGCAGAATGCCAATACAACATCAACATGCGTAGAGCTAACAGCTAAATAATCCTTAATAAGTACATAGACGATGATTGCCGGTGCGACACCAAAAGAGAGCATATCGGCAAGAGAATCGAGATATACGCCTAAAGGGGAACACTCTATATTTCTCGCCACCATGCCATCCAATCCATCAACAACTGCTGCGAGTAAGATCAATACAAGTGCATTTTTTATTGCTCGTTCCGTTACGCTTATCCCCCCACGCACCAATACTATGGCAGAGAAGCCGAGTAACG
>JASEFB010000243.1 GCA_030019325.1 archaeon | reverse complement strand
ATAGTTGTTACTCGACGGAAGAGTGGGCGAGAAAATGATTAGAAAATCAGCGGCCAACTCTTATCATGGTTGTTACTTAACGCGGAATCTCTGGTAGAGAAGTTGCATTCTAAAGAGCGTCAACTCATATCATAGTTGTTACTTAACCCCCCGAAGGTATCTTCATGCGTATTGCTGCCAATGCATGTCAACTATCTATCATAGTTGTTACTCTACGATTTTTTATATTACTTCCTCTTATTTATTCCTCTCAGTATGCACCCTTTCCTCCTATTTCAAAAGCAACCGAAGGGGATGCACCTTCTTCTCTTTCAATCTTGCTTTTACATTCCGTTACCTTTCCCTATTTCTCATATATTCCACCTCAGAGATAAGATGGATGCCGTCTTGCTTCTTTACCAATGCGCGTCCAAGCGTGCCACCTGGCAATCTCAGCATAGCCTTTCAACGCACCATAGATACCAAAAACTCATACCATCTCTTTATCATCGTCGTTATTCAACCCACGCCAGAAGGTGACTTGCGGAGAGGCTGTTGTTGCTAGGTCACCTCCTATCATGGTTGTTATAAAGCGGGGAAGGTATCGGAAACTCCGAAGGGGGTTTCTGCTGTCAACTCCTATTATAGTTGTTACTCGACGGAAGAGTGGGCGAGAAAATGGTTAGAAAATCAGCGGTC
>JASEFB010000242.1 GCA_030019325.1 archaeon | reverse complement strand
GCTCTTCCGATCTACCCCGAAAACCCTGTAAGGGTTTACCCGCAAGCCCTGTAAGGGCTTATAGGAAGCGGGTTTGTTGGCACGGCAATCGGGAAAGGTCTTACCGAACTCGGCAATGAAGTGATTTTCTCTGACATCATTGACAAAGACCTGCTAAACTTCACAAAAGATATAAACCACGCTATTGAAAACTCGAATATATCTTTCATCTGCGTCCCAACGCCAACAAGAGAAAATGGAGAAATAGACCTGAGCTACATAAAAGAAGCAACGAAGAATATCGGAATAGCGTTGGCAAATAAAGAGGAGTATCATCTTGTAGTCGTAAAAAGCACAGTAGTTCCAGGGACTACTGAAGACGTAGTAATTCCAATATTGGAGAAATATTCAGGTAAAAAAACAGGAAGTGAAATAGGAGTATGCATGAATCCGGAATTCTTAACGGAAATATCCGGAAGCTGGAGCAAAGACAAAAGCACAAAAAAAGATTTCTTTACCGAAGATCGAATTGTTATCGGGGAGTATGATAAAAGGTCAGGTGATGTTTTGGAAACACTTTACAAGCCCTTAAATAAGCCTATTTTCAGAGTTGATCTACGAACTGCGGAACTGATAAAATATGCATCGAATTGCATGCTTGCGACTAAAATCTCTTACTGGAACGAGATGTTTCTTATCTGTA
>JASEFB010000241.1 GCA_030019325.1 archaeon | reverse complement strand
TGTTCCAAATCTATCAGAGGAGCTAATAATAGGTTCCGATTTTCTACAAAGATGGAAGATTAAACTTGACCCAGAAAGTGAGAAGATAATCATTGATCCAAGAGCATTAAAATTAAAGCTTGTATACCTCAATTCTTCATCTCAGATCAGAAGCCTCGCATTTTCATATCATCCCCTTCCTTGACTCTTTTCCAGTCCACTGTTGACCTCTTCCGTTCCACCCGGTTTTGTAGTTTTTCTGGTTACAGCAAGAGAGAGCATCGATGGTGAAAATCGAAAATCATATGTATGCAAATTTCCTTCTTTCTATCACAGGGGAGGTGAATCTCGGGTGATGAGAAAAGGCGTGAAGGTTTGGGGTTTGATTGTGATTGTGGTGTTTGTTGGTTCAGTTTTTAGCGGCGCAGTGTCGGCTGAGAATATATCCGAAGATTTAATGGAAAGCGTGCCGATGCGGAGTCGTTTGATAAAAACAACATTATTTCGGCTACTACTTATGACCCTCAGGCAGCAGTAAATTATGCGATTAACTATGCCTACAAAGCTTGTGGTTGTGGCAAATATTACGGCTCTTCGCCTCCTCCACAGGGATCAGGGACTCAATTAACAACAAGCGGAGGTGACTGTGCTCACTTTGTCTCTCATTGTTTAGCAGCAGGCGGACTTAGCAATAAGGGCACTAAG
>JASEFB010000240.1 GCA_030019325.1 archaeon | reverse complement strand
CCCTCTCCAGAGTCCCCTTCAGTCGATTGTTTACCTCCTCCAACTGCTTTATCCTGTCCAGCAGGTATCGTGAATAATCAGTGCCTGAGGGTATATCGCCGCTCGTTGCTTTCATTTTACCTCCGTTATTTATTTCTCCACGGTATACTATATAAAATGTACGGCCTCTCGAAATAAAATGAAATGACCGAGTGTGAGATATGTGGTGTGGAAATAAAAGGAAAAGTCCAGTACATAACGATAGGGAGCTCAAAGCTACAAGTATGTAAAGCGTGTGCTCGATATGGAACAGGTGTAGTAGTGGATAAAAAAGCAAAAACAACGCTCGGTGGTGAACCAGTGCAGCTCGTTAAGGCTAAGCCCTTACAGGGCTTGCGGGGTCGTGGGGCGGAGCCCCACAAAAGGAGATTATATGAGCAGATGGACCTCGTGATAGAAGAGGAAATGGGAATGGGAGAGGAGTATGGAAGAAAGATAAAAGAAGCGAGGGAAAAAGCAGGGCTCAAACAAGCGGAGCTTGCCAAAAGGATAAATGAAAAACAGTCCTTGGTGCGGAAGATAGAAAACGAGGAGATAATCCCAAGCAAAGAGGTGTGGGGAAAAATAGAGCGGGTTCTTAAATCTTTTCTTTAACTTCAGACGGCTTTAACAGGGTGAGAAACACCATACTCACAATCATGCATATG
>JASEFB010000239.1 GCA_030019325.1 archaeon | reverse complement strand
TATCCATCACCGCAAGAATCTTCGTTCTCGCCTTTAATCCCTTTGTAACATTTCTTCTACGCGCTAAGTATGCATTTGGATGATATGTCTTTGCATCCACATTCATTATACAATATAACTATTTGTATAGCCCTTATATAAATCCCAAACCCCAATACTACCAAAAGCCTTTTTACAATTACTTGTATCTCGCATAAAGATAGGGAATTCAATAGCTCGTTATGAAGCTTATAAGTCCTAAAGACATATTTATGAAGAAAAAGATTGGATAAGGAGGCCAAAATGAGAGTGGCTGGATGGAATAACGGATCGCCTGGTAGAACTGGTGCTGGGTATGGCATTAGAATAGTTCGTAATGATAGAGATAGATATCTCCAAAAGGTATGGGATTCGGTAGTTATCGAGCTTGAGGGGGATGAGACGGTAACAATCAATCTCTCGCAATCGTTTTGGCGGGGTTGTATTGAGTTAAGAAGCGCTCGAATAGGAAAGTGGATGATTGAAAGAGGTCTTGCCCCGTGGCCTAAAGGTTCTCCACCCGAACTTGAATTAGAACCGATAACAGATAGGGAATTCAGGTTGAGATGCATATAATCCTTTGATAAACAATAGATAACAGCAGGTAAATATGCCAAACATACCATTTGAAGAGATATGGGGTAGAATTGTTGCACACGTAGGGGAGAC
>JASEFB010000238.1 GCA_030019325.1 archaeon | reverse complement strand
AGAGGCTAATCCACTAAAACAAGGATTGAAACATATACAACGATTTTGCACCAGAGATGCGTCTATCGCTGAGGAAAACATTAGAGACAACAGTAAACGATATTCTATCTCTTGATGAGCTGAGAAAGAAAGACACAATAGAGGAACGAAAGAAAGTACAGAGGTTTAGTGACGTTATAAAATACTACGATGAGCTAAAAATTCTTCCAATGTTAGAAGGGATGAACAAGTTGAAAGTAGTTCCAGACATTACAGAAGAAGAGGTAGTAGAAGCGGAAAAGGCATTACAGGAGTTAAAAAAGTAATGCCTTTTTTAATTAAATGCCAGATATGCGGTTATTACTATATTGCTCAGAGTTACAGAGATGCTAAGGCGATAATGCATTATCATTATCATTTTGCACCGGGAACACCGAGAAAGAAGAAGCATAGAGATAGCGAGGAATTTTTTTCAACGTTAAGACTAACTAACGAAGAAGCCCGTTTTTTTAAAGTGCTTGATCAGAAAGCGCTATGGCGTGGTTTAAGAGCCACGCCAATTTAATTTTTTTAGGTGCTCCTGGTGGCTACGCAGGTTCGATTCCTGCGGGGAGCTTAGGGGAGCTTTCTGGAGGACAAAGCTAACCCGCCTCTGGTTAGGTGTAGGAGACGAAGGATTTTCCTACTTACTGTAAGGTAGGTTTGGGAG
>JASEFB010000237.1 GCA_030019325.1 archaeon | reverse complement strand
AAGGAAATATTTAAGATCCATACAGCCGCCCTTAAGCTGAAGAAGGACGTCGATTTAGATACCTTAGCGGCACTTACCGAACATGCCACGGGTGCGGATATCAAGGCGATATCCGTCGAGGCGGGTATGTTTGCCGCGCGAAAGAATAAGAAGACGGTAGGAATGGAAGAATTTGAAAGAGCAATAAAGAAGGTAAAGGAGAGCAAGCAGTGGGATTATCTCAATGCTAAAGAGGCAGGAGTGATGTTCGTATAAGGGGCCAGACCCCCCTTATCAACCCTCCCAACCCAATTAGGTACTTTTAAACCAGCTTGACCAAAGAAACGCTAACGAAGTATTTTTGATAATTTCAGCACAGTGGGGCTCTGCCCCACGACCCCGCAAGCCCTGTATGGGCTTAGTTTTCTTTTATTAAAAGAGAGGGTGTTATTTACCTAAGAAAAAGATCCCACTATGTCAACATCCAAATCAAGTGTTTTACGAGAAGAAACGAAGCGAAAAGCAGTACACATCTGCGGTGTCGCAATTCCGGTACTTTACCTTGTCGTCCAAAAGGATTTGATCATCCTTGGCTTTGTTCTTTCCTTCTTTATTATTGGTATCATTGAATGGTTACGATTTCGTGGTGTCGTTTCATTGCCGTTCCTCAGGGAGAAAGAGAGGAAGGGAATCGGTGCGTATGTATTTTTTG
>JASEFB010000022.1 GCA_030019325.1 archaeon | reverse complement strand
TTTTCATATACCTGTTCGCTCTCAAGACGAGTTTGCACCTTCAAAACTTCGTCCAATCGGCGATGATAATTGGGGGATACGCCATCCAAGATTATAAGAAGGTCGAGATCGCTATTTTCTCTTGCCTCTCCCCGTGCTACAGACCCGTAGAGGACCAACGAAATCAATCGATCACCAAAGTGCTCTTTTAAGAGGTCAAAAAAACGTCCTAATAACTCTTCGTAAAATTCAAATCCAAGCCCCTTTAAATCTTTTCCACCCTTCTCCTCTGCCCCAATTAGTTTCATTTTTAACCTTTAAAGAGCCATCTATTGTACCAAGAAAGTATCTTCACACTTTAAAAATCTTTTCTTCATTGTTAGTTTTTTAAGGTTGATTTACGATTTTGGACATGGTTATAATACAACCGTGTTCTTCGCGATTCGCTGGACGATATTCATTTAACTCATCTAAACACTGAACGGATTATATATTTCTAAGCCTTTGATACCGTTGAAATCCTTATCATTTCTTGTTACGAGGATTAAATTATTATGCAAGGTTGTTGCGGCAATTACAGCATCAGGCAGTTTTATTTTAGATTCTCTTCTTTTATCTATCGTTAAATTCGCTATTTTATCGGTCAGAGGAATTACATTTGCAAAACTAATGAATTCCCACGCTTTCTCAAATCCCTCTTCCGTATGCTTTTCCCATCCTAAAAACTCAATCTTCGTAATGATGGATATGTTAAAAGAAGTTCTGAAAATCTCTTCTATTTTGCTTACCTCCTTCTTTGGTATTTATCAGCGAAATAGGAAATGAGGATGTTTGTATCTAACAGAGTATTTGTTTAGCTCTGTAGAAAATCCAAAAATCCAATATATACCAATACTACCAAACAAATCCCAAATCCCAATACTACCAGTTTTGTACCTTATTTTTGCTAATCCTTTCTTTTTGGGATTTGGAAATTGGGATTTACTTGGGATTTGGTAGTATTTGACATTGGGATTTATTGTCCAGCTATACAAATACGCTTCTTTTATTTTAGAAGAGTCTGACGTGAATTCTAAGCTCTCTTCATTGTTATCTCTGTTTAACTTTCTTATCTTCACTTCATCGATGTCAAATCCTACTACTTTTAAATGCTTGGAAAATGCTTCAGCCAACGGTAAGCCGACATAACCTATGCCCACAATGCAGACGGTTTTCTGGTTCATATATTTGTTCCTCCCCCTCTTCCGCCTTGTTCTTTAATCTTCTTTTTCTTTCTTTAGCACTGTTTTCTTCTATAAAATTTTTTGATAAAGCTTTTTCTAAAAAGGTTTGCACTTAAAAAAGCTTTTCTTCGTTGTTACTTTTCTTTTAGCACAGGTTTCTTTGTAAAAGAAAAGTGTGTTTTGATAAAACTTTTCCTAAAAGGTTTGTCACGATTTTTATCAGGATAAAACGGTTGAGGTATCACTCACCCTTTTCAGAGCGTTTCGAGCAATTTCAAAAATTCCAAATATTCTTCATGACCAAGCCTGAACCCTTTTCTAATCATCAAATCCACTTTATCCTTCGCTTCTTCTCTCTTCAACCTCCTCTTTTTTACCATCAAGAAGATAAGAAATAGCGTGCCATGAACTTCTATTTTGAAAACACTTCCTACTTCTCTGGCTATGCTCTCAGCCAAAACCGCTACGCCTCTTTTAGCGTTTGCTAAAGCAAGCACTTCCAGTTCGCCTTCATGAAGCTCTCCCCTCAGACTTTTTAACATCTTTTTGAAATCATTCTTTATACTGACAGCCTTAATACCTCCTTTCTCTACTAATTCCTCCGAAACTACTGCATCAGCATCTCCCCTGATTTTGCCCTCCGTTATAACTTGCTTGTAGACTTCTGTATGGGTGCATTTCTCTCCTTCTAACTGCGAGAAAACCCAATTTAACCCCACTTTGTTCAGATAAATTAAAGGAGAGGAATTGAAGATCCATATCATTCTTTCATCGCCGCTTCAAAGTCTTCCCTTACATCCTCGATGCTTATGTGCAAAGGAATACCTTTTTCCTTTATCAAATCCATCATTTCCCTAACTGAGAGGTCTGCTATTTCTGCTGCCTTCGCCAAAGATACCTTCTTATCCCTGAACAACTCCAGAGCATGTTTTTTAGTTCCTCATCTATTCCCGTATTCAAAATTCTTCTTATCAATACTGATCTCTCCGTCTTCTCAATCCCCATCAACCTTTCGAGCTTCCTTTCTATCTCTTCCGTAGGCCTGATCGATATAATCTTTTGCATGTTTACTTATTTGATTTTTGTATACTTAAATCTTGCGCGTTTTAGGCCGTCTTTCTTCTTATCTTCTCTTCATCCATATCAAATTCTATTACTTTTAAATGCGTTGAGAAGGCTTTTGCTAATGGCAGGCCTACATACCCCGAGCCAACAACGCAGACTGTTTTGGTTTTTGTATTTCTTCTCTAGCCATATTGTTCACTTCACTTCTCTTCCTCGATAAATTCAACGTCCTTCAAACCCTTGAAATGCTCATCGCTCGTCACAAGCTTTGCACCTTCCCTTTTCGCTGTTGCATATACTATTCCATCTGCCATACTCAATCCTAATTTCAGGCTGAAATCAGCAGCTTCAAGCGCTAAACTCGCATCCATAGAAATTACCTTCGCTCTCATCAATTGTGCATACGCTTCTAAAGCTTTTTCTTCGCTTATATCCCCTTTTATCTTCTTATAGACCTCATAAACAACAATTGTGGGTATAACCGTATTTTCTCCACTCACATCCTCGACATATTTCGCATACCTTTCAGCTAGTGGTCCCTCGGCGAAATACTCAATCCATCCATAAGAATCCAACAGAATCAAATTCGATCCTCCTCATCCCTTAGCTCTTCGCCAGTTAACCCTTTTAGAAAACCTCTCAGCTCTTTTATTGGTCGCTGGGGTATGAGGTGTATAACACCATCCTTTTCGATAACGACCAACTTCTGTTTCGCTTTTAGCTCCACCTTTCTCCTTATCTCTTCCGGGATCACCACCTGAAACTTTGAAGATACCGTTACGGTTTTCATCGATACCACCTTAGTTTTACTATTTATCTTCAATAAATAAAAAGTTATACTATTACCGCTCTATTTTTAAAAGCGTTTTACAAAAGGTTGTCTTTAGGCTTTGATTGACGATCATTTATAAATATATCCTCCCCTTTTAGCCGTTTATCCCTGAAGCATTTTGCTCAAACTTTTCTAAAGTTTGATGATAAAACTTTTACTAAAAGTTTTTAAGAAAAGTGCTCTTCTGAAACCATCGTATCGTTGCCTCCAAACCTTTTGTTAAATCAAACTCTGGTTCATACCCGAGTCTCTCCCTAGCTAACGATATGTCCGCTAACGAATCTTTGATATCTCCCGGTCTCGGTTCGTCGTAAACCACATCAAGTCTCACACCCACAAGCTCCATTACCTTGGTTGCAAGTTCCTTTATGCTTATTCGCTCGCCGCAGGCTATATTAAACACGCCTTCAACATTCCGTTCCATAGCCAGAATGTTCGCTCTCGCTACATCAGTAACAAACGTAAAGTCTCTCGTTTGCGTACCATCTCCAAATATGATCGGCGGTTGATTGCTGAGAACCCTCGTGATAAATCGGGGTATTACCGCAGCGTATTCAGAATAAGGATCCTGTTTCGGCCCATAAACATTGAAATATCTCAAACACGCCGTTTTCAAGCCGTACACTTCTGAAAAGACCTTACAATAAAATTCACCCGCCAATTTCGAAGCGGCATACGGTGATTGTGGATTTGGTTCCATATCCTCCCTTTTGGGTAATGTCGGGGTGTCACCATAGACCGAAGAAGAGGATGCATAAATTACCTCCTTGACACCACAATCCCTCGCCGCGAGTAAAACGTTTAACGTTCCCGTGACGTTAGCCTCATTTATCGCTACAGGATTTTCAACCGATTTCTGAACCGAGGGAATTGCTGCCTGGTGAAAGACGCATTCTGCATCTTCAAAAACACTTTTGAGCACAGTTAAATCGGCAATGCTCCCTTCAATAAAGGTGAAATACTCGTTAGTGCGTAAGTTTGCAATGTTCTCTATGCGCCCGGTTGATAAGTTATCGATTACAATTACATCAGAGCCAGTCTTCACAAGTTCCTCTGCTAGGTTCGATCCGATAAAACCCGCCCCGCCTGTTACCACCACTCTCTTTGTGACCATCTAAATACCCTTTAACCGCTTATCAGTTATATCCCTTTCGAAGTTGTACTATCGAAATTAGTAACGCTAAACATACCTGAATCAACGTTAGTCGATACTCATCAGAATGGATCAACCCCAATTGATAGTTATGCCCGCTTAATGGGAAGAAGAACAGGCATCCACTTAAAAAAGGCTTTTCTTCAGTGTTACTTTTCTTGAAGGCTTTGATTTCCTCAACGTTGTTGTGCCACATTTTGAACAAACTTTTCTGAAGTTTGATGCGAAGCATTTTGAACAAACTTTTCTAAAGTTTGGTTTGATAAAACTTTTCCTAAAAGTTTTTAAGAAAAGTGTTTTAACTCCCACCTCTATACCTCCATTCCTTTCTCACTATACATACTGCTGGATATCCCTCTATCATCGCTCTTTGCTCTCGATGCCTGCAGTTCCTGCAATCACATACGGACCTGACATTCTTCTGAATATACACAATATCTTTTCTCCTTCTCGTCTCATTCAACAACCCCTTTCTCAGCCAATTCCTTCACCTTGCTATAGTTTTTGGATTCTTGCTTTCTATTCGTTACCCTTTAATATCCACCCACAGATGCAGTGATCGATATGGTTCTGCCTCTTCTAACCCCTCTTTAAACAACAAGAATTCCAATTTCTGATCTTCACCTGCTCTTCTCGCCCTAAATGTAAAAGGACTCTCCCATGTCTCATTATGCAGGAGTTCAATGCGCTCTTCACCGACAACCTCGCCACTGAGCTGCACTTCTAATTGGTAGGTAACCATGGCATATTCATGATTCACAACGCCTATAATCACTTCACCCTCTTCTCCTACCTCCAAATTCGTTGGATAATCGGACGCTTTCCCGCTTGGACCGAGGACATAAAATTCCGTGAACTTCTCGCCCTGTTTTGGCGTTATGATCACATAAATGACCATGGCGATCGCAAGCACGATTGAAATAACGAGGATAATCGATAAAATCCGATCGGTCTTTGTATCCGCAGCTTCGAACGATTCTTTTAGAGTTCTGAGCGCTACCCCAAACTCAACATCAAACCGCTCCCCTTCGGGAACCATGCTCCTTCTCACAGACGCACCTACGGCGAACGAAACGGTAAATAGTGAAAGAATTGCAAGGATAGGCGATAAGCGAATCCCAAATGGCGTGTAGTTCAATGCCAGGCCCAGCAGTGGAACAATCGCAATACTCAATCCAAAACTGAGTGCAAGACGCTCGATTCCATCCAAATCATCTTTCCTTGGAAAGAGAGCTGCAATCAATGAATAGCCCGGCAGAAAAAGCACCAGCGGAAGACCGAGGAATAATCTTATCGACGTTTCGTTTAACGGCGAGATCAGAACGAAGGGTATGCATAAAAGGGTGAAGAGGATTACGAGTGCGAGGTCTCTTGGGATATATCGAGGCATGATCTATAGTTTTATTAATTTCACGCATTAATAGGAGTATTAATCTATTAAGCTATTCGAGCGACCCGATATTTATAGAGTAACATCTGCCGCTCTTTAAAAACTGAAGGAAGGTTTCTGAAAAACCGTATCATGAGCTGAAACATATCATAATCCCCCTCCGATCTATTATGTTAGCTGTATATCGAAAGTACCACAATACCTCCCGTTATTTAAAACTTAGCTTAAAATAAGCCAGTCGGCAATTTTCTTAGTTGGCTCGCCTAAAAAAGATTTATCCGCTACAGTCCAGTTCCAAGCCAGATATTCATCGATCTCTAGTTGCCGCTTTTAATGCGGCACAGAACTCTTCAAGTGCTGAAATCATTACTTCTGGCTTATCTTTATGTTCTGCTATGAGTTCGACGATCGCACTTCCCACTATTACCCCTTTCGCACCGCTCTTTACTATTTCCCGCACGTGCTTTGGCTTTGATACGCCAAATCCTACTGCTGGTGGTATATCCGGTCTCTTCTCAACCACGCTCTTTATCAAAGTTCTCACAACCCCCGAAATTGTCTCCCTCGCACCCGTAACACCAAGCAATGACACAAGATAAACAAATCCTGAAGAATAGGCACAGATCTGCTCTATTCTCTCCTCTGGCGTGGTAGGCGCAATCAAAAAAATTGTATCTATACCATTCTCCTTCGCATACCGCACCACGTCATCTGCCTCTTCGATCGGCAAGTCCGGAATAATAATCCCATCCCCTCCTCCTTCTGAAAGCCTTTTCATGAACCGCTCTATCCCAAAGTGCAAGATCGGATTGTAATAACTCATCACGACGATCGGGATGTCCGTTTCTTTTCTTATAGCAGCGATGAGCTCAAAAATCTTATCAGGTGTCATTCCCGCCTTAAGAGCTCGCTCTGAGGCCGCTTGTATCGTCTTACCATCTGCTATCGGGTCTGAGAAGGGTATCCCGAGTTCTATGATATCCGCATACTGTGCTATTGCTTGTACTATTGGTGGGGTTAGTGACGGATCAGGATCGCCAGCCATAATATATGCTATAAAAGCACACTCACCGCTTCGTTCAAGTTCCAAAAAGGTATCACGTATTCTGCTCATGCAGTGCCCTCTCTATTATCTCCACATCCTTATCGCCCCTCCCTGAGAGGCACACCACAACAACATCATCGCTGCCTATCTCCTCTACCTCGACTAATCTCGCCACGTACGCCAATGCATGTGCAGACTCAAGTGCCGGTAATATGCCCTCGTATTTACACAAAAGTTCGAATGCCTGCAGAGCCTCCTTGTCAGTTACTATATCGTAAGTTACACGACCCATATCCTTCAAAAATGCATGCTCGGGTCCAACGCCGGAATAATCAAGCCCGGGCGCGATGCTGTGCGTTGGGAGTATCTGTCCATCTTCGTCTTGTAACAGATAACTGTATGCACCATGTAAGACACCCTTGCTACCGGCATAAAGAGTTGCTGAATGTCTACTGGATGATATGCCTTCCCCTCCTGCCTCTACACCGTATAACGCCACATCTTCATCATCAAGGAAATCGTAGAACAGCCCTATACTGTTGCTCCCTCCGCCAACACACGCAACGAGTGCATCGGGCAGCCCTCCCTCAGCCTCTCGTATCTGACTTCTTGTTTCAATCCCGATT
Organism: archaeon; assembly: GCA_030019325.1. Taxonomy (GTDB): domain Archaea; phylum Halobacteriota; class Syntropharchaeia; order Alkanophagales; family Methanospirareceae; genus ANME-1-THS. The sequence continues at coordinate 14,399 of JASEFB010000022.1, read as the reverse complement.
ACGCGCTGGAAATCGCGTACTATCATGGGATAGGGATGCGGACCCACAACAGAGCCTAAAAGGTAATGCGTATTCTCAACATTCGTCACCCAGTCTCGTATAGCTTCATTTATCGCATCCTTCAATGTTCTCGAGCCACTGCCAACCGAATGAACCTCCGCACCCATTAATTTCATCCGAAAAACGTTCAACCGCTGCCGTTCTATATCCTCCTCGCCCATGTAAATCTCTGCTTTCAACCCGAACAAAGCACCGACAATTGCAGTTGCCAATCCGTGCTGTCCTGCTCCTGTCTCCGCGATTATTCTCCTCTTACCCATCCTCTTCGCTAACAAGGCTTGACCAATCGTGTTGTTCAACTTATGGGCACCGCCATGAACGAGGTCTTCTCGCTTGAGATAGAGCTTGGTGCCCAGTAAATCAGAAAGCCGAGCGCAGAAGTAAAGAGGTGTTGGTCGACCCGCAAAGGTCCTCAAATAAAAGTCCAATTCTTCCTTGAATTGCTCATCCTTCCCGAAGCGAAGATACGCATCCTCAAGCTCCTTCAACGCGTGCATTAAAACCTCTGGAACAAATTGCCCGCCGTATTCACCAAATTTGCCCGCTTTCGGATATTCTCCTATATACATTGTGCATTCCTCACAAAGTGCATGATCTTCTCCTTACTTTTCCTCCCTGCTGACGATTCCACACCACTTGCAACATCAACACCATAAGGATTAACCTCCTTTATCGCATCTGCCACATTCTCAGGTGTTAAACCCCCAGATAGAATCACAGGAATCGTGCTATCTTCCACAATCTCCCTGCTTTTAGCCCAACTATGCCTTTTACCCGTCCCGCCAGCCCGGGCGGAAAAGGTATCAAGAAGGAGAAAATCTACATAATCCTCTTCTGGCATTACACCATGAATCGTTCCATGCTCATCCACATGAACGGTTTTTATCAATTTCACCGCAGGAAGTGCTTCACGGGCAGATTTTAAAAACGCATTGGATTCAAATCCATGCATCTGCACTCCAAACGGTTCAATCCTTCGCACAACCTCCTCCACCTCTTCCACAGAACCCGGACAGAGAACCACCACGATATCTATCGCATCACCTATCTCTTTTGAGATCTTTTCCGCCTCATCTATGCTTATTTTACGCGGGGTCGCAACCGGCACATCCACTACCATGCCGAGCAGATCAGCACCACTCTCCACCACAAGATGCGCGTCTTCCTTATTCGTAACACCGCAAATCTTCACCTTTACGCCAGACATTTTGATGTGCTCGCGCTTCCACTTAGCATTATTCATTTAAATTTTTAGTATTACTATCAATTGTAAAAACTATCCCATTTTCATTACACCAATCTACCGCAATTTGCTTTATTGCTTCATCTCTGTATTGATACCAATCATCCTCAATTCCAAATCTTTTAATCATCTCTTTAAATCTTCTGAACGCACCTCTTCCTTTTATTGAGTAATATAATTCATCGCTTATTCTTTGATCACTTATAGACAAGCAAAAATTTTCCATTATTTCATACTCATTTATATCGTATTTTGAAGGTAGGCGAATATAATTGTCTTCATTATCAATTAAATCTTTTGCTGTTTTTATCACATCTCTTTGCCACTCTGGGAAGTCCATCAAATCTTTATCTTCCTCTACAGCTCTGTACTCTTCTTCATCAATTACTATAACCTCTCCGGTTATTTTATTAAAAAAAGCCATACTAGTATCATTTTGGATTTCAAGCGCATTTATTATTTCCTCTAGCTTCACTGGCTTATTCATACTATTAAATTCCTTCTTTTTCCTTTTTAAATGCTTTTCCAGCATTTATCGACCGCAACATCTCTTGTACTTTTTACCGCTACCGCAGGGGCAAGGATCGTTTCTCCCTATCTTGGATTTCCTTGATTTGGGGGTAGATCCGGTTTTACTTTCGTCTCTTTTTAACGTTGCAAGTTGTTGCAGGTTATAACGCGCTATGAATTTCTGCATCTCCTTCTCATTGGTTATATCAACTCCCGCCTCTTTTGCAGCCATAGCAAATGATTTCGCTATCCCCCAATTTCTTGGATCACTCGCATTTCTTACAATCTGTTTATCAATCTCTTTAACCTTTCTTGTAAGTTGTGAAGTCTTCTTCAACAAGTTCTTCTCGCCTACAAAAGCAAAGAATGCGGATAACACAGGCGCGATGGACCTATAATAAGATTCATCTGCGGTAATCTTTCTTGGTAGGGTGTATAGACAGCATTCTTCAAGTCCATCTTCATCCCATTCTTCAGGAGATAGTCCATGGTGGGAATACATATATTCTGTGAAAGACATGACCACAAATTCAGACTCCTGTTTCTGCTCCTCGGTCAATTCTTCAAAATATTTGCTCTCAGAAAACTCCACACCCCATTCATAAACTCTATCACAAATTTCTTCCAACTCTTCATCCGAATATTCTTCTACCATTTTATCACCTCACAATTTTTGGCAGGGAATTTCCGATAACGTTCCGCGCGTAGCTGAAGTTGCCGATGCATTTTCACTTTTTTCGGCTCTCTTTTTGGCGTATGAGTTCCTGGATTTCCGGCGGCAGAGATCGTTTATCCACAATCAACCCATTTACCATCACCAAATTTGGAAATGGGCTGCTTTGCATCATGTGAGATGTTGAGAATTCCCTGTCCCAATATCCCAATTTGAACATATCACGTATTATCTTAGCCTTCTGTGAAGTGGTACTTTTGGATGTGCCGAAGTAGTTACATATATCATCACCGCTAGCGTATGGTTCGAAACTTTGGTCAAAAAGGAAGTTGATGCTTCCTATGGCATAGACTATTGCAGCCGCCCAGATTTCAATCCGACCGGAAAGGAATGGGACATTCCGCTTACGGGACATCTTTCGTATGAGCTTCTCGCACAATTGCTTGTAATCTTCGTCCAGATACTCATCGCAAAACCCTGCGGTCATCTCAATAAGTTTTTGCATCTTTTCCTCTATGAGGACTTTATCTCTCATGGTTAATCACTCCTCTTCTTGTTCGTTATCCTTTTATTACGGGCAATTTCATATAACGTTTTGAGCGTATCTGAAGTCCCCCGAAGGGGAATTTGGGCGGAGTGCCGAAGGCACGAAGCCAGATACGCTCTGTTAGGCGAAGGTGCCTTCATATCTTTATTTCGGATCCTCTCAGTAGAGTATTTCATCTGCATAGTGATCCTCATGCTCCTTTTCTAGACAATCTTCACATAGAAGCACTTCTCTTCCTTCCTCTTCTGAGCATTCAATACAAATCCATGTGGCAATGGTCTTCTTTCCTTCTCTCTTGCACCTCTTACAGTAACGATACCTTGGCTTGTTCTGGGAAATCACACGTGGATATTCAGCGCCCTCTTCTGGTTCTACCATCTTCTCCAAAGTGACAATATGCTGGATTTCATCGCCGAAGTCGTAGACATACCCCAATTTATCACCTTCAGATAAACCAAGTTGCTCAATCTGTATCTCAGCACCACTGCCACCTCCATCAGGGTAAATCTCACCAAAGCCTCCCCGTGACCATTGTCCTATAAAGAATTCACTTAGATGATCCCACGTATCATGATTGAACGCAATACGAATGATATGATCGAAATCAGCGAGTGTCTGGTTACCTTTAATCTCAATGCGACGCCAAAGCCCTTTTCGATACTTCAAAGCAACCTTAAATACATATACCTTCTCCATAGCTATCCCCCTTTATAAAATAAATATCCTTAGTAAATAAAGGCACTTTCGCTTAACGGCGGTATATCCGAACTCAAGTTCGTATATACTTCCATTTTGGCATTATATCCGAAGTTCACTTCGTATATCTTCCCTTTGGCAGAACTTCACCCCTCTTCATCTACCACCTCCCGACTCAAGATAGAGTCTAACGGACTTTTTATTTTACTCAGATCTTTATTACTCACAAGTGTATATATCTCCGTTGTTTTACTGCTCTTATGCCCCAATAACTCTTGAATGTACCGTAGATCCACCCCACTTTCAAGTAAATGCGTTGCAAAGCTATGGCGCAAGGAGTGAACTCCCTGTTATGATACAAATACTGCTTTATCGTTCTCTGACTGTATTTCCTCAGCATTAGCTCCTTTTTCAGCTCGTCTAAATATATAGCAGCGTCAATTACTAGTTTTTCACCTTCAAAAACAGACAAAAGTGTTTCACATTCAAAATAAGGCACGCTCCAACATTTTTCCTCAGGATACCATCTGTATCCTTCGATAGTTTTAATTTTTGCGATGTAATCCGGGTTATAAGGAAAAGAAATTTTAATCCCCTCTCCGTCTTTTCTAACCTCTATCATTTTCCCCTTATGCTTAAAGGGAAGAGCACAATTTTATAAACTCCTTTGGATTTCCCGGCCTCATCAATGCAGTACCAATGAGGAGAGCATCCGCACCGCATTCAAATAAATACCTCGCATCCGCCGGTGTCTTAACCCCTGATTCACTTATCATAATTCTATCCTCCGGCACATACTCCGAAAGTTTTGCGGTCGTTTCGAGATCAACGGTAAAGGTCCTAAGGTTTCGGTTATTAATTCCGATGAGTTTAGCCCCTGCATTTACAGCTTCTTCTATCTCTTCGCTCGAGTGGCATTCGACCACAGCCTCCAGCCCGAGATCATCCACCACATCTAAGAGCTTCGCCACGGGAGATATGCTTTCTATGAGCAATACAGCATCTGCACCATAGCCAAAACCCTCCCAAACCTGGTATTCATCCACCACAAAATCCTTGTAGAGCACGGGAATACTCACGCTCCTCTTCACCTCAGACACATTTTCAACGCTCCCTCCAAAGTAAGGAGACGTGATGACAGAGAGTGCCGTTGCGCCCCCTTCCTCATATTCAGCTGCTAGTGATAACACATCTCTGGTTCCTATAAGGTCACCATCCCTCGGTGATCGCGGCTTTATCTCTGCTATTATCGCCTTATCCTTCCTCTTAATTGCACTGGATAAACGGAGAATGCCACTCTTCCGTTCCGGGATATTTACCTTTTTCCTTCTTTTAACTCCTAGTTTCGTATCCTCGATTATCCTATCTATTAAATCGTTCAAGTCTTAACTCATCGCCCCCAAATCGAACCAAATCCTCAAGTTTTCTATATGCATCTCCCGAATCTACTGAAAGAGAGGCAAGCTCAAAGCCGTCTTTAAAGTCCTCTGCAAGCCCCCCTACGACCAATGCTGCTGCTGCATTCATCAAAACCGCATTCCTCCTTGCACCTTTTCGCCCCTTCAGAATATCAATTGCAATTTTCGCGTTCTCTTCCGCATTGCCTCCCTCTATCTCTCCCACCTTCGCCCTTTCCAGCCCAAAATCCTCTGGATATATGCTGTACGTTGTTATCTTCCCGCCTCTCAGCTCCGCTATTTTAGTCTCTCCAATCGGGGAGATCTCATCCAATCCATCCAAGCCATGAGCAACCAGTGCACGTCTCACTCCAAGCCCTTCTAACACCTTCGCAATTTTTTCGACAAGCAGCGCATCATAGACCCCCATTACCTGCGCTGTTACCTTCGCAGGATTTGCCAAAGGTCCAAGAATATTGAATACCGTTCGTATCCCAATCTCCCTTCTCGGTCCCAACGCATATTTCATTGCAGGATGAAATACCGGAGCAAACATAAAACCTATTCCCACAGTTTCTATACACTCACACACCCGCTCTGGCTCAAGCATTAGATTAAGACCAAGTGCTTCAAGAACATCTGCAGAACCCGCTTTTGATGAGACTGCTCGATTGCCATGTTTCGCAACGATGACCCCAGCACCAGCGGCGACAAATGCGGAGATGGTACTTATATTGAAGGTCTTTATCCTATCCCCGCCGGTTCCACAGGTGTCTATCATTACTTCATCTACGTGCGGAGTGATGACGGCTGCATAGCGAAGCATTGCATTGGCAAATGAAACAATCTCCTCAACGGTTTCACCTTTCATCCTCAGTGCAGTTAAGAATGAGGCTATTTGCCCACTCGTCGCTCTACCGCTCATGATATCCTCCATTACGAGCTCCGCCTCACCCGGTTCAAGGTCTCTTCTTTCCACAACCTTCGATATCGCTTCTTTTATCATCTTTTCAGAAAGTTCTCGATCATCTTCTTCCCATCTTCGGTCAATATCGATTCAGGATGGAACTGGACGCCCTCAATTGGCAACGTTCTATGCCGTATCCCCATGATCTCCCCATCTTCTGCCCGTGCGGAAATTTGTAAGCATGAGGGGAAATCATCTTCACAAACTATGAGTGAGTGATACCGCGTTGCGTGAAGAGGGTTCTTTATTCCCTCAAATATACCCTGAGAATCATGATGGATCAGTGAAACTTTCCCATGCATTATCTTTCTTGCGTAGCCTATCCGAGCACCGAAAACATGTCCTATCACTTGATGACCCAAGCAAACCCCAAGAATAGGAATCTTACCGCTGAAGATTCTTACCGCTTCCTCAGAAACCCCTGCCCCTTCTGGTCTCCCCGGTCCTGGAGAGATGATGACCCTGTCTGCTGCAATATTCTTGAGTTCCTCTATTCCTACCTCATTCCTCCGCACTGCTACATCCATACCCATTTCTCCTACATATTGCACGAGATTGTACACGAAGGAATCATAGTTATCTATCACAAGCACTTTCATGTTTCTGGAGTCGTTACTAAAGCCCGCAATTTGTTCTCAGTCTCTGCGAATTCCTTCTCCGGAACCGAATCTGCCACTATACCCGCACCGGCCTGGAAATACGCGTTCCTACCAACGGTGAACATTGTTCTAATTGTGATTGCAAAATCGAGATTGCCCGAGAAGTCGAAATAGCCAACCCCACCTGCGTAAATACCCCTTCTACTCCTCTCTGTTTCCTCTATTATCTCCATCGCTCGTATCTTCGGCGCCCCTGTTACCGTACCGGCAGGAAAAGAGCAGCGGAAAACGTCAAATGCATCCTTGCTTTCGTCCAATTTTGCCGTTATATTCGAGACAATATGCTGGACGTGCGAATACTTCTCGATATCCATCAGTTCGGTTACTTCAACGCTTCCTGGCTGAGCAACCCTTCCAAGATCATTCCTCCCAAGGTCAACCAGCATTATATGCTCAGCCCTCTCTTTTTCGTCAAGGAGCATATCCACCTTTAAAAGTTCATCCTCTTCCCTCGTTCTCCCTCTCTTCCTCGTCCCGGCAAGCGGTCTTAATGTTAATATCCCATCTCTTAGTCTGACCAGCATCTCCGGGGACGAACCCGCAACGACGTTGTCAAAATCCAGATAAAACATGTATGGAGAGGGATTTGATAACCGAAGGTTCTTATAAAAATATAACGGGTCGCCGCTATAACCCGATTCAACCCTTCTCGAAAGCACCACCTGGAATATATCCCCTTCTCTGATATACTCCTTCGCTTTTACCACCCCTTCTTCAAATTCCTCTTTTCCTGGTTCCTCATGAAGGGAAGACAGGGAAAAGTCATCGACATCACTTCCTCCTCTCTTCACAAGATCCTCGATCTTAGTATCCTCCTTTTTGTACGATACGAGGATCACTTCTTGCTTGAGATGATCGAAACAGAGCAGATAGGTGGGTATGATGAAGTGTGCGTCTGGACATCCTAAGGTATCAGGGAGTGAAGAAGGGAGGTGTTCGAAAAATCTAACGACGTCATACGAGAAGAATCCCACAAGACCTCCTGAGAAGGGTAATGTCCCTACTCTACCGCACTCGAAGGAATTAAGCACGTTTGCCATCTCCGCATAGGGGTCTTCCACTTTGCAGCGCTCACCATTAATCTTCACTTCCTCTCCTTTAGATTTGAATTCCAGGAGCGGATCAAACCCAATGAATGAATATCGCGCAAGCTTTTCCCTACCCTGTACTGATTCGAGTAGGAAACTCTTGTCAGAGACGCTTCTTATCTTTGAATAAACTTCAAGAGGGGTGAATGGAATATTCACCCTTCTTACGCTGTTCGTTAAGGTTCTCTTTTCCATCTATGGTATTTTCGGTAGGTTAGCCAATGCTTGCTTTACCAACTCCACGGGATACTCATAGTCTACCAGTTTTCCCTGTAAAAAAGCATCGTATGCGCCTAAGTCGAAATGCCCGTGACCACTGTTATTGAAGAATATCACCTCTTCTCTCCCTTCCTCCTTGCAGTTCAATGCCTCATCTATAACGGCTTTCACCTCGTGCGCGGATTCCGGTGCTATTATATGCCCTTCTGCCTCCGCAAACAACTTCGCAGCCCGGAAGACATCGGTCTGATGATAGGCTACTGCTTCCATCCAGCCATCTTTCACTAACTTGCACAGTAACGGCGCGTCTCCGTGGTATCTCAGCCCACCCGCGTGAATCGGTGGAGGAATAAACGTATGCCCTAAGGTATACATCTTCAATATAGGTGCCATCCCCGCACAATCACCATAATCGTAGAGATAGAGTCCCTTTGTAAGCGATGGACATGCCATCGGCTCACAAGCAACGACTTTGAGGTCTGGTCTTTTACCAGTAAGCTTATCTCCCACAAATGGGAAACAAGCCCCACTAAAATTGCTTCCTCCTCCTACATTTCCATAGATTACATCCGGATATTCACCTATCTGCTCAAATGCTTGCTTTGCCTCCAATCCTACCACTGTCTGATGTAATATGACGTGATTCAGAACCGAGCCTATGGAGTAGTGCGCATCATCGTGCGTGGCTGCATCCTCTACCGCTTCAGAAATTGCAATCCCTAAACTGCCAGATGTATTCGGGTCATCTCCCAAAACGTTCTTCCCAAATTGGGTATTTCTACTTGGGCTTCGGTACACTTCGGCATTCCATGTTTCCATCATTATCCGCCGGTAAGGTTTTTGGTCGTAACTTGCCGCAACCATGTAAACCGTGCACTTCAACCCGAACACCATACATCCAAAGGCAAGAGCAGAACCCCACTGACCAGCCCCAGTTTCTGTTGCTAACCGTTCTATGCCCTCCTTCATATTATAATACGCCTGGGCGACTGCTGTGTTTGGCTTGTGGCTTCCCGGCGGACTAACCCCCTCCCATTTGTAATAAATTCGTGCCGGAGTCTTCAGTTTCTCCTCCAATCGCTTCGCTCTATACAACGGCGTGGGTCTCCAGAGCCGATAAACTTCTCTCACTTCCTCGGGTATCGGAATCCATCTCTCTGTGCTCACTTCTTGCCGTACGATCCCCATCGGAAAAATGGGCACAAAATCCTCCGGCTTGACAGGCTCCTTCGTCATCGGATTGAGTGGCGGCTCCGGGAGAGCAGGCATGTCTGCTTGTATATTGTACCACGCCTTCGGGATTTCTTCCTCATCGAGCAGTATCTTCGCTTTTATGCTCATCTTCTCACCTCAATGTTCATTGATGTACTCTGAAGTATAAAGATATACATATATAAAGCATGCCGGTTGCACGCTCATCACGGTTGCTATAAGGTGATCAAAATACCACGCTTAAACTGACCACCAACTTTAAAGGGCTATGCTAATACCTCTTTTAGCCCCGCTATCGGAACACGAACCTGTTTCATCGTGTCTCTTTCCCGCACGGTCACCGTATCATTGTCCAACGTTTCGTAATCTATAGTAATGCAAGACGGCGTGCCTATTTCATCCTGGCGGCGATATCTCCTACCAATACTGCCTGAATCATCATACTCAACGATGAACGATGCATCCCTCAGCATCTGAAACACCTCCCTCGCCTTTATCTTCAACTCATCCCGGTTAAGCAAGGGGAACACAGCCGCTTGTATCGGGGCTATCTCGCTTTTTAACCTCAGCACCCGCCTGTTTTCCGTGCCCACCCGCTCTTCATAAAAGGAACTCTCCAACAGCGCGTAAATTATCCGATCTATCCCATACGAAGGCTCAATCACATGTGGTATTATCTTTGCCGACTCGGCATGCACGCTCATATCTACACTTGAAAGCGATGAGTGCGATGAAAGATCATAATCACCTCGATCCGCTACACCCACTATTTCCATCCACCCATACCGATCACTCAGAAACTCTGCATCCCAGCAATCGCTTGCATAATGTGCCATCTCATCCCGGTGATGCTGTCTGAATCGTATTTTGGCACGAGGAATTCCGATGCTCTCCAAAAACTCATTGACCCGCGCTATATGATAACCCAGATACTCATTTACAATGATCCCACTGCTAACTACCTCCCCTACGCTCTTTTCCCCCTCTTCACCGTCACTTGGAACCATCCTCAGCGTTCTATCCTTTACATCCTCAAATCGCGGATGCTTCTTCTTCTCATCAGGGTCAACAAAGACCTCCACCTCCGCCAGCGTGAATTCTCTCAATCGAATGAGGCTTTGTCTGGGTGAGATCTCATTCCGGTATGCCCTTCCTATCTGCATAACACCGAACGGTAATTTATCCCGGTTGAACCTGAGCAATCGTTGAAAATTGGCAAAGATGCCTTGTGCTGTCTCGGGTCTCAGATAGCCTTCGCTTTTCTTACCCGCTCTTTCATCCCTTTCCCCTTTAGACACTCCTATTCTCGTCTGGAACATCAGATTGAACTCGCCAGCGGCCTCAAGCTCTCCACCACATTCCGGGCAGTTCACACCTACCCTCACATTTTCACCGATGCGGAAAAAGCTCTTGCAGTGCTTACATACCACCGCCTGATCCGTAAAACTTTCCAGGTGCCCTGATGCCTCAAATATTTCCCGTGGCGCAACGGTCGTCGTCTCTATCTCATAAAAGCCCTCACGCCGGTAAAAATCTCTCCATTTCTCCTCTACTCGCCTTTTTAACAATGCGCCGAGCGGCCCGTAATCATAAAAGCCCGCTGCACCACCATATATCTCAAATGCCTGCCATAAGAAGCCCCGCCTCCGAGCAAGCTCTACGGTTTCATCCTTCCTGCCTTCTTTATCCGCTCCAGCCATACCTTATTGTCCAAATCGCCAATTCGTATGAAAACGCATCAAATAAAAAGTTCTCATCCCCATCCATCTCATAAAACGTTTCTATCGCTCAAAAATCCTCCTAAAAGCCCATTCTTACCTTACTTACCACTCTTATAATAAGACCCTCAAAAGATCTCTATCGATAAGCATACCAGTCAATTTCCCTCTTGCTGAAATAACAGGAAGCTGGTCGAACCTGCCCTCGCTCATCTTCCTCGCACACTCACTCACCCCAAAATTACGTGTCGCCGTTACTAATTCCTTCACCATTACATCCTTTACCAGCTTATCTGGCAATCGTATCTTCGATACACTGTAATACAGGGTCATTATATTTCTCATCCCATCCCAGGTCCATTCGTCCTCGTCAGAGCCCAGAGATAAGTCCGAACGGCCCATCCCTTCCTCTATCACCGCAGCATTTATCAGATCCTGTTCGGTTATCAATCCAGCTAGTTCGAGCTCTGAATTGAGAACGGGAACTGCTTTTACCCTCGCAAGTTCCATGATCCAAGCTGCAACAGATAACGGCATCTCCTCCCACAGAGCTAAGGTCTTATCCCTTATGTAATCGCCTATATGCTCCTTATTCTCCCATTGCGCTATTTCTCTAAGGAAATCAGCAACGGTTACTATCCCTACGAGCTTTTCTCCCTCCACCACCGGTAAACGGCGTATGCCATGCGAAAGGATAACTCGAGCCGCTTCTTCAACGGTCGCTTCTGGACTGATCTTGATAGGGTTCCTAGTCATGAGCAACGCTATTTGATCCTCAGCAGGGTTTCTTAACAAATCCTGTCTCGTAACTACGCCCACTACTTTTCCTTCTTTAACAACCGGAACTCCAGAGATGCTTCTCTTCTTGTATATCTCCATCAATTCCTCTCTCGTTCCTGGCACGGTCACGTAAGCGACGTCCTTTACCATTATGTCCCTTACTTTTGTCCTCTCGTGTTCTTTCCCCTTCATTCCGCTTCCATTGTCCTGTAAACAACATCAGCGGGTCTTACCCGTTCTTTCACCTTCAACCCGATTGACTGCCCCCTCGTAGCAGTTTCCACCTTCTCGTTTTCGATCTCAATTGAATCGACAACCTGGTCAAATGCGGTTGTTGCCCCTTCTATTCTTATTATATCACCCACCTTTAGATCATCACTCAGCTCGACTACTGCAACGCCTATCTTCGAGAAATAATGCGTAATTTTTCCTATTAACTTCTTCTCAGCCATTTCATCCACCTTTTTATTTTATATCTATCCTATATTTTCCCTCATAATGTAAAAAAGGTATCTCCTTGCCAGGTTCAATCCGTCCCGTCTCCTGCAGTTCCTCGAGTATTTTAATTTCAATGGTTGAATAATCTTCAAGGTCCATAACTTGCGCGGTATCCTCCATAACAGAGAGCACCTGACCACTTCTTCGCTCTATTATTGGCACGTACATCTTCGCCGTAACTGGCTGAACTGTTGTTCTTTTCTGCGAATCGAAGACACCAATCCCTTCTATCCTCGCTTTCGCCGCTCCATGCTTTCCGGGCTTTGAGGTCGTTATGCTCATTATCGTACACGGCTCTTCATCTATAACAACATATTTCCCCTCTTTTAACATCCTTACCTCTGTTAGCTCCTTCATGTTTCCCCTCCACTTCTCCCTTCTCTCCTCTTTTGCTTGCGTCTCATTTTTAGTTATGCAACCGATAAATTTATAAATACCTAAGATATAAAGATAATTGGAGGGAACAAGCAACAAGGTGTCTTGGTTCATCGTAAAAATCGTAGTTCTATTCGTGCTCCTACTCCTATCGGGTTTCTTTTCAGGCTCTGAAACCGCTCTGATTAAGTTAGGAAGGATTAAAGCGCGGTCTTTGCTAAAAAGAGGGGTGAAAGGCGCTGATACTGTCCAGAAACTGGTGAATGAGCCTGAGGCTTTGCTCACAACCGTGCTCATCGGGAACAATATCGTAAACATTGCAGCATCCGCATTGGCTACTTCTGTTGCCATTGACTATTTCGGTGATTTTGGCGTCGGCATCGCAATAGGTGTGATGACTTTTTTAATTCTCACCTTTGGTGAAATCATACCCAAGACCATTGCGGTGCGCCACGCCGAGCAATTCTCCATCACCGTTTCAAAGCCGTTAGAGATTTTGATTTTTGTATTGCGTCCAGTTATCAAAATCCTTTCAGTTATTACAAACGCTTTTGGTAAGATGTTAGGTCTGAAGATACCACAGGGAAAATTACTGTCCGAAGAAGAGGTGAAGGTACTGCTTGATATAGGAGAAGAGGAGGGAGCGATTGAAGAGGATGAGAAAGAGATGATGAATGGCGTGCTCAAGCTTGATTATATCACCGCAAAGAACGTGATGATACCAAAGGAGGGGATAGTTTGCTTGGAAGCTCATCAAAGTGTGGATTCTGCTGTGGAACTAATAAAAAGGTCTGGATATTCAAGAATTCCGGTATTCGAAGGGAATAAGGATAATATTGTGGGAATATTATATGCGAAGGACTTGCTGATAAACGTAAATGATAGCACCATTTCGCTAAAAGAATTGATGAAGCCCGCTTATTTTGTACCGGAAAGAGCACGAGTAGATGACCTCCTTAAGGAATTTCGGAAGGGTAAATTCCACATCGCGATTGTAGTGGACGATGAGGGAAGAACAAAAGGTTTGGTTAGCTTAGAGGACCTTTTGGAGGAGATAGTAGGGAGTATATATGATGAGTACGACGTGAGAAAAATAAAAGGCGAAAAAATGTATAGAAAATAAGATGGAACGGCAGCTTACAAACTTACTTCTTATATCTCATCCTCTTCCGCCTCTTCTTCAACTTGTGCTTCCGCATCTTTGCTATCTTTCGCTTCTTTCCGCAGGGAATTTGAAATCACCACCTTTCTTATCTTTTATATCGTAACTTCCTTTTAATTACATAATAATACATAAAAACTTTATTTAGAGTGGGGAAGACATTGGGATGGAGATGAGATGGGGAGGATAGAGAGACCACCAAATTGGATATTGAAATACAGGGAAAGGATAGAGAAAGGGACGATAACCGTAGAGGAGATCCTGGAGGAGGAGAATAAGATACGGGAGGTGCCAATAAAGATGTCATCAGTTAAAAGGGCGATCAATGCGATGGGGTATCCAATTACAGGGATGCGAAGAGTGGAGGGGGAAGAAGCTGGAGCAGAAGTGAAGGAGGAAGAGGAGAAGGAACCAGTTGAAACGAGAGGAGAAGCAGAAAGGATAGAAAGAGGGCCAGGATGGCTGCAGAAGTACCGTGAAAGGATAGAGAAGGGGACGATAACCGTAGAGGAGATCCTGGAGGAGGAGAATAAGATACGAGAGGTGCCAATAAAGATGTCATCAGTTAAAAGGGCGATCAATGCGATGGGGTATC